>DBZZ01000065.1:0-7444 GCA_002311315.1 Methylococcaceae bacterium UBA1147 | reverse complement strand
AGCGGCCGGGTCAGGCGTAGCGGGTTATTGACGTAGTCAAAGCCATACCGGCCCTTGACGCAAAGCCGCCCGTGATTGGCCGGTCCATCGTTCCCGTTCACGTAGAGGACCTTGTTGTCCTTGACGTGGTAGGTCAGCAAGCAACCGACACCGCAGTAGGGACAGGTCGAATCGACTGTTTTTTCAACCGGTTGAAGTCCGACGTTGGCAGAAGGCATGAGTGCGCCCGTTGGGCAGGCTTGAACGCATTCGCCACAGGCGACGCAGGTGCTTGCTCCCATGGGATCGCCGACGTCAAAGACGATTTCCGTATGCGAACCTCTGAAAGCTAACCCAATGACGTCGTTGACCTGTTCTTCACGGCAGGCTCGCAGGCATCGGGTACACTGGATGCACGCATCCATGTTGACGGCGATTGCGGGATGCGAGAGGTCTGGCGCGGGCTGCTGGCGGGATCGGAACCTTGGTTGCCCGATGTCCAGCTTGTCTGCCCACTGGTCCAGTTCCGATTCGTGGGTGTATGGCGACTTGCTCTGCTCCGGCATATCCGACAGCAACAGCTCAAGGACCATCTCCTGCGATTTACGGGCTCGGTCGTTGTTACTGCTAACCTTCATGTTTTCCTGCGGAGTTCTGCAGCAGGATGGGGCGAGGACTCGCTCACCTTCGATTTCGACCATGCAGGATCGGCAGTTGCCGTCCGGCCTCAATCCTTCCATGTAGCAAAGGTGAGGGATTTCGACACCGGATCGCTTCGCGGCCTGAAGGATGGTTTCCCCGTTCAGGGCAGCGATTTCCTTCCCGTTTAATTCGAAACGGACAGTGGATAGCTGGTTTATGTCATCGCGTTTGGCGACCATGAGTCATCACTCCATGAGGCATTCATCTGCCAGGTTGTTTGTCAGTCCCTAGTCGAGTTCTTCTGGAAAATATTTGAAAATCGACTGCATGGGGTTGGGTGCGGCCTGACCGAGACCGCAGATTGAGGCATCGCACATGACCGTTGCCAGGTCCTCTAAACAGGACTGATCCCAGCGATCATCTTCCATCAGGGTCGCGGCTTTCGCGGTACCGACCCGGCAAGGTGTGCACTGGCCACACGATTCATCTTCGAAGAAGCGCATTGCGTTCAGTGCCGCTTCCTTGGCGCTGTCCTGGTCGGAAAGAACGATGATTGCAGCAGAACCGATGAAGCATCCGTATTCATTCAGCGTGTCGAAGTCGAGCGGAATGTCACCCAGCGATGCCGGAAGAATTCCTCCGGAAGCTCCTCCGGGGAAATAGGCATAAAATTCATGGCCCGGTAGCATGCCTCCGCAGTATTCGTCGATCAGTTCGCGCATCGTGATTCCGGCTGGTGCCAGGTGTACTCCGGGTTTCTGTATCCGGCCACTGACCGAAAAAGAGCGTAGGCCTTTTCGGCCATGCCTTCCCTGGGAAGCAAACCATTCTGGTCCTTTTGCGACAATGTTCGGAACCCAGAACAGGGTTTCCATGTTGTGTTCAAGTGTCGGGCGACCAAACAGTCCTATTTCCGCCAGGAATGGGGGCCGAAGGCGAGGCATTCCTCGTTTTCCCTCGATGGATTCGATCATGGCGGATTCTTCGCCACAAATATAGGCGCCAGCGCCGCGTCTCAGGTATATGGGTGGAATTCGGTGCTCGGCGGAGCCGGGGAGTCGGTTTTGCAGGTAGGCGATTTCGCGGGTCAGGATTTCACGGCAGGCCGCATATTCGTCGCGAAGGTATATGTAGATTTTCGAGATCCCGACGGCCCATGCGGCAATCAGCGCTCCCTCGAGAAAACGGTGTGGATCCCGTTCCAGATAGTGCCGATCCTTGAAGGTACCCGGTTCGCCTTCGTCAATATTCACCGCCATCAAGCGAGGGCCTTGATACCCCTTGACGATCCGCCATTTTCTTCCCGCCGGGAAGCCGGCTCCACCGAGGCCGCGGAGCCCTGAGTGTTCCATGATTTCGATGATTTCGGATGGATCCCTTTTTCCTTCCAGGCAGTTGAGCAGTGTTTTGTAACCGCCTTTTGCCCGATAGCTTTCGTAATCAAGGTAACTCGGGGGAATCGCGGTTGTTTCGGCGGATTTTACCGTCGAGCAGACCTTTTCCTCGGTTGCGTGATCGACCGGGTTCTGGTGGACCACAGCCACGGGTGCAAATTCGCAGCGACCAACGCAAGGAGCGGTTTTCACTCGGATGTTGTCGCCGAGTCGGGCTTTTAGTGCTTCGAGCAGCGGTTTGGCACCGGCCAATTCGCAGGAAACGGATTCGCAGACGCGAACGGTCAGGGGCGGTGGAGGGGTCTGGCCTTCCTTAACGATGTCGAAATGATGGTAGAAGCTTGCAACCTCATAAACCTCGGCGCTGGACAGTTTCATTTCGTGAGCCAGGGCGACCAGATGCCTGGACGAGACATGTCTGAAGTGATCCTGTATCTTGTGCAGGTGCTCGATCAGAAGATCCCGGCGTCTTGGTTCGTCAGCCAACAGTACCCGAACTTCTTCGAGTGCAACCAGATCTACCGCATGGCCCTTTGGGCCGGTGCGTTTCTTTTTTCTCAACCGTTGGAAATCTATTTTTGTCACTGACACGATTGTGTCCTCCAAAACCAGCAAATTTACCGCCGCGCGCAAGCCTGAAGGCAAAATACGTCGACCTTGGTCGGGTCGAGATTGTGGTAGTGGTTACCGTACCTTAGCGCGGGGGGACTTTACTTAAATGTGAGTTATAACTCAAATCATGTTTTTTTTGAGTTTACATCAGTTTTCGTGATAATAGTGTATTTTGAGGCAAGCAAAACTTTTTCCAATCCATTTGTCGTGTGTGAACGTAACCGCAGTTTCCAGTAATGAATCCGTCCCAGATCCTGACCTTCGCGCTGGTTGGCAAGTTCAAGAGTATTAGTCGGGCGGCCGAGCATTTGCATATCGGTCAGCCTGCGGTCTCCGGCCGCCTCAAGTTGCTTCAGGACGCTGTTGGTGAACCGCTATATATAAGAGAGGGACACCGGATCCGTCTGACACCCGCGGGTGAAGGTCTTCTGAAACACGCCGAACAATTACGCGAGGAGATGTTTCGGGCCGAAGAGTACGTTCATCGTTTACAGACAGTCAACAGCGGGGTTCTTCGGATCGGTTCGACGGTCACCATCGGTAGTTATTATTTGCCCCAGTATGTGGTTCGAATGCAGACTCTGTACCCGGGGCTGGAGGTCCACATGAAGACCGGCGATTCCAGAGAGATCCTGCAGTGCATGTCCGACCTTGATGTCGGTTTCGTGGAAGGAGAGATTGATTCGAGTGCACTGCCTGCCAGTTACGAATTGTTGCCATGGTGCGAAGACGAAATCGTGCTGGTTGTCCGCAAGGATCACGAACTGGCTATGAATTTCCGGTCCGGAGTGCCTCTCGCTGTCCTTGCCGATCACCAGGTTATCTGGCGTGAGCCGGGATCTGGTGTGCGTACGATTCTCGAGAATGCTCTGGACCGACAGGGGATCAAGGTATCGTCGAATATTCAGGTGAACGGTGTTGCCGGGGTTAAGGCGTCGGTACGTGCCGGGTTGGGGATCGGATTTGCGTCAGCCCAGGCCCTGAAGGAAGGGGACACGGAACTGGTGGGGCAGCGCATTGATCCTCCGATGGGATTACGCTGGCAATTGAACATTATTGCGCCGACAAAGAATATGAGGTCCCGTGCGGTCAGGGCATTCCTCGAACTTTGTGCAGACAACCAATTGCTGGTCTGAACAGGCGTGTTACTGATGGAAGAAAAGGTTCTTCGATGTGCAAAAAGGGTAGTGATCAGCGATCAATTTCTAAAACTGTGAGGTCGAGATTCATGATTCATTCAAAGAGATTGTTCGGCTGTGCCTTGCTGATGGGTCTTTCGATCCAGTGCGGATGGGCTGTTGCAGCAGCAGATCCGGAAAGCGAATGGAATTCGGTTCTACGAAACCGGTACTTCGGGCAACAGGAAATTGTCGAATCGGACAAGGTCATTGAACTCACGGCGCCTTACCGGGCTGAAGATCCGGCACTCGTGCCGATCAGTGTGATCAGCAAGACGGAACAGAGTTCGGCCCGCTACATCGAACGCATCGTGCTGCTGGTGGACAAGAATCCTGAACCCTTTGTTGGTGATTTCCAGTTCAGTCCGGAGAGCGGAAAAGCCGATCTGGCGATGCGGGTACGGATCAACACTTATTCCAACGTTCGTGCCATCGCCAGGTTGAATACCGGGGAACTGCACATGCACAAGGTGTTTGTGAAGGCGACCGGAGGCTGCTCCGCGCCGGTGGGGGCCGATCTGGAAGAAGCGATGAAGCGCATTGGCCGGATGAAGTTCCGAGTTGACCGGGATCTTTCCATCGATAGGCCGGCACTCGCGCAGTTGCTGATCAGTCATCCGAATCTTACCGGGATGCAGATGGATCAAGTGACCCGCCGGATCAAGCCGGCTCATTTCATTGAAACGATGAAAGTGACGTTCAATGACAACCCGATTTTTTCGGCGAAAACGGATATCGCGATCAGTGCCGATCCCAATTTCAGGTTCTATTTCATGCCCCAACGGAACGGAATCCTGAAAGCGGAAGTAACCGACAACAAGGGTATGAATTGGGTTTCAACCTATGAAGTTTCTCCCTGAATCGCGATTGTAGTTTTCCGGCCGAATGCCGGCTCCCCTCCCCCGGTTTAGCGGGGCTTGACGAAGCAGGCTTTCTTCGCCAAGCTCTCGGCTTCTTTGAGCCGTTTTCTCAGCTCTTTTGCTCGCGGTGGGTCCCTGAAAAGGCCGCCAGCTTCACCCGGGGCACTGCGCATGAAAGTAAAGGTCTGGGCCTCTGCAAAATCGCCGTAAGACAATTGCGTGGCGATCTTGTCAATGCTGCAAACACACGGGTAGAGGGTGTCGTAGTTTTGACCTCCGTTTCGTTCCATGCACTGGAGCACGTATTCCACCCGGGCCTGGGTCGGATATTCCGTATCCTGTGGTGCCTGTTTGGGTGCCGTGCTACAAGCCGTCAAGACAGCGAAGACGGCCAGCGCGCCAGTGTGAACCCATTTGATTCTTTTTCTCCAGTCCAGGCGAGTAAATGCCCGATGCGGCGTGTTCATGATTTTTCCTGCGAGAATTGTGTTGATATGGATGCCGTATTGTATGAAGCCTGATGGATTGTTCAAATGTCTGCGGCGAAATCGACGATGTCTCTGAGCATTCTGTTGATCGATTCTGAGAACCTGTTCAGTTCGGGGTTGTCGGTGTGAACCGGCAGGAGCCTGGTCTTGATCGTTGTCTCCTTGCCAGTATTGTAGAGGACCACGCTGCAGGGCATGTGCCGTACGGCGTCCACGGAAAGTTCGATCAGTGTTTTCGCGTGGCTCAAGTTACAGAACTGGATGGTATCATAATCCGGAAAGTCGGCAGTGCCGCGTTGACGGATTACCTTGCCAACCCGGCTGTGAGAGGTAATTCTGAAGTTGTGCTCGGCGATTGCGACCTTCAGTTCAGCCAGAACATCATCGTACGGCTTGGCGGTTCGGACTTGGTGATACTGGATGAAATCGCCCACGGTCGTCGCAGGCAGATTCGCGCAGCCGGTCGACAGCAGAACAGCCAGCAAAAAAGCAAAGAATCTGTGCATAATGGCAAACTGAGAGGGCACGGTGAAGCTCGAAAGGCCGAGGTTTCCAACCGAGCAAGCCGCTAACTGTGTAAAATCGGTTCCAGAGGTCGCAGCGCAAGAATATCATCATGACGGATACACGAGCAAAGATCGCCGGGGTTGTTCTCGCAGGGGGGCAGGCACGCCGAATGGGAGGCAGTGACAAAGGCCTGGTATCGATTGCCGGCAAGACGTTGGTCGAGTACGCGCTATGCGCTCTCCGTTCCGTTGTCGACGAAACCATCATCAATGCAAACCGGAATCATTTGGAATATGAGCGCTTTGGCTATCCTGTGGTGGCCGATGCCAGTTCCAGTTTCGATGGGCCGCTTGCTGGAATCCTGAGTGCCATGCGCCACTGCAACGCCGATTATTTACTGACCGTGCCCTGCGACTGTCCCCTGATGGACTCGTCGACTCTGCAGACTATGGTCGCTGCCCTGGATGCAGAACCTGCGGAATGCCTGGTGGCCAATGACGGGGTTCGTCTGCATCCCGTGGTTCTACTGCTGGATTGCAGGCTGCAGAACAGCCTTGAAGGTTACCTGGCGAGCGGAGAACGGAAGATCGATCGATGGTTCAAGAATCATCACTGGAGAAGCGTCGATTTTTCTGACCGCCCTGATGTCTTTCGCAATATCAACACACCGGAGGAACTGGCAATGGTGGAGAAAAGGTTTCTCGGCAACAACGGGACAAGATGACTTCTTGTGATCTGAATCTTCAAGCCTCCAAGCTTCGGATGAGCGATGCCGGCCTGGCATCGTCGGCGCGGGTGACGGCGATGGATGAAAAAGGGCAGGAGCGTGAACTGGAACTGGCGGGTGAACGCCCCCTGACACTGTACCTAGATCGGCAGGAAATCGTGACTCTGATGACCATCGGTACCCAGCCGGAACTGCTGACTCTTGGCTATCTGAAGAACCAGGGGATTATTGAAGATATCGAAACGATCGAAGTGGTGCAGGTCGATTGGGAAACTGAAGCGGTGGCGGTGGTGACTTCGGTCAATGCAGAGGATTATCAGGAGCAGCTTAAACACCGTACCGTCACTACGGGATGTGGGCAGGGAACGGTATTTGGCCGCTTGATCGACAAGCTGAAAAAGATCCGCGTTCCCAGTGTCCGCCTTCGTCAGTCCACCATCTATGAGCTGTTGAAATCACTGCGTGACTACAACGATGTCTACAAAAAAGCGGGAGCGGTGCATGGTTGCGCGCTCTGCACCGATAGCAACATCGATTTTTTTGTCGAAGATGTTGGCCGGCACAACGCGGTGGACGCAATTGCCGGATACATGTGGATCAGGGACTTACCCGGGGCTGACAAGATTTTCTACACCACCGGAAGGCTGACTTCTGAGATGGTGATCAAGGTGACCCAGATGGGTATCCCCGTCCTGCTGTCCCGTTCCGGAGCGACCCAGATGGGGCTGGACATGGCCCGGCAATCCGGGGTTACCCTGATCTCCAGGGCCAAGGGTCGGCATTTCCTGATCCTAAATGGCGCCGAGAATCTGGTGTATGATTCGCTCTGATCTGTAGCTTCTGGTTTGGGGTTAGCCTGAGTCCGCGAGTCAAACTCGTGCCCAAAATAACGCCGGTGATACGTGGTCTAGCGCATAGGAGATGGAAGCGAAGACAGCCTTCGACCAGCTAGAAGATACTGGAAATACCGGTGTAACCATATAAGAGGTCCTTAATAATCAAGAGCTTCATTATGATGCTTGGGTAGGGGAGTGGTCGATGTCGGCCGCTGGACAGG
>DBZZ01000086.1:28203-43627 GCA_002311315.1 Methylococcaceae bacterium UBA1147 | reverse complement strand
CCCCTCCGTGGGCCATTACGCTGCCAGCCGGCATTGACCAGGCGATCACTGTAATAAACGCCAATAGCGCGCGTCTGAAAGTTTGCATTGTCATAAATTAACCTCTTCGTAATTTTTTTTGGTTTGCTACAGTCTCGCGTTACCCCCCCTGTTTGCGGCCCTCTGGACAACAAGCCACGACAAGAGAGTGCTCAAAAAAAAGCTAGCAGAAGATTCTAACATACCACCCCATTCAAAATAAAGAATCCTACCCTGCAGGGGACCGACTGTTCGAGAGCATTAGAAATACCCTACACCCGGTTTCTGGACACGGAAGAAAATCGCATCGCCGAACGATCGAAAGACCCGCTAGCCGACGCCCCGGACGAAAACTCGAGGCTCACGAATAGGCCAGGGTGTTACTGAAATTCCTCCTGAACCGATAGCCGTTCTTTTCCAGCAATCGTTCGCAGTCACGCCTGTCAACTCTTGAAAGGTGCTTGTGTTCGTACAGCACCGTCCCTGGCCTCGCCCGAGCAAAATTGATGCGCCGGATGATCTCGTAGTCATAACCTTCGGTATCGATTGCCAGCAAATTGACTTTTTCGACGCCATGCCGTTCCAGCAACGAAGTAAACGACAGGCATTCGACTTTCTCCTGGACAATGTAGCGACCGATGCCGGGGATTACCCAGCGATGTTTCATCAGCACGCCACGATTGAATGAACCCAGCCCCTTGGTCCACTGGGGTAAAAAATCCAGCCCCTCCCGAATTCGGAAAAAATCACGAGTTTCGTCACGGTCCGAAATGGCAATGTTTTCGAAGACCAACCCGCTGCCGTGCCCATAATTTCGTTTCAAACGATCGAAATAGAACCTGACCGGTTCGATCAGGATCCCGCGCCAGTTGTTCCGAAGCACCCGCTCATAAAGAGGGTCATGAACCACCCCGTCGTTCGCACCGATCTGGATAAAGAAGAAATCCTCGGTCTGCTCGATCTCATCCAGCACAGCCTCCAAGCCCCGCCAAGCCTGCCCCGAAACAAGGGGGTCAAACAATTTCACAATCCTCGGTACGAGCGGTGTATGCATACAGGTATCCTTCAGTCCGGATTCGCTTCAGGCAGTCAAAGCCCAACCTCGAAACGAGCTATCTGGTATGGAAAATGGTGTCATTTTCTCATGATCCGAATCAATTTTCGCCACCCGTCGCCTTTTATTTGACGCCGGCCATGGTTATCCTAAGCAGGCTGGACAACCAACCTGGTCATCAGAGCCCATGGTGTCCGGATCACCCAGGCCAACAAAGGCCTGTGCCCGGGGTATTCAGGAGCCCGAAAATCCGGCGCTCATCGTGTGGATGAATTGGCCAGGATCGAACGACTTTGGGTACCTCGGGCTTTGCCGGTCTTTTTCCGCCCAGTAGCCACCAGTCCCTGCACGCAAAATCTCCAGAGGCAACCCCGTCATGATTTCGCCTTGCCACAAAATTTGACCGTTTGTTATCATGGGCCGTTTTATCAATGGTTTTTCGGATCCAAGCAAGACCCCGCCAGATCATCGCCGTCGGACTTTAGCCTGTCGCTGGATGGTCACCCCAGTGGATCGGCGGGTAATGTGATTTTCTGCCGAGTCGGTTTCATGGGCCAACGCGATCGCTACTCCTTATTAGACACACCCACAATAAAAACAAGCATGAATCAGGAATCAATTGCAATCATCGGAACCGGGGCCGCCGGGATGGCGTGCGGACATTTCCTGCACAGCGACTACGATCTGACCCTTTACGAGCAGAATGACTATGTGGGTGGACATGCCAATACGGCGATCATCGACAGCGAAGAAGAAACAGTCTATGTCGACACCGCTTTCGTCATTTTCAACTCCGAAAACTACCCATTTTTCAGCCGCATACTGAGAGAACTGGACGTTGAAACGATCCAGTGCTCAATGGATTTCAGCATTAACGTGATTCCCTCTGGATGGGAATACAACACCCGCGGACTCAGCTACGTACCGAGCAGCCTAAAGCCGCTTTTTGACCCCAAGTTCCGCTCCATGCTGAAAGAAACCGGTCGCTTCTACCGGGAGGCAACCGAGATCATCAGCGAACCGCGATACCACGATTACAGCATCGCCGATTACGTAAAGGAAAAAGGCTACAGTGGCAATTTCCTGAACAATTTCCTGATTCCGATACTGGCCGTGGTCTGGTCCATTCCTCCTCACAAAATGCTCGAATACCCGGCCCTGACCATGATTGAGTTCCTTGAAAACCATGGGGCCTTTCAGGGAATATTCGGCCGGAAACGCTGGAATACGGTGGCCCGCGGAAGCGGATCCTATCGCGACAAAATCATCGCACCCTTCAAAGATCGGATCCGTACCCAGTGCACGGTAATCCAGGTCCAGCGACTCGACGACGCGGTCGAAATTACAGACAACCGGGGCCAGGTTGAACGCTACGACCGCGTTATCTTTGCCTGTCACGCAGACCAGGCACTGCGGTGTCTTGGCGACCCCAGCCAAAGCGAACGTCAGGTACTGGGTTCATTCAACTATACCCAGTCAAAAGTACTGCTGCACACGGACCACAGCATCATGCCCGAAAACAAGAGACTCTGGGCTGGCTGGAACTATATTGTAGACTACACCGATGAAGGCGAGCTGCTTTCTTCCTTCAGTTACTACATGAACAAGCTGCAAAAGGTTTCCAAAAAACAGGACTATTTCGTAACGATCAACCCCTGGGACCGGATCGACGAACAGAAAATCCTGCGCGAATACGATTACGAACACCCGCTCTTTGACATGGGTGCAATCCAGGCTCAAAAGCACCTCCCGGCACTGAACGAAAACGGGCGCAGCTACTTCTGCGGATCGTACTTTAAGCACGGCTTCCATGAAGATGCATTCCGCTCGGGCATGGAAGTCTGCCGCAAAATTACCGGCAACCAGATCTGGGCATAACGTAGATCATGTGTTTTTCAGCCGAAGCCAGTTTCGTTTCAAGCGCCGTCCTCACGATGGCGGGGGTAGCAACCCTGAAACAGGCCAAAAATCCGAGCCAGTTGCCATTGGCAGCTTTGCCGCTGATTTTTGCCCTCCACCAGTTCAGCGAAGGACTCCTGTGGCTGTCCCAATCAAACGATCTGCCGCCGGGGCTGGTTGATTTCCTGACCCGCGCCTTTCCCTTTATCGCTTACGTTGTCTGGCCCATCCTGGTTCCTCTCGCGGTCAGTCGCCTGGAGGATTCGGCCGAGCGAAGAAAACTGCTGCTAAGCTGCCAGACCGTTGGGGTCGTGCTAGGTCTGTTTTACCTTTACTACATCGCAAAAGGGCCGGTCACCGCGGTTTTCATCAACCAGAGCATCCACTACGACTTCTACTTTTCCTTCTGGATCCTGAGCCAATGGCTTTACGGGTTCTCGATCATCGGCGCAACGTTTTTGTCCAGCCACAAGATCATCACTGTGTTCGGCGTTGGACTGGTCATTTCATACAACATTGCAAAACAGTTTTACCTGGCCAGTTACCCTTCCGTGTTTTGCCACCTTGCAGCCTGGCTAAGTCTGATCATTTTCCTCGAAGTGAAATACGGCGAAGGCTTCCGGTGGGGGCAAGACAAGAAGCAAGATCCAGTTTCGGCTGAACAGGCCGGCTAACCGCAAACAATCACCAGCGGACAACGCCCGTTCCCGGTACCCATGTGCTGCCGAATTCCGCTTCCTGTAACGACTGACATCACCCCGGCAGCCAGGAACGATCCGACCTTTCATTGAACCTTTGCCCACAACGGCAGAAAAGGGTGTCACTGTCGATCCTGAGCAGCAGAACCCACCCTCCAGAGCACCCCAACCGCTGCCCTGGAATTGCGGCTTCCGAGTCTGTATGATGGCACTTTGGCGGCGCCAGAAAGTCCGGGTTTGTTCGCCTGGACTTTTCATTGACGAAGTCAAGAATATAAGATATCCTTTCCCAGCAGCTGCCCAAGGAAGCAATGGGTTGCGGCCGTTCAGGGACTTAGGACGCGTTAGCTATATTGCGTTCTACTGTTAAGGAATGAAAAAAAGAAAACCAGGACTGTATCTTGGTCTGTTTTCATAAATGTCGGTTCTTTTTTGAGGAGGTGCAGCATGGACTATATGTTATTCTTCGCAGTCTGGATCTTTGGTGGACTTGCTTGCTTTGCGTTAAACAGAGTGAAATAAATCTGCTGATTTGGTTAAGGAAACCCTCCTAGCCGCTCTCAGAGCTGCTTCGATTTTCCCCCCACCAAATGATAAAAGCGGGTTCTTTACAGACCCGCTTTTTTCATGCCTGACTGTTTTTCAGAGTGACTAAAGACAAGAAAGCACTTCCCCGGCTTTTCAGCTTGGGCCACGGCAAAAGCGAGTCGAGCTGAAACTACCCTTGCCACCAGGCACCGCACCGCTCGGCTAGAGAGGATTCCGGAACAATCCTTCAGCCTGCTGCTCCAAAGACTCCAGGCTTGCCTCCACTCTGAGCATCAACACCCCGATCTCTTCACGGGACAGGCCAGAACCGACAGGCACAGGCTCACCCATCATGAGTCCCGTACGCGAAAGAGGCTTTGGAACCTCCATCCGATCCCAACGGCTTGTCACCACCCATTTTTTCTCCGTATAAACTGACGCGGGAACCAGGTAAAAACCCAGTTCAGAAGCCAGCCTTACAGCACCCTGCTTGACCTGTCGATAAGGTCCCAGGGGACCATCGACTGCAATCACACCTGCATCATGGCGGGCAAGTGCCTCGCGCATCAGTTGGTAGGAGTACTTGCTGCCGCCGTCGGGAATCAGAATACAGTCGAGTCCGAAATGACGGCATATTTCCGATATGACAGCCCCGCGCGCGGAAAGGCTGGTGAACACGCAGGCGCTTTCTGATCGCTGCTCGATCCACGCCCAGCGACACAAGGCCATGATTGGGATGTATTTACCATGCCAGAAACACAGCAGGAACTTGTGACCTTGCTTCCTGCTTGCATCAATCGAGGCAAAGCCGTCGTAGCGCTTGCGCCAGGTCAGGCATAGCAGTTTCAGCAAAGCAGCCCAGGCCCAGCCGAAAAGGCGTGCCTTGAAGCCCGGCGAAGGGCGTTTGAAGGAATCAGATGTCAGGGGAATGGATCGGCCGACCGAATCGACCATTTATTTGTCCGAGAATTCTGGCTGGATACCCAGTTTCAATGATTCGTCCTTGTAGCCACGGGGTGGCAGCACGAAACTGCCAAAAGCCTTTGCGATGTTGCTCATGATCCGCCATTCGGCTTGTAGTACACGTTGGGCCCGGTCGGTGCGACCCCGCTTGAAACTTTTCTCCACCGCGAACCGTTCGATCATGACCCGGTATAGATCAAGCGCCTTTTTGGCCGTACAACTGATATCGAATTCTCCCGCTGTGGCATCCACACCACGCTGAATCAACGCTTTCTTTTCGGGATTCAACGCGGCCACCCAACCAAGGGCAGAAGCAAATTCTTCAACATCGCCGTTCGCCAGTAGCCGCCCATTGAACCGGTCGCGAACCACCTCCCGCACCCCTGATGCGTCCAATGCCACCACCGGAACACCGGCGGCCATGGCCTCAGCCAGAACCATCCCCTGAGTCTCTGTATGCGAGGAAAAAGCGAAAGCATCCATCGCCTTGTAAGCTCCAGACAGGTCTTCCTTTTTCAGCAAACCGGCTGAAACGAAGCGGGCTGAAACGTTCATTTCATTCATGACCCGGTGAATTTCAACCGTCATCGGCCCTTCGCCGACCAGGACGAAAAATGCAGCCCGGTTCTGCTGAAGAAACAGCCCCACGGCTCGAGCCAGAAATTCAAGGTTCTTCTCAGTTGCCATGCGGCCGACATGCCCCACCACGAATGCATCTCTCGGAATATTGCGTTTCTCGCGAAACAGGCCACCGGCTCCGCCACTGAAAAACGCCGTGTTCACTCCGGTTGGAATCACTGAAACCGGCGTATCCACCCCACGCTTCCTCAAGAGATCGGCAACGCTTTCACTCGGCGCGATGACCGCATCACAAAAATTGCAGTAACCGGACACAAGGTTGACCACGTAGTGTTTCAACCGTACCGAGTCCCACGGGATGTAATGAGTGTATTTCTCATACATCGTATGATGAGTAAAAACCAGCGGAACCCCCCGACCTGACGATATGCGTTTCGCCGTACCGCCCAGCGCAAAGGGATGATGCACATGAACGATATCCGGTTTGAATCGTTTCATCCGGATACTGCCCTTCCCCGGCAAGGGCATGGGCAAAGAGAACTCGGTTCCGTTAAGATGCTGTATCGCCGGGAAACGCACCACATCGGTTTCCGCCCGCGGCGCGTTCTTGTATAGAGGTGCCGCAACCATGACCCGATGCCCCTGGCGACGATATTCGTCGACAAATCTCTGTACACTTTGCGCAACACCCCCAACATAAGGCATGAAGGTATTCGTCAACATGAGAATGTTCATAGCGCGTGCGATGTTAACATTTGGTTGGTTTTGTTTTCCGGTCGGGGATTATGGACGACGTTGATGTGGTCTTGAACAGTACTTCCCATAAAACACGTTGGCCGGACTCGCTTCAAAATTTACAGGACGCTCGCAGTCAACCCGCTCTTCGTCTAGACAATGCCATGACGCAAGCTTGCAAATGTACCCAACTTTCTCGTCTTTTTCCAGATTAATGTATCCTGATTCGGCAATCAGATTGACAACAACCCCAGTATCAACCCGCCTGGCGGATTGAAAACCGCCAAATCGGACGCATCAACTCCCTTTATTTTGGATTATAACAGCAACCCGTACTGGTTTTTCGATTTTCCCCTTGAAAAACGTATCGGGTCAATTTTCGAATGGATCTGCCGTAGAAGCCCGTTCGGAAGGAATTAGAATGGCAACATCAAAGAATCCATCCAGCATTCGAATTGCTAAGGTTTCTGCATGTCAATATAATCAATCGATTATTCGAAATCGAACTTAAAATGCTTTTCTGGACACTCCAACGCGTTCTGGCCTGCTACTCGCTCCTGATTTACTCGATGATCTTTGTCGCGATTGACTACGATGCGGCAATCGAGCTGGTTTCGAAGCCGCTACCGTGGATACTGATTATCCTGCAGATCGCCAGGCATTCGGCGCTCGGCATGACGCTGGGATTCCACCGCTATTACTCCCACGCGGCCTACAAAGCCTCTCGCGCCTACGAGTTTTTCATTGCCTATTCCTGCTCGGCATCGAACCAGGCCGCAATGTCCTGGTGGGCCGGTACCCACCGCTACCATCACGTACACTGCGACGACGAGAAAGACCCACATTCCCCGGTTTCCCGGTCATTTCTTTACGCCTGGCTCGGCTGGGGCTACGACCCCAGGCATGCAAACATCACCATCAAGCTGCGCTACCCCGAAACCCGCTGGCTGGACAAGTGGTGTTTCGTCATTCCTTGGATGGAATGGGCATTGATCTGGCTGGCCTCCGGCTCGCTGGCCTTTGCAACCATCGTATCCCTGATCCCCGCAGGACTTTCTCCGATCGGGACCTTGTTTTTCAATTGCATGTCCCACGGAGGGGACGCGGATGACAAGGGCTGTACCGCGCGGCAGTACAACATGCTGTCGGCCTTCCTTCTGGGGGAACACGATCACCTGGATCACCACATCTACCCGACCAAGGCCAAGCGGCCAGGTCCGGACCTGCCCTACTGGCTGATCTTGTGGCCGATGGCAAAGCTGGGGTTTATCTGGGACCTGAAAAATGATCACACCGACAGGCGCCGTGGACCCCCCACTGAGGATCATCCTGTGTCGGGGGGCATTGATCGGTAACCCAGATCAGACCACTCTGGGCGAATGGCTGGCTCAGGAACCCTTCTCAATGGCTCTGTCTTCGGGCTTCTTTGGTTTTTTTGCCCATTTCGGATTCCTCGATGCACTGCAGGACGCCGGATTCAGGCCCGCACATGTTTCAGGTTCCAGCGCAGGTGCCATGGCCGCTGCCTATTGGGCATGCGGCCTGAACGTATCGGATCTGAAACCCCGCCTGTTCACCCTGAAAAGATCCGATTTCTGGGATCCGGCCCTCGGCCCCGGCTTGCTAAAAGGACAGCGGTTCAGAGCGATTCTGGAAGAAATCTACCCGGTCGCAAGGATCGAGCAGTGCAGCACCCGGCTAAGCATCTCGGCCTTTGATCTTCTCAGCCTTTCAACCCACACCTTGGACAGTGGCCGGCTTCGTGATGCCGTCTATGCATCCTGCTCGGTTCCGTTGCTGTTTCATCCGCTGCGGATCGGCGGCGCACTTTATCTCGACGGGGGCATCGCTGACCGGCCTGCCTTTGCAGGGCTGCCGGTCGAGGGACGAGTCCTCTACCATCACCTGGAACCCCGTCGGCCGAGCATGAAATCCGACCACGGGCTCAACAGACTTCTTCAGACACGCCCCAACACGGTCGCTATCGGAACCCAGAATGTCGAAGCGGTAAACCCGGGGAAACTGGACCTGGGGCGGCAGGCCTTCGACCAGGTCCGTGCGGCAACAAAAAAGGCATTCAGCTTGCCCGTGATCAACCGCAGGGTAATGGTCTAAGGCCGGGCATCAGTTCCCGGCCGCATGTTGTGGCATGAAAGCGAGGGTATTGCCGAAATGGCGCGACAATCGGTAGCCACGCTGTTGCAACACCCTTTCCCAGGAATCCCTGTGTTTTTTTTCGATGTACTGGTGCTCGTAAAGCAGGATCCCGGGAGCCAGACGATCAAAATCAATCTGTTTCAGTATTTCATGGTCGTATCCCTCGGTATCCATGAGCAGCAGATCAATCCGGCGAATATCATGTTTTGACAGAAGATCATTGAAGGAAATGCATTGCACCTTCTCTTTTACAACGTATTGCTCTAAGTCGGGGATCGCCCACTTGTGGGTCAGCAAAACATCCAGGTCAAACGTTCCCAAACCGTTGCACCATTCGGGGAGAAAGCCCGCGTCCTCCCGCACCCGGTAAAAGTCACGAACTTCGCTTCGATCCGAAATCGCCAGATTTTCGAACGTCAGTCTATCGTTACCGGCGTAGTTTTGCTTCAGCCGGTCGAAATAAACGGGAACCGGTTCCACCAGCACACCGCGCCAACCCGACTGCTTGACAAACGGGTAGATCGGGTCATAAATGACGCCGTCGTTGGCACCGATCTGAACAAAAAAAAGGTCATCCTGACATTCGGCGGCCCGACCCAGGATACGTTCCAGGGTTCTCCACCTGGGAATACGACACAAACGGTCAAAGCCCTTGACCAGTAACAAGCGCAACCGGTAAAGGTTGCCGGGAAATCGCTCCATGAATCTAGACCCACATTCGGTTTAACAAATGATCACATCTTGTCCATCATACGTTCTCGGCGATCAATCCCTCAATACTCGATTCGCCCCATCCACCCCCGTAACCGACGTCCAGATCCCTCCAAACCCCACGATCAAGCGGAGTCAATCCGCGTCATGCAACTGACAAACCTGAACGCCCGCTTCCTGACGACCTTCACTGCAATCGGCAAGCGGGCGAACGGCGTGAAATAGTCCTAGCCCCTCCACTCGGTAGGGTGTACCGAAAGCCTTGTCCAACCTTGCGGCCGATCCCGTTGAAATGGTGCGGTTAAACTTCTATCCTAGCCTTTCACAAGGAACTTCCATCGCGGAATCCGGGATGCCCAACCTATTCGGCAGTAAACTACTCGCCCAGATCGGCATGTTGCTCAGCATGACGATCGTGTGCGTTGCCCTTTGGTTGATGTACGACATGCTGTACTCATTCAGTCTGAATGACATCGTCAGGAGCCTTGAGAAACTTTCGCCATCCTGGGTCCTGCTGGGCTTCGTGATCACCATCGCCAGTTACTTGATCGTAACCGGGTACGACATGGTTGCCCTGCATCACATCAAACGCAAGGTACCCTATCCGCGGGCTGCCCTATCTGCCTTCCTCGCATCCACCTTCGGAAACAACATCGGTTTTTCAATCCTGACCGGTACCTCGATTCGTTACCGAATCTATACCGGTAGCGGCTTATCCGCTCTGGACATCGCGGGAGTCAGTTCGATGTGCGCACTGACCACCATACTGGGCATGAGTTGCCTCTTTTCCGTGTCCATGGTCCTGCAGATCGGCAATAACCCGGCGACCATCGGCCCCCTCCCAGCGGGAGTCATGCAGGCCACTGGCATCTTGATCCTGCTGCTGATTTCAGGCTATGTCATTCTCTCCGCGTACAACCCCCTGACACTGAAATCCGCGACCTGGTCGCTGAAAATGCCTTCGGCCGGAACTACGCTGGCGCAGATTCTGCTGGCGACCACGAATCTGAGCCTTGTGGCCACGCTGCTCTACGTGTTGCTTCCCATTGAAACCGATGTCGGCTACATGGAGTTTCTAGGCGTATTCGCCTTGGCTCTGATCGCCGGAAGCGCAAGCAATGTCCCGGGGGGTATCGGAGTCTTTGAGACCGTTGTTCTTGTCGGCCTTCCTGAAATTTCGCCTCCAGCGTTGCTCGGTTCCATTCTCCTGTTTCGATGCATTTATTACCTGACTCCCCTCGCGGTTGCAGCGATGCTGCTGACTTACCATGAAACACAGCGGCAAAAACACCACATTGAGGGACTGCAGGAATCGGTACTGGACGTGCTCGACGAGATTGGGCCGCATATCATGACGCTGATCGTGATACTGGCCGGAGCAATGCTCCTGTTTTCTGGTTCGATCCCGCTTGGATTTGACCGTGACCTGTTGCCCATGGAGATCCCGCTATTTCTGGTGGAACTAGCGCACCTGTCAGGAGCGGCTGCGGGGGTCGGGCTCCTGATTTCGTCCAGAGGAATTTCGTGCCGCCTAGGCTCGGCATTGAGGCTGGCGTACAAGCTGCTACTGGTCGGTATACTGACGTCACTGCTAAAGGGCTTTGGATACCGGGAAGCCATCCTGCTCTGCCTGATCCTGGGTCTGCTGTGGCACACCCGATCCGAATTTCACCGGAAATCCGCGGTGCTCGAGGCTGGCATCCCTTTCAAATGGGCTTACCTTTTGGCCATCGTACTGGCCGTGACCGTCTGGCTGGGCCTGTTTTCCTTTAAGGGGATCCCTTACTCTGATTCACTCTGGTGGAGCTTTTCGTACGACAACGACTTCTCCAGATTTCTGCGTTCGCTGCTTCTGGTAGTCGGGACCTGCAGCATTGTCGCCCACCTGGACGGATCAAGGCCCGATCCGCTTCCAGATCCGTCGGAATCTGTCATTCTCTCACGGATTCGGAAAATCCTAGACAGGGAATCGGGCCTGATGGCCAACCTGGTGCTGCTGGGCGATAAGCGAATCCTGTTCAGCCCGACCGGGAACGCATTCATCATGTACCAGATCCAGAACAAAAGCTGGGTCGCCCTCGGAGACCCGGTGGGCCCGGAAGAAGAACACCGGGAACTGATCTGGGCATTTTACGAACTTTGCATCCGATACGGCGCCTGGCCGGTCTTTTACATGGTCAATGAAAATCAGCTGGCGTTCTTCAACAAGCTCGACTTCTCGATTGAAAAAATGGGGGACGAGGCCATCATGCCCTTGCGGGATTTCTCGCTAGATAGAGTGATACGCACCGAATTACTGGTCGTACAAAAGAGGGCGATCAGACTTGGCGCGAGCGTGGAAATCGTCGAGGGTCAGGCGCTCGATCACCTCATCCCCGAGTTGAAAACCGTATCAGACAACTGGCTGGAGGCAGAAAAAATCGATGAAATGGGCTTTTCTAGGGGGTTTTTCGACCACTACTACATCCGCAACTTCCCCTGTGCCGTCGTCAGAATAGACGGCCAAATTGTGGCCTTCGCTGTCATCTGGACAACGGCAGACCGCGGGGAAATGGGCCTGGACCTAATACGTTTTCATGTGGAGGCGCCGACACTAGTCACGGATTATCTGATCATCGAAACCATGTTGTGGGGCAAGGAAACCGGCTTTCGTCGCTGCAACCTGGGGATTGCCCCCTTGCCTGGTTTCAAGAATTACCCTCTCCCGCCACTGTGGTACAGGGTCTCGGTACTCATGTATCATTCAGGCCAGCCATTCACTAGGGAAAACGAGGCACAGGAGAGGCGAAACACGCTCACCTGGAAACCGCGTTACATCCTGTGGCCGGCCGCCGTGGAAATGCCGCGCATCATCCAGGGTATTAACCGGCTTATCTCGCAAAAGAACGTAAAAGCAAGGACCTCAGCCCCTTGCATGGATTGACCAGCATGTGCTATTTGTTAGAGCCGTCAATCGCTTCTGGAGGAGCGGTTCCAGATTCATCCCGTCTGGAACCCGAAAACAGGAACAGGAATCAAACCGGCCGAGAAAGCATTCGAGCAAAGAAAATCGACAGGCAACCCAACCATTGACCGTCCACCAGATAATCGACCCGTCCGGCAGATCACGGCCTATACCTCTGGGTATCCTTTGATAGAAAACCCTTAATTTGTTAAATTGCATTGGAAATACGAATCTAAGTAGTCACAATGAAAAAAATAAAAATAGCGATTGTCGGTGTGGGCAACTGCGCGAGCTCATTGATTCAGGGAATTCATTACTACCGCTCCAAGAACAGGAACACCGCAAGCGGACTGATGCACTGGGCCATCAATGGATACTCTCCCTGCGACATAGAGGTAGTCGCTGCCTTCGACATTGACGCACGAAAGGTCGGCAAAGACGTTGCCAGTGCCATCTTCGCCGAACCCAACTGTACCGAAGTGTTCTGCCCTGACATTCCCGAATTGGGAGTCACTGTTCAGATGGGGCATGTCCTCGATGGTTTTTCCGAGCACATGAAGGACTACAATGACCGGTCTACGTTTCTTTTGTCGGGCATGTCCGAACCCGACCAACAACAGGTTGTCGAGGTATTAAAGGAATCCGGCGCGGAAATCCTAGTCCACTACCTGCCTGTGGGCTCGGAAGACGCCACGCGGTTTTACGTGGAATGCGCATTGGAAGCCGGCCTTGCTTTCATCAACAACATCCCCGTGTTCATCGCCAGCGACCCTATTTGGGCAAAGAAATTCGAAAACGCAGGGTTGCCGATCATTGGGGATGATATCAAGGCACAGCTGGGTGCCACGATCGTCCACCGCACGCTGACCGACCTGTTCAGAAAACGCGGGCTGACCCTGGACCGGACCTACCAGCTTAACACCGGAGGGAATACCGATTTCCTGAACATGCTGAACCGTCGCCGGCTAGCATCGAAAAAGACATCGAAAACCGAGGCCGTTCAATCGGTGGCTTCCAAACGTCTCGACCAGGAAAACATCCATGTCGGTCCCAGCGATTACGTCCCGTGGCAAAAAGACAACAAGATCTGTTTTATCCGCATGGAAGGCAGCATGTTCGGCGATGTCTCAATGAATCTGGAACTCCGGCTGTCGGTCGAGGATTCACCCAACTCTGCCGGGGTCGTCATCGACGCAATCCGCTGCGCCAAGTTGGCTCTGGATCAGGGAATCAGTGGCACACTGCTCGGACCGGCCGCCTACTTTTGCAAGCACCCGCCGAAGCAATTTACCGACGATGATGCCTTCAGGCTGCTGGAAGACTTTATCGCTCAGGGGCAGTCGGCCGCGGGAAAGGTTTCCTCGTTGTTCTCGGAACGAAAGAAAAGCGTTTAACCCGTTGCCACAATGCGGTAAAGATCCAGTTCAGCGATGAGCAGGTTGAAGGTCCCGATTTTCTATTATCATTCCATTGGCAACCAGGGGCCTGAAACCTTGCCGTCCCGGGAATTCAGGCTCCACCTGGAACTGATCCGGGACCGGGGCTTTACACCCGTGACCTTTTCGGAACTTCTGACCCTGCCACTCGACGCCGAGGGCGATTATGTCGTTCTTTCCTTTGACGATGGCCTGCTTGACAACTACGAGAATGCAGCGCCGATGTTGGATGAATTCGGCTACAAGGCGACTTTTTTCGTGATCCCGGGTTTTGATGATGTCGTCCGCTGGGTCAATCCCAAAACCGGTCAATGGAGTGATTCCGAGAAAAGCGGCTTCACCCTTCCTTTTCCGAGCATGAACCGACAGCACCGAAGGCAACTGCACGACGCGGGCATGGAAATCGGCTGTCATACCATGAATCACCCGAAGTTGAACGATATCCCCCGGGAGCGCCTTGCGAACGAAATACGGCAACCCAAGAGCCTGCTTGAAGACCAGCTAGGTTCCGATGTCAGGACATTTTGTTACCCGAAAGGCCGCTACAACAAAGCCGTACTGGAAGAAGTGGCGACAGCCGGTTACCTCGGGGCATGTACGACAATGCCCGCGTACTATGACTGGAAAACACAAAAACTGGAATGTGGACGCTTCCTGGTTGAAGATCACCGCCTGTTCGGAAAGATCCTTGAATGGGCCGCACCTGATCACCCATGGACGCAGCCGTTGTGCACCGCATTGCGCGTGCCGCTTAAACTAAAAAACACCCTGTTTTGAACAGTCAGGAACAAACTACCGGATTCGCCTTGGGCGTTGCCACAACCGGCTCAACGCCTGTTGTTCAGCGGCAGATGGCTGGACTCGATTTCCGCCTGATTGCTATAATTGAGCGATTTAGTTGCCATGACTTTATGGAGGACTTTGGCAACGGAGCCAGGCTTTCTGAAGAATTCGCTCTCATTCGCCCGACGTAGCCTTTGTACAGGCGGCGTTACGCGGGTCCCCCCCTGTTGGGATCAGAAACCGATAGAAATTTGCCGAAAGATCTTTGAATCGGCCCCACAAGCCGTAGAAACGGTTGCGGTAGAAATCATCATTTGCCGGAGGAAAACAGTTTATGACCATCAAAGTTGCAATCAATGGGTACGGCCGTATCGGGCGGAATATCTTGCGCGCCATCTATGAAAGCGGCCGGACCAACGAAGTTCAGATTGTAGCCATCAATGATTTGGCCGATGCAGAAACCAACGCACACCTGACGCAGTACGACACAGCGCACGGCCGATTCCCGGGGGAAGTATCGGTCGATGGCGACCACCTGGTGATCAACGGCGACAGGATTCGGGTCTTTGCAGAAAGAGATCCATCCAAACTGCCGTGGTCAGATCTGGATGTCGACGTTGTTCATGAATGTACCGGTTTCTTCGCATCGAAGGAAAAAGCAAGCGCGCACCTGCAGGGGGGAGCAAAAAAAGTCATCATCTCTGCACCCGGGGGCAATGATGTTGACGCCACCGTTGTCTACGGAGTCAACCACGAGATACTCAAACCAACCGACACGGTCATTTCCAACGCATCCTGTACCACCAACTGCCTAGCCCCCCTGGTCAAACCTCTGCTCGAATCGGTTGGCGTGGAACACGGTCTCATGACCACCATCCATGCCTACACCAACGATCAGGTATTGACCGATGTATTTCAT
>DBZZ01000086.1:25298-28122 GCA_002311315.1 Methylococcaceae bacterium UBA1147 | reverse complement strand
GCGGCGGCGGTGGGCCTAGTACTGCCGGAACTGGCAGGAAAATTGGACGGGTTCGCCATGCGGGTTCCGACCATTAATGTTTCCGTGGTCGACCTTACGTTCCAGGCCAGCCGCACAACCAGCAAGGAAGAAATCGACAGCATCCTTCGGAATGCCGCTGAAGGCCCATTGAAAGGCATCCTGGAGTTCAACGAAAAACCGCTGGTTTCGATCGACTTCAATCACAACCCCGCTTCGTCCATCTACGAATCGACCCTGACCAAAGTGATGGAGGGCAACTTCGTAAAAGTTCTGTCCTGGTACGACAACGAATGGGGCTTCTCCAACCGCATGATCGACACCAGCGTCGCCCTGATGAACGCAAACTAAGGCCAGCTATTCATGCTGAGACGAACCAAGATTGTCGCCACCCTGGGGCCGTCGACTGACAATCTAGACACCCTGGAACAACTGTTCAGAGCTGGACTGGATGTTGCCCGCGTGAACTTTTCCCATGGCAACGCCGAAGACCATCTCAACCGGATCGAAATGGTCAAGCAGGTTGCCGAAAAAACCGGGCGCCACGTGGCAATCCTTGCCGACCTTCAGGGGCCCAAGGTCCGCATCGCCCGATTCAGGAAAGGAAAGGTCTTCCTGAAAAAAGATGCAACGTTCGTTGTGGACGTATCCCTGGATCCAGATGTGGGGGATCAACACCAGGTCGGCTGCCTCTACAAGACCCTGGCAGAAGACGTCAGGGTCGGCAACGTCCTGATGCTGGATGACGGACGGGTCGTGTTGGGCGTTGACCAGATCAATGGTCCACGAATCAAGTGTCATGTCATCGTCGGCGGCACGCTTTCCGACCACAAGGGCCTCAATCTCCAGGGTGGCGGGCTTTCAGCAGCGGCTCTGACCGATAAGGACAAGCAGGATATCAAGACAGCCGCCGAATTCGATGTCGATTACGTTGCGGTCTCGTTCACACGATCTGCCGAAGACATTCACGAAGCACGAGCCCTTCTGCAGGCAGCAGGCAGCAACGCGGGGATTGTCGCAAAGATAGAGCGAGCGGAAGCACTCGATGCCATCGAAGAGATCATCGCAAGTTCGGAGGCAATCATGGTCGCCCGCGGGGATCTGGGGGTTGAAATCGGGGATGCGTCATTACCCCCAGTCCAGAAACGCCTGATCGACTTGGCCAGAAAAATGGATACAGCGGTCATCACCGCCACGCAAATGATGGAATCGATGGTTTACAACCCGCTTCCAACAAGAGCCGAAATCTTTGATGTCGCCAATGCCGTCTTCGACGGCACCGATGCGGTGATGCTCTCCGCAGAGACCGCGGTGGGAAAGTACCCGGTCAAGGCGGTCGAAGCGATGGAACGCGTCTGCCTGGAAATTGAAAAACAGCCGAGCCAGCAGATTCAGCACGGAGATCAGGAAATGCATTTCGCCCGCGTGGACGAAGCGATCGCCAAATCCTGCATGTACGTTGCCAATCATTTTTCAATCAAGGCCATCGCGACGCTAACCGAGTCCGGGTCAACGGCCATCTGGATGTCGAGGCTGAATTCGTTTATTCCCATATTTGCCATGACACCGCATGCCAGAACCTGTCGCAAGGTCACCTTGCTGAAAGGCGTTTATCCCTTGATCTTCAAGATCAACACATCCAATCACCCCCGGATCAACAAAGCCGCTATCACGGAGTTGGAAAGCCGCGGGATCCTCAACAAAGGCGACCACCTCATCCTGACCAAGGGAGACCTGACCGGCGTTCAAGGCGGTACCAACGCGATCAAAATCGTTCGTGTCGGTGACGAAATTCTTTTCGACTAGGGTTACAGAATCAGTCCGGTTGTCCATTCGCTACTGATCGGCCTGCCCGCACCCATCCCCCCTGGCCGGTAACGGCCCGTTTCCCCGGTGACCGGCATCAACCTTCTTCCATCTGCAAACCACATCTGGAACGGAGGTCAATATTGTTTTTCTGTTGATTGCTTTTCTGTATACTCGAGACACTGAGTCACCTCTACGGAACCGGATTTAGGTCACCAACGCAGGTGCTCAGGAAAAGAACTCTAATTAATAATGAACCCGTTCCAGCCTGACCGAGCCAACGATGCTACCGAAGAATAGAGACTTAGCTGAACACCGCATCCATTCTTGAAGACTGATCGATTGCGCATACCGAGGTTGCTCGTTCCATTTGGATTCAGGCAGGTTCTGGACACACTCGCTAGAACGTTCGTTACGATCAAATGAGGAGGAACTTATGAACCTAAAAGAGTTAGTGGACCTGGTGGTAGGAAAGTTTCAGTGCGCCAAGGAAGTTGGATCGCAGTTGTGCAAGGAACATTCTGAATCTGCAAATACCCTTACCTTTGTAAAAACCGCATTCTCCCGGGACATCCTGGCAAGGAAAGAACGCCACGTACCCGCCGCGATTACAACCTGGCTTGTTCTGTTGCTGATCTTCGGCAACGACGGGTCCACAGTTTTCCTTTTCGGCATCCTCCCCCTTCTTGTTTACTACATTCTTAAAGTGTTGAAGGAAAGCCCGGAACAGTAATCTCCAACCCGGTAAGCCACCAATCCCCGGGGAAACCAACCAGGATGAACAAAAGCCATGTTCATGCGGATTGTCTGGACCACAGGGATGTGCCCTGGATCAGGCAAACCGTGGTCTGCCGCGCCTGCAGGGCGACGCAGTATCAGAACCGGCTTGTGTACCCACACCCGACACCTTGGCGACCATTAAACGGTTCTAAAGGTTGCAACCCCGTGAGTTTGGAAATCAGACCCGCGTGGCATGGCTTACAGCAACCGATGGATGGGG
>DBZZ01000086.1:24248-25140 GCA_002311315.1 Methylococcaceae bacterium UBA1147 | reverse complement strand
GAAGGCTGCCGCAAAATCGTGCGTTCGGGGGGCCTATAGAAGCCCGTATCGTGGCAATCAATCATTGTTCACCATGGGTTGAACGCGAGGGTTGGTACTTCGTGCCGCGGTGGCTGGTTTTTGTAGTCCATGGTCCACCCGAAGCCTGCTTCTGGCCATTCGGCAAAACACTCGCCGAAATCAGGCTGAGGGACCCGCTGTTGAGGCTGACAGAGCGGATGGTTTCATCTCCGAATAGCCTGCGAAATTGCCGGCAATAATAAATAAGAATGGTCCAGCCTGCTGATGTTGAAACAGGCTGGCAAGAGGAGGGAACATCATGCAGAGCCAAGTATTGGATTTCGTTTCAGAATTGAGCAACCTGGCCACGTCGGGCTCAGGCAGCCCGACTGCGGCACTCGCCGCTGGTGCCGTGATCGGCGGATTGGTCGTCCTTGTCCTATCCATCTTAGTGGGGCACGGGAAAAAAAAGCAACTCAACGCTACGGTGCAGCAATGCCTGGCGCTTGAAGAGGAACTGTCGGCAGCCAACCACCAAATCGATCAGTTGCGCGTAGAACAAGAAAATCGCCTGACCCGCCAGCTTCTTTCCAAGGGCAAAGCAGCGATACCCATCGCAGTAAACAGCCGGCTGGGCAACCAGATCATCCAGATGGTAAAGACCACTCTCGGCCCGGTGTTCGCAAAAGCCACACAACCTTTTCAAAACCTATTCGGCAGAATCAAGGCCGCTTCAGGGTACTGACAACGAACCAAGAGCGGCACTCTCTGGCGATCCGCCGCCCCTGAGTAGCAGGGGGTATGCTTCATGGCGCGCTGCCTGCTACGCACCCCGCTTTCTCTCTGTCGGCCCGTCGTCGATCCATCAGCCCCTGACTGGCAGGGCGGGTCA
>DBZZ01000086.1:16148-24125 GCA_002311315.1 Methylococcaceae bacterium UBA1147 | reverse complement strand
ACCAAGGCAAAACTGGTGCTGCCTCCTGGGCAAGAGTCTCGGTCACCAGGGAATCCTCGTCACATCAAATGCCGGGTGAGCCGTGTCCAAGTCGGCTTTCCTTTCCGCGCATCGCCAACCATTTCGGAATGACCGAAGCATCCACTTCTGACCACTAACCCTAGGAGCCTGAAATCTGATATGCTACAAAGTTTTTTCGCTGTGCCGTATTTTTTGCAATCGTTGGTTGTCGACAGCCTTGCTCAGCCAAGCCATTTTCGTGTCAGAAAAGATCCTTCAGGAGACCAATATGCCATCGCGTAAAGATCTTGCGAACGCTATACGTGCGCTCAGCATGGACGCTGTCCAGAAAGCGAATTCTGGGCATCCAGGTGCGCCCATGGGGATGGCAGACATCGCGGAGGTCCTGTGGAACGATTACCTTTTACACAACCCAGTCAACCCCGCATGGCCAAACCGCGATCGTTTCATCTTGTCGAATGGGCACGGCTCGATGCTGATTTATTCCCTGCTGCATTTGTCGGGATACGATTTATCCATTAACGATCTACAGAATTTCCGCCAACTGCACTCCAAAACCCCTGGTCACCCCGAGTACGGTTACGCTCCCGGCGTTGAAACCACGACAGGCCCCTTGGGACAGGGTCTGGCCAACGCCGTGGGCATGGCGCTGGCGGAAAGAACTCTGTCAAACCGGTTCAACAAACCCGGCCATGACGTCGTCGATCACTACACCTACACATTCATGGGCGACGGCTGCCTGATGGAAGGGATCTCCCACGAAGCCTGCTCACTGGCCGGAACCATGGGTCTTGGCAAGTTGATCGCCTTTTACGATGACAATGGGATTTCGATCGATGGCGAAGTCGAGGGGTGGTATACGGACAACGTACCCCAGCGTTTTGAATCCTATGGCTGGCATGTCATCCCGAACATCGACGGCCACGATGCCAATGCCGTCAAGCAGGCGATCGAGGACGCCCGTCGTCATTCGGACAAACCGACTCTCATCTGCTGCAAAACCCTGATCGGATGGGGTTCGCCGAACAAGCAGGGAACCGAAAGCTGTCACGGGGCCCCGCTCGGTGCCGATGAGGTGGCGCTGGTTCGCAAAACCATCGGATGGGCCCATCCGCCTTTCGAGGTCCCCGAAGGGATTTACCAGGGCTGGGATGCAAAAGAAAAGGGGCGGGTCCTGGAAAACGACTGGAACAACCGTTTTGACGAATACGCTCGACTGTATCCGCAGCTTGCCGAAGAATTCAGACGGCGGCAATCCGGTCAGTTGCCGGAAGACTGGGAAAAGGCGGCCACCGACTTCATCCATGAAACAGATCGAAAAGCCGAGAACATTGCCAGCCGAAAAGCCTCCCAGAACAGCATCAGTGCCTACGCACCTCTGCTTCCGGAACTGATCGGAGGTTCCGCGGACCTGGCTGTCTCGAACCTCACCCTGTGGCCACAAGCTGAGGATGTCAACAAGGGCGGGATCTCGGGAAACTATGTTTTCTACGGCGTACGCGAGTTCGGCATGAGCGCGATCATGAACGGCCTGTCCCTGTACGGAGGCCTGATTCCATTCGGTGCGACCTTCCTGACCTTCTCCGACTACTCGCGGAATGCACTTCGCATGGCCGCACTGATGAAAACCCGAGCGATCCATGTCTTTACCCACGACTCTATTGGTCTGGGCGAGGACGGGCCCACCCATCAACCGGTGGAGCACCTGTCTTCTCTGCGCCTGATCCCCAACATGCAGGTCTGGAGGCCGTGTGATGCGGTGGAATCCGCCGTTGCCTGGAAAGTGGCCATCGAAAACAGGGATGGACCCACCTGCCTGATCTTCTCCCGCCAGGGCCTGCCTCACCAAAGCCGGTCAAACCAGCAGTTGGAAAATATCAAGCGAGGCGGCTATACCCTGCTGGACTGCGATGGCAAACCCGAGGCAATCCTCATTGCCACAGGATCCGAAGTCAGCCTGGCTACAGAAGCGGCAGGCATTCTGTCCGGGCAAGGCAAGAGAATTCGAGTTGTTTCCATGCCGTGTACCAATACATTTGCTCAACAGGACAACGACTATCGGGAATCGGTGTTACCTCGCGCGGTAACTTCCAGGGTCTCGGTTGAGGCCGGATCAACGGATTCCTGGTACAAGTACATCGGTCTGTCCGGAAAAGCCATCGGTGTCAACCGGTTTGGCGAATCTGCCCCCGCAGGAGACCTGTTCCGGGAATTCAACCTGACCGTTGACCATGTCGTTGAGGTGGTCACCCAAACGCTGTAAAACCGACATGCTGAAAGCCCTGATCTTCGATGTAGACGGGACGCTGATCGATAGTGAACGGCATGGCCATCGAATCGCCTACAACCGGGCATTCAGCGAGTCGGGACTAAACTGGAACTGGGGCGAGGAAACCTACAACCAGCTGGTGAAGGTGTGTGGAGCCCGGGAACGACTCCGGCAGTTTCTCGATTCTACCGCAGTCGATGGGCTCAGCTGGATTGCCGACGACCCGGAGGCCTTCATCGAAGACCTGTACCAGAAAAAAACCAGGCATTTCGTCTCGATCGCTGAAACAGGCGCACTGTCACCGCGCCCGGGGATCTCCAGGCTACTCCACGAGGCCCGCCAAAAAGGGCTGACCCTGGCCATCGCATCGTCATCCGACGAAACCAATGTACGAACCCTGCTTCGGCATGCGTTCGCGGAAAATATCGAGTCCTGGTTCCAGTACATCGGTGCCGGGAATACCGCGGTCCAAAAAAAACCGGACCCCGAAATCTACCGGACGGTACTGCAGAAACTGGGTATCTCTCCGAACCAGTGTCTCGCGTTCGAGGATTCAGGTCCCGGACTGAACGCCGCTTCGGCGGCCGGAATCCCCACCATCGTGACCTGGAACGAATACAGCCGAAACGATTGCTTCCAGGGCGCCGCGCTAGTGGTCGAACACCTGGAAGGCGATAGAAACCCTGCAACCACCCGTTTCGGGGCCGGCAAAACATCCGATCCGGAGCGAATTGATCTGCAGACACTTCACCGTGTCCATGAACACTGGCTGAACTACGGCGAACCCTTTCCGACGCCTTCCAATGCCCATCCGGGCCGGCGGAGGGACCGTTCGGAACACGACCGGTTCCACTGTGTTCAGCCAACACAGCACTCTTGATATACTCACCACACAACAAAATTCACCCTTCTTCCGGCAAGAAGCTTTTCCATTATTTAAGGAGATAAAAGCATGCCCATGATCTCGATGAGACAACTTTTGGACTACGCGGCAGAAAATGATTTCGGATTGCCCGCGTTCAACGTCAACAACATGGAACAGGTTCACGCGATCATGCAGGCGGCCGATGCCACCGACAGTCCGGTCATCATGCAGGGGTCTGCCGGCGCCCGTTCCTACGCCGGCGAAGCATTCCTTCGCCACCTGGTGGTTGCCGCCGTCGAACAGTACCCGCATATTCCGGTAGTGATGCACCAGGACCACGGCGCTGAACCAGCCGTATGCCTTCGCTCCATACAATCCGGCTTTAGCTCGGTGATGATGGACGGTTCGCTGATGCCCGACATGAAAACCCCTTCGACCTTTGAATACAATGTCGAAACAACCGCCGAGGTGGTGAAGGCCGCCCACGCCGGCGGTGTATCGGTGGAAGGAGAGCTCGGCTGTCTTGGCTCACTGGAAACCGGTGAAATGGGCGAGGAAGATGGCCACGGGGCGGAAGGCAAGCTCAGCATGGATATGCTCCTGACCGATCCCGACGAGGCAGCCGAGTTCGTCAAGCAAACTGGCGTCGACGCACTGGCCATTGCCATCGGCACCAGCCACGGTGCCTACAAGTTCACCCGACCACCCACTGGAGATATCCTGGCCATGGAGCGGGTGAAGGAAATCCATGCACGCATCCCCAATACGCACCTGGTGATGCACGGCTCTTCTTCCGTTCCCCAGGACTGGCTGGAAATCATCAACAACTACGGCGGTGACATGGGGGAAACCTACGGTGTTCCCGTAGAAGAAATCCAGGAAGGGATCAAGCACGGCGTTCGAAAGATCAACATCGATACCGACCTGCGCATGGCTTCGACCGGTGCGATCCGGCGGTTCATGGCAGAAAACCGGTCCGTTTTCGACCCGAGAAAATTTCTCAAGGAATCAACCCGTGCCATGCGGAGCATCTGCGAAGCTCGTTACAAGAGCTTCGGTTGCGAAGGGCACGCCTCCCGCATCAAGCCGCTTTCACTGTCGGCCATGGTGTCCCGATACGAAAACGGCGAGCTTTCCCCAAGCATCAACTAACACCTCGAAGAATCAGCCGCCTGGCCCGGCATGGGGTTCAGAGCAGCTGCAGGTTGGCGTAGGCCACCATCAGCCATTTCATGCCCACCCGTTCGAAATTGACCTGGACACGGGCCTGTTTCCCGTCCCCTTCGTTCTGCAGCACGATGCCGTCGCCGAACTTGGCATGCTGGACCCGCTGGCCCAGCCGGAACGCGGCATCCGACCAGCCGGATTGAAGCGACTTCGATCCCAATGAAACCGGGCGGGAAATCGTTGCCCGGGCACGAACTTCGCGAATCGTCTCGGGAGGGACTTCGCGTATAAAGCGGGACGGCCTGGGGAAGGTGTCTCGACCGTAAAGGCGACGTGACTCGGCATAGATCAGGTTCAGCTTCTGCATGGCCCGCGTCATACCCACGTAAGCCAGGCGACGCTCTTCTTCCAGCCGGTCGGCCTCTTCCAGCGATTTCTGCCCCGGAAACAGCCCTTCCTCCATCCCGACAATGAACACCTGCTGGAATTCCAGCCCCTTTGAAGAATGCAGGGTCATCAGCTGGACGCAGTCTTGGTCCGCATCGCCCTGGGTTTCACCCGATTCGAGCGCAGCATGGGCCAGGAACAGGTCGAGCTCGCCCAGTCCCTCCTCGTTCTGCTCGTCATAGTCGAACTGGCGAGCAGCATTGACCAGTTCTTCGAGGTTTTCAACCCTAGCCTCGCCCTTGTCGCCCTTTTCCTGCCGGTACGATTCAATCAACCCGCTCTTTTCGGTGACTCGTTGAATCTTCGCCGGTAGATCAAGGTTTCCTAAATCAGTGGCAAGGCCGTCAATCAGCACCAGGAAATGGTTCAGCGCGTTGGCGGTTCGGGCGGCGGACTTGCCAGATTTGAGCAAGGCAATGGTCGCACTCCAGAGCGACAGATCCTGCTCCCGGGCTTTTGCCCGGATCGCGTCCACGGTCTTTGCGCCAATGGAACGGACCGGTACGTTCACCACTCGCTCAAATGACGTATCGTCATCACGGTTCGCGACAAGACGCAGGTAAGCCAGCGCATTCTTGATTTCCGCCCGGTCAAAGAAGCGCAGACCGCCATAGACGCAGTACGGGATTCCGGCGAACACCAGTTTTTCTTCGAACAGCCGCGACTGCGCATTCGAACGGTAAAGAATGGCACAATCGCGGCGGGCGTTGCCGTCGTCAATCCACTGCCTGATTCGCTCGATGACATAAAAAGCTTCATCCAGTTCGTTGAACGCGGCATAGAGATCAATCGGCTCGCCCTCCCCGCTGGAAGTCCACAACTGCTTGCCCAGCCTGGCGTCGTTGTTGGCAATGAGCGCGTTGGCCGCTTTCAGGATGTTCCCGGTGGACCGGTAGTTCTGTTCCAGGCGAATCAGCTGGTGACCCGGGTATTCCTTCTGAAAACGGTAAATGTTCTCCACCTTCGCGCCGCGCCAGCCATAGATGGACTGATCATCGTCCCCGACAACGAAGAGATTCTCACGCTCCTGGGTCAACAACCTGAGCCAGGCATATTGGATGGTATTGGTGTCCTGAAATTCATCGACCAGGACATGACTGAAACGTTGCTGGTAGTGATCGAGAACCCCCGGAACATCGCGCATCAATTCGTGGGCGCGCAACAGAAGCTCTGCAAAATCGACCACGCCGGATCGTTCGCAGGCCTGTTCGTAGGCCGTGTAAATCTGCACCATCTGCCGTTGGAACGGATCGCCACTGTCACCGATGTGTTTCGCCCGACGCCCCTCATCCTTCTGCTGGTTGATGAACCACTGGACCTGGCGTGGAGGCCAGCGGGCTTCATCAAGGTTCAGGGCTTTCAGCAATCGCCGGATCAGCCGGTACTGGTCATCAGAATCGAGAATCTGAAATCCATCCGTCAGTCCTGCATCTTCGGTATGCCGACGCAAAAGGCGGTGTGCCAGACCGTGAAATGTACCGATCCACATGGCATGGGTCGAAAACTTCAAAAGGGCCTCCACTCGGCCGCGCATTTCCAACGCAGCCTTGTTGGTAAAGGTCACCGCAAGAATCCCGTGGGGTGAAACACCTTCCACCTCCATCACCCAGGCAATGCGGTGGACCAGTACACGAGTCTTCCCGCTCCCCGCACCAGCGAGAACAAGGACTGATTTTGAAGGCGAAGACACGGCTTCCCGCTGCGGAGGATTGAGCGGGTCAAGAATTGGGGTGAGGTCCATCGAGGTATTTTATCCCAGACTTACCGTGTAAAAAATCATGTCTCAGGGGCTGCCGCTATATTCGCCGGGAAAAGGTCGACAAAAGGCAACCGAAGTTCTCTGTATCCGTCCAGCACCAACCTGCTTCCTTTCTAACCTGAGCCAGTGTGGCGCTTGTTATCTCTCTGCAGGATCCTCGGGTCTACCAGTGACAAGATGCCCAGAAGAGTCAGGAGTCAGGAGCCGGCAGCAAGGCCCATCGAGAACCTTGAGCAAAAGCCCTACGATCACAAGAGCCAACAACGCCATCGGCTGTCTACACGAGGGAACAAAACCAAGGCCCTTCCTCACGGGGAAAGACGATACTCGCCCCTGGATGTGAAAACAGCACATGGGACAACAACATTTTTGACCCGCAAATAAAAAACCGATCGCGTACTGCGATCGGTTTCATTGACCCATCCGTGGGTCGGGAGAACCGTCAATGCCGACCGGACTTTTCGTCAGTCGAACGGAAATCCGTCCCGGTCAGCCCAGTGGGCCGACTGAAGCTGATCCTAGTCTTTGTCTTTCAGTCCAGCCTTTTTTCTATCTCCACCAACCAGGCAGCTGAAACACATTCCTTGCACAGAATTCTCAATGTCGACGCCTTCTGAGCGTTTAATAGCCTCTGCCAACTGGATCGCTGCTTTTGCGATCTTGGCTGCAGCCGCTTCAGTATTGCCCTTCTTTACATCTCGGACAGCCTTTTTCGCATAAAGCTCTGCCTTTCTGATCGGTGACGTGATGCGCTGCATCATGGAACCGAAGGTGGTGTTTACCATGCATTTGAACTGCAGCATCGAACTGGTCGCCAGTTGTCTGGTACCCTCGACGTCACCTGCATTGGCAGATATTAGGGCCAGCGCGGCGAATTCCCAGCCAGCGTTGTAGTATTCGGCATTAGTTTCTTCGTTGGTTTCTTCCCGATCCAGGCAGGTTGAAACATTTGCGCCCTTCGGTGCCTTAGCTTCCATCGCAGCAAAATCATAATCGGATTGCCCGTCAACGGCCAGAGCGGCGCTCTGAATGCCAACAAGACCGAACAACGCGACAAAGGTTGTAACCAAAAACTTTCTATTCATCTTTTTCCTCATCATTTCTCTGATTTAAAGGTGTCCCCTGATCCTCGTTAAAGCAATGTTGATTGCCGTATAGGGATCCGAAAAAAACCCAGGGGAAGGGGATTCTAGATTGTCTCGCCATTCGGCAAGAGAACAGCCGAACATGATAAACCCATCATTTTAAATTCGCAAACATTTTCTTAAAATCTATGCTTAGAATCAAGCATCCTTGCCAATCCACCAATGCGATGCGTCCCGTTTTGAACGCCGGGCGAGGGCAGTTGCATTGATTCTCTCTTGACCTAAACCCCTGGCCATTGCGGTCGCTGTCTTGGACCAGACGGCCCGCGGGAGAAGCCGTCAACAGGCTGTAAGGAAACCCCGG
>DBZZ01000086.1:654-15874 GCA_002311315.1 Methylococcaceae bacterium UBA1147 | reverse complement strand
GAACCAACGCTTTCTGAGCGTCTTCCTTAAACCCATGTCAACGGTGTTGACCTAGCCCGGCATTGACCCGCCCCTTCGGACCCGGCAGCCTCAGCGAACATCCGGCGACAAGCAGAAACCCTGGAAAACCGGAACTGTGACCTTATAATATAGATACGCTGCCGTGAATCCGGAATGATGGACGGGTAGCAGCAATTCCATGACCCCTCTCCCAGACTTCCATGCAAACACCGACCGCGCAAACAAACCGTTTCTGAAAACATGCCCACCCGCATCCTCAAAGTCATTTGCGTGGCCATTTGCCTCACCGGACTTGCGGCCTGCGCAACCTACCGCCCCGCCAGCACGACTGACCTGTGCGTCATTTTCCGGGGCAATACGGATTGGTATGAGGCTGCAAGGGATGCCCGCGATGAATGGGGCACGCCGATCCACCTGATGATGGCGATCATGCAACAGGAATCACACTTCGTTTCCGATGCCCAGCCCCAACGCCCGTGGTTCTTAGGCATTATTCCGTTGCCACGCAACTCTTCAGCCTACGGCTACGCGCAGGCCAAGGACGAAACCTGGGACGATTACATCCGCGGGAGCGGAAATTCAGGGGCAGACCGGGAAGATTTCGCTGACTCGATTGACTTCATCGGCTGGTATTCCAGCGGCACCCACCGGGCGCTCAATGTTTCCAAGTGGGATGCCTACGGACAATACCTGGCCTACCACGAAGGCAGAGGCGGTTACGCCAGGAAAACCTACCAGAAAAAGGCCTGGCTGGAAAAAGTCGCGGCAAAGGTCCGGCGCCGAAGCGAACAGTACGGCGGCCAGTTGAAGGCCTGTCAGCAGGACCTGGACGACCAGGTCGACCGCTGGTTTTGACGCGATTGCAGCCCATTGGCTTCACCTGGTCAGCAAAATCCACCGAACAAGGCGACGGATTGTGCCGCTCACTTACGACTTTCCTCTGGACAAAGACAGTTTGCTTCCGGCACGATACAGCCATCAGCAAAACCACCCGGCTAATAGCCCTGCGATTGCTGCGCCGAACCGGGTTCAAAAACATGTCATGCATCACGGTATCCCGGTCGAAAGACCGTATCGCCTTTTCTCCTCAATGATCCTTCAACGATTCCCGGTCTTCTGCCTTCGCGGTCAGCCCCCGGAACGAGTGAAGGCTGAACAGCCAACGGCATAAGCTTCACCGGATGCCCAGGCAATACGATCTGATCATCATTGGTGGCGGTAGCGGTGGTATCGCAACCGCTAACCGGGCCGCTAACTACGGTGCACATTGCCTACTGATCGAGCAGGGCCCGCTTGGTGGAACCTGTGTCAACGTCGGTTGCGTTCCAAAAAAAGTCATGTGGTTTGCGGCTCGGCATGGCGAAGCCATCAAGCAGGCCAGCGGTTACGGCTTCGATGTCCATGCCAGGGGATTCAGCTGGCAAACCCTCAAGCAGGCCCGGGATGCTTATATCCGCCGCCTGAACGGGGTCTACGGAAACACACTGGATCGCAACCGTGTGGATGTCGAGAACGGTTGTGCCTCCTTTGTCGATCCGCACACCATCCGCGTCAACGGTGACCTGTTCCATGGCCACCGCGTACTCATTGCCACCGGAGCCCGTCCCACGTTACCCGACCTCCCGGGCAGCCAACTGGGAATCACTTCAGACGGCTTTTTTTCGCTTGAACAGCAACCGGATCACGTTGCGATCATTGGCAGCGGTTACATTGCCGTTGAGCTGGCCGGGGTGTTCAATGCACTGGGAACCGGAGTCACCCTGATCGCCCGTGGCAACCGGCTTCTCAGGGGCTTCGACGAAACCCTTTCTCAATCGCTGGCGGAGCACTACCGGGAGCAGGGCATCGACCTGCAAATGAACCGCTCGGTAACATCCCTGGCACAGGATGACCAGGCAAAACTCTCGGTTCGGTTTACGACCGGTCCCGACCTGCCCGACCTGAACCAGGTTCTGTGGGCGGTCGGCCGAACCCCAAACACAAAGGGACTGCAACCCGAGGCTGCAGGCGTGCTGACCGATGCAGTCGGCTTTGTCAGGACTGACGAGTGGCAGGCGACCAACGTGCCGCATGTCTACGCCGTGGGTGATGTCACCGGGCGGGTACTATTGACGCCGGTAGCGATTGCGGCAGGACGAAAGCTCGCCGACCGCCTTTTCGGCGGCTTCGCTGAACGACGTTTGGATTACAGTAATATTCCGACGGTTGTCTTCAGCCACCCACCCATCGGCACCGTTGGGCTCACCGAGGAGCAGGCAAAACAACAACACGGCGACCAGATCAATATCCACATCAGCCGCTTCAAGCCCATGAGTCAGGTCTTTTCCAGAACGGAACAAAAATCGGTGATGAAACTCGTGACCGTGGGTGATTCAGAAAAGATACTCGGGTGTCATGTCATCGGCGAGGGTGCCGACGAGATGCTGCAGGGCTTCGCCGTGGCGATCAAAATGGGCGCCAGCAAGGACGACTTTGACAACACCGTGGCCATCCACCCAACCAATTCCGAGGAAATGGTGACTCTGAAATAAGCAGTGTCTCGCCCGTTCCCCGCATCATGCCCCCGGATCTGGAATGCCCGCTGGCGATTGCGGACAAATGTACCCGATACTCAACCCCTATCCAGAATGATCGATCTCGATTCGCTGACCAACACCTTCCGCAGCAACGGACTGGAAGCATGGGCCGAACTACTGCCGAAACAACTCTCGGCTGTGCTCAGCGACCAGGCGCACGGCGACTTCCCCAGCTGGCTGGCCGCCCTTAAGCGCCTTCCGCACCGGCCCGTTTCCGAAATTGCCCTGAACGAAGCCCGGGTCCGGGCAGGACCTCAAAGCCGTCCGTTTGCCGAACCCGATCACCACCTTCGCAGCGCGCTGGAACAGTTCCACCCGTGGCGCAAGGGTCCGTACATGATCCACGGAATACACATCGATAGCGAATGGCGCTCGGACTTCAAGTGGGATCGACTCACCCCCCACATCAGTTCACTGAAAAACCGTCGGGTACTGGATGTCGGCTGCGGAAACGGATATCACTGCTGGCGCATGGCCGGTGCCGGGGCGAAATTGGTCATCGGGGTCGACCCGACTCTGCTCAGCATCGTGCAATTCTGGGCTATCCGGCATTTCATCGGTGAAAAACCGGTGTTCACCCTACCCATCGGCGTTGAGTCGGTTCCTGCATGCATCGGAGCTTTCGATACCGTGTTTTCCATGGGTGTCCTGTACCACCGCAGGTCTCCACTGGACCATCTGCTGGAATTACAGGGCTTCCTGTGTTCCGGAGGAGAACTGGTGCTGGAAACATTGGTCGTTGACGGGGACGAAGGTCAGACACTGGTTCCCGAAGGACGCTATGCAAAAATGCGCAACGTCTGGTTCATCCCGTCCTGCCCGACCTTGCTGCTCTGGTTGAGACGCTGCGGATTCCGCGACATCCGGCTGGTCGACGTCAGTCTTACAACCCCCGAGGAGCAACGCACCACCCGGTGGATGCGGTTTCATTCTCTCTCCGATTTCCTCAATCCTGAGGACAGCCGGCTGACCTGTGAAGGCCTGCCTGCACCCAGGCGGGCAATCTGCATCGCCAGGAAAGCATGAGTCATGTGTTGGCGAGATCTGTCCACAAAGGCGAATCGACCGGATTCGTTTCGGCCCTTCAATCTCGAGCGAATGGTCAAAAAGAGAACTTTGTTTTTCATGTCCCCCCGAACGGCCTGACGGCCAGGCCGATCGTTGCAATTTTCATCCTCTACGGGAATGGCCCTCTCTTCGCGGCTCTGTGTGGCGGTCTGTTTCTTTTGCCCCGATCACCCGCAAGGAAACAAAACAATTCAACCGGCCGGGCCGGGCCTCACCGATTCCTTACTTGCCAGGGAAAAGAAGATGCTGAGACTCATCAAAGCGGCAAAGAAACACCACACAGAGGGAAACGCATCGGGCACCGAGATCAATGTCGCCAACCCGAAAGAGACCAGAAATCCCGACCCGACCAGCCACCGTATCCTAACGTTGGTCGAAAGAAAAAACGGCAGCGTGACGACGGCCAGGTAGAAATAATTGATCGCCGAATCAAGATACGGGAGAGAAAAGACATAAGCCAGTGACCCGCAATCGTCAGCCCCGCACGACACCACTAACCTCAAATCCGAATAAACCGTAAAACACCACAGGTAATACAGACCGATCGCCAATCCCGTCCATTGCAGCGGAACAGAAAACCGCGCCGCACCGGGCCGTTGGTAGCGAGTCATCGAACAAGGAATGTAGATGGGCCAGAATACAAAGGCCATGAAACTGAAGAAATAAATGGCGATCGATTGCACTGATTCGGGTACCGAGCCGGATACGCCCAGCCAAACCAGGCTTTCGGAAAGTTGCTGGATACCGAAAAAGAAAGGGGTCGCTGCGAACATCTGCTCATGCGCCGCAATCGGTCGGTAGCGGCGCATCGCGACCCCGCCCAGTATCAACCCCCCTCCGGCCAGGAAACTGGCGGACGCAGAAAAACACAAAACAATCTCCTCTGGATTTTATCGCTGGTCCATGGACGACTAAAAATCAACAAAAAGTCTTGGGTTAACCCTCATCTCGGACAATGACTGTACTGTCATTATAGAATCCAGGAATCTGCAAATGAACTCTTTCCTGACACTGAATCGGCCGTTACCCCATCCGACCTCGCCTTCAGTGACCGGTCACCTGCCTGCCATCTAGGTTTCCCACCAGACAGCGATGTTGACGCGTTGACTACCACTGCTGACCAGCCTCCCGATGCCGGTCTGACTGCACTGTCACCGAATGGTCAAAATCCCGTCATAGGTTCCGTCCTCCTGCATGGCCGAGAGGGCTTGGTTGAAGCCATCAATGATCTCCCGGTGACGCGGATGCGAACGGCTGACAGCAATATGTGTTGTGCGACTGACCAGGGGTTTGGCCAGGATCTCCATGCTACCGACACTGCCCTTCATGAATTCATTCAGTTCGTAATCGATCTTGAGAACTTCCCCGAGCGTCAGGTCAATTTCTCCCTGCGCAAGCTTGAGAAGGTTCTGGAGCAGATGATTCTGAGGCAATCTGATGAACTTGCGTGAACGCAAGAACGCGTTGTCGTAGGCATAGCCCTTCAACGTACCAACGATCAGCCCGTCCAAATCGTCTAGCGAGTCGAACTGGATGTCGCGACTGGATTTCAGCTTGATGAATTTTATTTCGTGATGGAGATACGGAACACTGAACAGAAAGTCCTGGGCTCGCCTCTCGGTCCGCCAGATTGAACCCACAACGTCGTACACACCGAGCTCCGCCCCTTCGTAAGCCCTGGGCCAACGTTCAAAGGCAACCACTACCGCGAAACCTGCCCGTTCCAGAGCAGTTCTTACAATCGTCGCAGAAAGCCCCTGGCCCGGCAGATCGGGACCCATGTACGGCGGCTCTTTCGTTGCCACAACCCTGATTTTCTGCACACCGTCGCCGGGAAGTTGCTGGATTTCGGAACCGGCCTCCAACCACGTTGCCTTTTCGCCAGCCGCAAGGAGCCTCCCTGGGTTCCCGGCCAGAACAAGCCCTAGACAAAGCAGGGCCATCATCCGGGTTGTCGACGGCAAGCCCGGCCACCCCAGGGCTTTTGTCGTCAGTTCATTCCGCACATTCCTCCCCCGCACGGGCCCGACTCGCACGATGGACCGGCTTTCTCGCCCAGGCTCGAACTCCTGACCACCTGGCCGCCGGTGGCCAGACGCGTGACCGGCGAATCCAGAGCAATATTGCCGCTCGGGATGTCGACAAGCTCACACAGTTCGCCCCAGGTACTCAATCCTTCACTCATCCGGTGCCGGACTTCAAAAACTTCCCCGGTGGCATTGCAGCGATAATCATAGGTTGGCATCTACTAACCTCCTTCATTGTCCTAGAACGCCATTATAAATCACTTTTCGGCAGCACCGATCGGTCAAAACACCGGATGACTGCCCAAACGATTCGATTAACCACCCGCCGCATGGCTGGTATGATGTCAGGCAACCGTCTTTAAACAGCATGGCTCCGTTCGACCAAACAAACCCACAAATGAACCATTCACTCTCCCCGCTGGTTTCAGCCAAGTGGCTGGCAGCCAGACTCGATCACCCCGAACTGGCAATCCTGGACGCGACATTCTTCATGCCCCAGCAAGGCAGGAATAGTTTTGCCGAATACCGCTCGGCACACCTTCCGTCGGCCCGGTTTTTCGATGTCGACGGGGTGGCGGATACGCAAAGTCCACTCCCCCACATGCTCCCGTCTCAAAACCAGTTCGAACAAGCTGTTGCAAGCATGGGCATCGATAACGACACCCATGTGATTGTCTACGACAACAATTCGTTCATGGCGTCCGCGAGAGTCTGGTGGACCTTTCGCATCTTCGGCCATGACCGGGTTTCGGTTCTGGATGGGGGACTTGGACGATGGCAACACCACGGACTACCGACGGATCGCGAAGTCCAAAAACCTGAACCCCGACGCTTCAAAGCCAATTTTCGTCCCGGACTGGTGCGTGACATCGGACAAATGCTGGAAACTGCCGATTCGATCGACACCCAGGTCATCGATGCCCGGCCTTTCGGCCGTTTTGCCGGCACCGAAAAAGAACCAAGACCGGGACTACGTAGCGGGCATATTCCCGGCAGTTTCAACCTACCGTTCCCCGAACTGCTAGAACCTGGAAATGGTTGCCTGAAGTCCCCGGCCGATATCGAGAACCGTTTCCAAAGCCTCGGCGTGACGTTGGAAAAACCGCTGGTGACCACCTGTGGTTCTGGCGTTACCGCATCAATCCTGGCGCTGGGCCTGTATTCCATCGGCGTATGCGATGTCGCAGTGTACGATGGCTCATGGAGTGAATGGGGCAGTCGGGCCGATACGCCGGTCGCAAGAACGGTCGAGTCGGAACAGTAAATTTTCGTCACCGGGCAAGCAGGAAGCCCCGGTTCCGACCGATTCACGGACTCACCACCCCGCACAACCCGAGCGGTTGAGCTTACATGGGGTCGGGCTCAACCACGGGTGTTGAAGCTACGACCGGACTAACTAGTAAATCGTTCAGGGTATCGATATCGGATTCTGCCAGGCTACTGGCCGACTCCTTGAGCCCCACCCAGTTCATGATGTAACTGTTGCGGGCCTCCGAGAGGTTTTTCTGGGCCTCGAACAGATTTCTGCGCTCGTTCACCACGTCGACCATGGTCCGTGTTCCCACTTCAAAACCGACCTCGGTCGCCTTAAGCGACATCGTTGAAGATTTCACGGTCGACCGCAAGGCTTTAACCTGGCTAATCGTTGAAATCACACCCCGATAGGCATTCCGAACTTTGCGAGTGACCTGACGCCGAACGGCCAGCAGGCGGTTTTTCTCGGCATTGAACCGATAGAGCGCTTCGCGGACCCTGGAATTGACCGCGCCGCCCTCGAAGATCGGCAGGTTGAACTGCAAGCCGACAGATCCTGTATCCCCGCGGCCCCCAAAGGATGAAGCGTTGTCCAGGTAGCCATAATCGCCGACGACATCAAGAGTTGGGTAGTGACCCGTTCGCTGCAGTTCGATGGCCTTTCTTGCCAGTTCCACCTGGTTCTGCCCGGCAATGATGTCAAGGTTCTGGTTGTCCGCTGCAACAGCCCATTGATCGATATCCAGCGGATCGGGTTTCATCAGAGGGATCTCGTTGGGCAATTCAGCGATTACACCCTGATACTCGTCGATGATCTCTCGCAAGCCTTCTCTTGCGTTACCGACGCTGTTCTGAGCAAAAATTTCACTTGCATGGGCCCCGTCAAAACCGGACTGCGCTTCGAGCACGTCGGTAATGGCAATCAACCCCACATCGAAACGCTGTTGAGCCTGTTCAAGCTGCCTCGCAAGCGATTCCTTCTCGGCAACTGCGAAGCTCAGGTTTTCTTTCGCGTGCAGGACATCCAGATAGGCCTCGATTGTCCGGACCATCAGGTCCTGGTACGCATTGTGGAACTCCGCTTCAGCCTTGGCGGTCTCGTTCTCGGACTGGCTAAGCTGAACCCAGTACTCCCAGTGAAACACTGGCTGGTTCAGGTTCACCGTAAACTGATGAACCCAGTACCGTTGCAGCCCTTGCCCCTGGAACCCGGATTTCTTGTTGTACAGATAGTTCCAGTCACTGCCGCCGCTCACCGAGAAGAACGGTAGAAGCTGGGCGATCGCTTGGGATTCCGACTCCGTTGCCGCATTGCGAAGTTCTTTTGCCTGAAGATAGCCTGGGTCGTTCAGCAAAGCCCGACTGAAGACAGCCGCCAGATCCAGGGTGGCTTTCCCGGTATCCGCTATGGCGTTCGCTGCAAGAAATGCAACGCCGCAAAAAACAAAGATCTTTTTCATAAACCCATTGCCGTCATCAAGAATCCGACTAACAAATCAACAAAATACCCAACGCCCTATTCCGCCAGCATCCTCGATGTGGCCTCACATCCGTACCGCACGCAAAGCATCTTAGCGCAACAGAGTCCCCAAACCCCATTCGCCAATCCCTCTTCCTTCATGGCCAGATCCGCTGAGAAGGCCCTTTTCCCGTTGCCGCTCTGTCGGGCCGCCCGCGACCAAAAAACCAACTAACGTTGCCCGGCCCTCCAAATCCTCCATCGCTTTACAGGATAAAAAAACGGGGCGCCAAATGCGCCCCGTTTCTTATCCCCAATCCGGGGTATCAGATTCAATGGTGACGATGAAAATGATGTTAATCATGCAATGCGACACGTCGGTTTTTCGCACAGCCGGGCGCTTGTGTCATAGGATGCCGCTCGATCACTGGCACCGAAACCTTTTGCGCTCAGGGATTCTGCAGGAAATCCTGTCGATCATTGACCGCCTAATCTTTCTACCAGCGACAGCACCGTCATCGACTTTTTCCTAGCCGGCCCCCTGACCAGAATATCGACTGGATCGAGCGCCTTCCCATAGTAGGCACGGTTGAGCTCGAGGTTCACGGACAAGACGCCGCCGGTGATCGAAACACCGCCGTAGGCCCCTTTCGATCGGGAAAAGGAAACGATATCCGCCGTCGCCACCGCGGCCCCCTTGCCAACAGGACCCGCAGCAATGCCCATCTCAGCGCCAAGGTTGAAACTCGAACGAAACAAAGAGTAGAGACTATCCTGGTCCATAACCAGAAAGGCGACCTCGGATACCTGGACTCCGAACTGAATTCCGAGACTTCCCGAATCCAGCGTGTAAAACGCAGGACCCAACCACTTGCCTGACATCTTGTCCCGAACAAGCAGGATCCCATCACCCGTGGAGCCGCCGATACCAACTCCAAACTTCCAAACTTCGGGCGCAATGAACACGGCCATTGACTTCTTTGCAAGAGCCCTCAAGTTCTCCATTTCAGGGTCACCAAGGAAATGCTGCAGGGTAAGTTCTGCAGCAACGACCAGTTGTTCGGCCTTGGCGGAGCTCTCTGCATGAGCATCGGTCAGCACTGTCGTCATCAGGACCATGGCCACAACTGCAGCAGAAATAATCGCTCTGATCTTGTTCAACTGGAGCTCCTGGTGAGGTGGGAAAAGCCGGCCAGCGAAAAACTGGAGTCCTGCCTGAAGTCTCGCGGTATTGAAGCAGGAGCACCTCGGATCAGGTCACGAAGAAATATTTGCGAAAATATGCCAGTTCTTCAATCGATTCGCGAATATCGTCCAGGGCCCGATGAAGCGTTTTCTTTTTGAACCCCGAACTGACATTCGGTGCCCATCGGGTTGAAAGTTCCTTGACCGTCGAAACGTCAAGATTCCTGTAATGAAAGTATTTTTCCAGTTCCGGCATGCACCGGTAGAGAAAGCGCCGGTCCTGGCAGATACTGTTTCCACACATGGGTGATTGGTTAGCCGGAATCCATTTCTGGAGAAACTCCAGTGTCTGCCGCTCGGCATCGGGTTCCGTGACACGGCTTGCGCACACACGCTTGACCAAGCCTGAGCTGGAGTGATGCCTCTGATTCCATTCATCCATCCGCCCAAGCACTGCTTCATTCTGGTGAATCGCCAGAACCGGGCCCTCGGCCAGGATTTCCAGTTGCGGACTCGTAACGATGGTGGCAATCTCGATGATGTAGTCGTTATCAGTATCCAGCCCTGTCATTTCAAGGTCGATCCAGATTAGGTTGAGAGGATCATTCGCCATCGTCATTCCGTTTATAATTGAGCTTGCCAGTTATTGTATCAGACGCTAACCTTTATTCTGCTAACCAGAAATCGCATCTCATCGAATCATGAATACCTTTACCTACGTCTTTGTTGCTGCCTTGATCATCGCCCACGCCGTCGAGTTCTGGCTTACCCGACGCCAGGTCGCTCACGTACTGAACCACCGGGATTCCGTTCCGGAAGAATTCGAGGGCTCCATTACGCTGGACGCGCATCAGAAAGCCGCCGACTACACGATCGAGAAAAACAGACTAACAAAGTTCAGCAGTATTCTCGACATCGCACTCCTGATGTATTTCACAGTGGGCGGAGGCATCAGCATGTTTGCCGGTGTATGGGCAGAATTCGGATTGTCGCCGATTGCCAGCGGGACCGGACTCATGATGAGTATTTTCCTGATATCACACGTGGTCGAACTACCGCTTTCGATTTACCAAACATTCACGGTTGAAGAAAAATTCGGTTTCAACCGCTCGACACCGAAACAATTCATGATCGACCAGGCACTTGAACTCTGTCTGATCGTTGCCCTCGGCACACCATTGATCATGGTCATCCTCTGGGTGATGGCTGACGTGGGAACATTGTGGTGGCTGCTTGCCTGGTTGATCCTCATGGCGTTTTCCCTGTTTCTAACCTGGGCATACCCGACCTTCATCGCTCCCCTGTTCAACAAGTTTACCTTACTCGACAACCAGGAACTGAAAACCAGAATCGAAGCCCTACTGGACCGCTGCGGATTCAGCAGCAAGGGAATTTTCGTCATGGACGGATCCCGCCGCTCCGGTCATGGCAACGCCTACTTTACCGGCTTTGGAAGCAACAAGCGGATCGTGTTCTTCGACACACTCCTTGAGACACTGGAGCCGGAAGAAGTCGAGGCGGTCCTGGCACACGAACTCGGACATTTCAAGCGCAGGCACGTGATCAAGATGATGGTATCAAGTTCCCTGATGAGCCTGATCGGCCTGGCAATACTGGGATGGATCGCGCAGCAAAACTGGTTTTACAGCGGCCTCGGGGTAACCACACCGTCCGATGCCAGCGCCCTGATTCTTTTCGTACTCGTTTCGCCGGTCTTCACGGTGTTCATGCAACCCATTACCGCCTATTTTAAACGTAAGCACGAATTCGAAGCGGACGACTTTGCATCAATGTTTGCCAAGTCATCGGCATTGATCAGCGCATTGATCAAGCTATACCGGGATAACGCTGCAACGCTGACACCCGACCCGCTTTACACTGCATTTCATTACAGCCATCCTCCTGCCTCGGTTCGCATCGCCAACCTTTCAAAGAAAGGAGTCAGGGTTTCCTCCGCCTGATCGGTTCAGGGATTTCATTGACGGCCATCACACTCATGCATCGCAATTAGCTCTTCACGCACCAAAGCGAAGGTCGGCAGTGTCCTGACTGACCCCAAGCGACCCGAACTGCGGGACGGTCTTGTTGTTTGCCATCTTGGCAAAGGCCTTGCCGTCGAAACCGGCGAAGGCGACGTCATCCTGTGCCAAACGCTCAGAAAACTGGCCATTGCCGTGGTCGGGGATCGCGTATTGTGGGAACCAACAGGAGGTGGCCTAGGCCGTGTTGTCAAGATACTCGAAAGAAAATCGATACTGACGAGGCCCGCCCGCAGGCAGAAAACCCGGCCGGTTGCCGCAAACCTCGACCAGATCCTGGTCGTATTCGCCACCGAGCCGCGTTGTGATCTGCTTTTACTGGATCAGTACCTGGTGATCTGTGAAAACCGGGGCATCAGCGCTTTTCTTATTTTCAACAAGGTCGATCTGACCGCGGATTTAGATTCGCTGGAGCAGGAACTTGCGATTTACCAGCGCATCGGCTACACAGTCATTAGAACCAGTGCGGCCGCTAGAATAGGGCTGGAGCAGCTGGAAAGCAAGTTACGCGGACACACCAGTATGCTCGCTGGCCAGTCCGGGGTTGGAAAGTCTTCGTTAACCAATGCATTGATCCCAAACAGGCAGCAGCGCACTGCCGAATTGTCGCAGGGCAGCTTGCACGGGAAACATACCACGACCACGGCAACCCTGTTTCATCTGCCTGGAGGCGGGGATCTCATTGACAGCCCCGGCGTTGCTGTTTTCGGGCTTGCCGACATCAGCGAAAACAACCTCGCCGCGGGCTATCGGGAATTCGGTCCGCTTCTGCCCCATTGTCGCTTCAACGACTGTCGGCATCTTGCGGACAAGGGCTGCGCCGTCCGGCTTGGGGTCGAAAACGGCGACATCGACCGCGCACGGTACAAACGCTTTCTGAAATTACGTGAGAAACTGCCGGGGAAATCCGGCTGAACCCGAGGGGTCCTGAAAAGCTCCCAGGCTCTAGCCGGGCGGCCAGGTCATCTGTCGGCCGCCAAGCACATGAAGATGCACGTGATAGACTTCCTGTCCACCTTCGGCCTTGCAATTGATCGCAACCCGATAGCCTTTTGACAGGCCCAGTTCGCGGGCAACACTGCAGGCCCCGAGCAACAGCTCTCCGGCTAGCTTCGAATCGTCCAGTTCGTCAATGGTCTCGACGTGCTGCCTGGGGATCACTAGAACATGAACTGGGGCCTGGGGATTGATATCCCTGAACGCCAGGACCTTTTCGTTCTCGAAAACGACATCAGGCACGATGTCGCCCGACACCATCTTGCAGAATAGACACTCGGTCACAATCCGCTCCCGTTTCGGATAACGTTTGTTAAGGTTAGTGGCCCTGAATGACAACAATCAGTCCGCTTTCAAGCCAGGCTCTGTCTCAGAATTCCTTCCGACCACTGAACGCATGAAGCAGCGTACCACTATCCACGTATTCCAGTTCTCCGCCAAGCGGCACACCATGTGCGATTCGGGTCACCCTGACCCCAGGGCTCTGGGCCATTTCGCTGATAAACAGCGCGGTCGCTTCTCCTTCCACCGTCGCATTGGTGGCCAGAATCAGTTCGTTCAGTTCACCCGATTCGAGTAATCCCTGCAATTGCTGCATGCCCAGTTCTTCGGGGCCGATGCCGTCTAGGGGTGAGAGATGCCCATGGAGGACAAAAAAAACACCACGGAACACGGTGGCCTGGTCAATGACCATCACATCTGCCGGGCTTTCCACAATACAAAGCACTGACTGGTCGCGCGTCGAATCGCTGCAAATCGAACAAAGCTCGTCTTCGGTTAGAGTACGGCAATGCTTGCAATGACCGATCCTCTGGACCGCCTCAATCAGTGTCTCAGCGAGGTTCATCGCGCCGGGCCTGTCTCTCTGCAACAGGTGAAATGCCATGCGCTGCGCTGTCTTCGGCCCGACGCCAGGAAGGCAGCGAAGTCCCTGCATGAGTTGTCCCAGAAGACCGAACCCGCTCATGCGAATCAGAACGGCATCTTGAAACCGCCGGGCATCTGGAGACCTGCCGTCAAACCGGCCATTTTCTCCTTCTTCATCTTGTCCACTCTTCGCACGCCATCATTGATGGCAGCTGCGACCAGATCTTCGAGCATATCGCGGTCATCATTGACCAGGCTGTCATCGATCTCAATCTTGCGGACTTCCCGTTTTCCGGTCATGACGACCTTAACCAGTCCCCCGCCTGCTTCGCCATTCACTTCCATTTTGGCAAGCTCTTCCTGCGCTTTCTGAAACTCTTCCTGCATTCTCTGCGCTTGCTGCATCATGGCTCCAAGAGGGTTTTTCATTGTGTTTCTCCGATAGAATTTACTGAACTTGATCTGCAAAACTGCTGAATGATTTCCGAGCCGGACCGACAACCACCATCAAAATCGCCTGCCGGAATCCAAGGCTTGCACAGGCCGAATCGGACCGCCCGGTTCATGAGAAGGTTCAAGTGCAACAAGGGATCCCCGGCCAACACACCGGTCATTGGTTGTCGAGTGGCTCGGTGGAACCAGGAATGACCTCACCTTCAAAGGCCTCTTTTAAAGCACGGACGTTGACATCCTGTTCAATGGCCTTTTCTGCTGCGGCCTGGCGACCATTGTTTTCAGACACCAGGATGGCTGCAGGAGTCGGCATGCCCGCGTTGCCCATTTCGATCACCAGACTCCATGGCTGCTGGAAATGCTGCTGAAGTGCCTTTTCCAGGCGCTCCTCGGCAAGCTTGCTGCGCAACTGCTCATGGCCGGGATCCAGAGCCAGGATGAAGCCGGAATCCGAAACCCCCTGAAGCACACTGTTGCGGGCCAGTTCCTTTGCCATTCCCCTGATGTCCATTGCTTCAATGGTATTGCGCCAGTCTGTCCGGGTCTCCGTAATTTGACTGGCAACCGCCTGCGCCCCGATGGATTTCCCGTCAACCACCTTCCCCGGCCGCTTCCCGGCGTCCTTACCAGACTCTGGAGCAGCAGTTTCGGCCTCTGCTCGAGGAGACGACGGGCCTCCTGTCGAAGCCTGGGCTGGTCTGAACGCAATCATGCGCAATAATGTCATTTCAAAACCGCTGCGCGAATCCGGTGCCAATTCAAGGTCACGCTTTCCAAGCAGGCCAATCTGGTAATAGAGCTGCAGATCGACGGCCGGAATACGTTCCACCAGCGCTGCCAGACCATCGGTGAACTCTTCGGGTGGAATACTTTCGGGCACCGCCTGCGTCAGTGCGATCTGGTGAATCAGGCCAAGCAGTTGCTGCAGGACTTCCGCAAATTCCTGGGTCAGATCGGCCAGTCGATCCACGCAATCCAGAACAGCCTTGGTCTCACCATCCGCAAGCTTCGTCAGCAGATCGACAAGAGGCGATTCTGCCACGATGCCAAGCATCGACAGCACCAGGTCCGTTTCCACCCGCCCGGAACCCTGAACGATGGCCTGGTCGAGAAGGCTGAGACCATCCCGCATGCTACCGTCTGCACAGCGTGCCAGCGCCAAAAGCGCCTGTTCATCGCAGGGGAGATTTTCGGCAGCAAGGATCTTCTCCATCTGCATGCGGATCTGCTGCGGCAGCAGACGTTTGAGGTTCAACTGCAGACACCTGGAAAGAA
>DBZZ01000086.1:0-509 GCA_002311315.1 Methylococcaceae bacterium UBA1147 | reverse complement strand
GACAACATGTGAATCTCATCGATCAGGTAGATCTTGAAGCCTCCCCGCACCGGAGCGTACTGCACATTGTCGAGCAGGTCACGGGTATCCTCTACCCTGGTTCTGGATGCCGCATCCACTTCGATCAGGTCAACAAACCTGCCGGCATCGACATCGAGGCAAACGGAACATTCACAGCAGGGATCGAATCCGTTCAGCGCTTCACAGTTCAGCGCCTTTGCCAGGATCCTTGCAATGCTGGTTTTCCCAACACCTCGCGTACCGGTAAAAAGGTACGCATGATGCATTCGGTCATGCTCGATTGCGTTGGTCAGGGTCCTGATGACATGACTTTGCCCGACGACATCACTGAATCGCCGCGGCCGCCACTTCCTAGCAAGCGCCTGGTAAGTCATTTAATGCAAATGGGTGGCAAAAGGCCTTTTCCAATCAGGGTGTTAAATCGGGAGGCAGGCCGTGCCAGCCTCACCCCGGCACACGAATCCGCTGCTACCGCTGCTCCCTTCCGG
>DBZZ01000021.1:67318-84234 GCA_002311315.1 Methylococcaceae bacterium UBA1147 | reverse complement strand
GCTTATTCAACGAAATCCATTTTTCGTTCTGCCAGAGAGCCTTGGCAGGATTATTAAAAAGCCCGAATGGAACGTTGTCAGCCGCGGTTCGGTCTGGACAAGTGTCGTTCGCCAGCTCGCCTCTGTTTCATCGCTTGCGACCATGGCATATAACAACTCACCCCTTTTAGGAGTAGACATCTCTGGCTTGTCATGCCCCTGGCATCGCTGCTTTCGGTTGAGCTCAACAACAGTTTGTCTTTTCATTATTGAACAACCCAAGGAGAACCCATGTATTTAGAAACAATTGATTTGTTTGCCGATATGGCAAAAAAGAAAGTCAACTTACTCAAAGACAACCCGCTTTCCTTCTACATCGGTGCACTCATGGCCGGGGCTTATGTGGGGATGGGAATATTATTGATTTTCACTCTCGGTGGATCTGTTGATCCGTCGATTCGACCATTGGTGATGGGCACTACATTTGGTATTGCCCTGATCCTGGTAGTGTTTGCCGGATCAGAACTATTTACCGGCCATACCATGTATATGACGCTGGGATGGTTGCGAGGGACGATTGGTTCGAATGATTTATTCAAAGCCTGGGGAGCATCCTGGCTGGGAAACCTGGCTGGTGCAGCACTGCTTGCCCTGCTGTTCGCCGCAGGAGGGGGAGGTACCTTGTTCTCCACCGGCGCCGATCTGCTCAACACCGTTGCCAGCGCTAAAATGGCCAAATCACCGATAGAGCTATTTTCTCTTGCCATCCTGTGCAACTGGCTGGTTTGCCTGGCGTTGTGGACATCCGCCCGAACTGAGAACGATGCCGCAAAATGCATATTGATCTTCTGGTGTTTGCTGGCTTTTATTGCTACCGGTTTTGAACACAGCGTGGCAAACATGACGGTCTTCGCCGTTGCGCTTCTCGGGGAACATCCCGAAACCGTTTCCATCGGTGGCATGGTCTACAATTTGTTCTGGGTGACCTTGGGCAATACGGTGGCCGGGGCTCTTTTTATGGCCATTGGATATTGGGCGGCAACACCCGAGGCTTTAAGCGATCCATCGGAACCCGCCAAAAAACTCAAAGTCATCGCTGGCGGTGGGGCTAGCATGGCGCTGACGGCCACTAGGAAGACCCAAAAGCTTGGCATCCAGCTGGTCGGAATAATTCAGAATCAGCGGAGAAATCGCAAAGAGTAAGCTGAAATCAACGATTTGATAGGCCCTTCGCACACTGGGCCACTCCGATTTCAGAGAGACAGGATGGTCTAGAGAGATCGGGGCGGGAAATTCGTTCCCGATAAAGCTGGTCCCGGTTGTTTGAACAGCCAAACCCGTTTCTATCAGTGAATCGCTGCCTCGTTGGGTCAAACTGTCTGGGGCAGAGGCAGCGTATTCAAGTCGGCCTGATTCAGTGTCGGTCGGTCAAGACGTGAAGGGCGGCTGTTGCTAACCTACCGCTGGTTTGGTTTTGTCAACATTTTGATCATTTTCTATTCGATCCAATGGTAGAATACTCTGCTTCAGTGACCCTAGTCACTAAATGTGACAACCCTTCACTCCATATTTTAATTCTGATTTCCCCTTGCTTCTGATGGCAATGGGGTTCAAACCCATTGATCTGTTTCCGGTATTGATTCCTGCCCATGGTGAACTGGTGGAACGTAAAAGCAACAGCAAATGGGGTCGTGAACATCTGGAGAAGGAATGAACTTAGCATTACCTCGTAATGTCGGAGGCTATGCCTTTTGTGTATGGACTTCCTACGGAATTGGACTGGCCGTTCTGGCATTGAATATTGTTCAGCCATCTGTCGGTAATGTGTCGAAACTCTTTTTGAGGAACTTATCTTGATACCCGAACTGGGACATTTTTCCCTTATTCTTGCTTTCAGCATGGCTTTGATTCAGGCAACATTGCCAATCGTGGGGGCTTCCAGGCAAATTCCCGGATGGATTGCGGTCGCCCGTCCGGCAGCGCGAGGTCAGTTATTTTTCATGCTGGTCTCATTTGGCTGCCTGACTTGGTCTTTTATCGTGCATGATTTCTCGGTTGCCTATGTGGCAAGGAACTCGAATTCTGCATTGCCCCTCATGTACCGTATCTCTGCTGTTTGGGCCGCCCATGAAGGTTCGTTGTTGTTATGGGCCCTGGTGCTTTCACTCTGGACCGGTGCGGTAACTGTGTTCAGCAGGAGCATCCCGGACGATATGGTCGCTCGTGTACTGGGCGTGATGGGCCTGGTCAGCGTCGGGTTTATGTTGTTCATGTTGCTGACTTCAAATCCTTTTGAACGCATGATTCCCTCACCGTTGGACGGCCAGGATCTGAATCCTTTGCTTCAGGACCCGGGACTGGCGATCCATCCTCCGATGTTGTATCTGGGTTATGTCGGTTTCTCGGTAGTTTTCGCATTTGCGATTGCCTCGCTGCTGAGCGGACAACTGGACACAGCCTGGGCACGCTGGTCTCGGCCCTGGACCAATATGGCCTGGGTGTTTCTGACCTGCGGTATCGCACTGGGCAGCTGGTGGGCTTACTACGAGCTTGGCTGGGGCGGGTGGTGGTTCTGGGATCCGGTGGAAAATGCCTCGTTCATGCCCTGGTTGGTCGGTACAGCATTGATACACTCGCTTGCTGTGACCGAGAAAAGAGGCTGTTTCAAAGCGTGGACGGTGTTGCTGGCGATCTTTGCATTTTCCCTGAGTCTTTTAGGAACCTTTCTGGTCCGTTCGGGGGTTCTTACCTCGGTACATGCTTTTGCAACAGATCCTGCCCGGGGCCTTTTCATTCTGATCTTTCTGGTCGTAGTGATTGGTGGTTCGCTGCTTTTGTTCGCCATTCGCGCGCCAAAGATCCGCGATACCGGTCAGTTTGAACTTGTTTCCAAAGACGCGGCGTTGTTGATCAACAATGTGTTGCTGGTGGTCGCGGCGGCCAGCGTATTGCTGGGTACGCTTTATCCTCTGTTTGTCGATGCGCTGGGAATGGGGAAAATTTCGGTTGGGCTACCCTATTTTAATAGTGTGTTTGTTCCCCTGACCGCACCTCTGGCGTTTCTGGTCGGCTTTGCTGCATTGATTCGCTGGAAAAAGGATGATGTGGGCCGGCTTTTCAAGGAAACAAAGACCTTGCTTGCGATCAGTGTGGTGATTGGTCTCGCGATTCCCGCTCTGTTGATGCCTCATTTTTCGCTTAAGGCCTCTGTCGGCATGGTGTTAGCCGTTTGGGTTGCCTTGTCGGCGATCTACGGACTCTTTCAGCGGGCTTTTGGTCAGGGACTTCAGTGGAGCCGTTTGAAGAGTGTCCCGAGATCCTTTTACGGGATGACTATGGCCCATTTTGGAGTCGCTGTATTTATCACGGGAATAACCCTGACCTCACTGTACAGTATCGAGAAAGATGTCCGAATGGATCTTGGCGAGGAGGTGGAACTTGCCGGCTATACGTTCAGACTGGATGAAATTCGAAGATTCAAGGGGCCTAATTTTGAAGCCGATGAAGGGGTGGTTAGCGTCACCCTGAATGGAGAGGCTGTGGCAGTGCTGAAGCCCCAAAAACGGATCTACCGGGTGCAACAAATGCCGATGACCGAAGCCGCAATCGATGCCGGATTATTTCGCGATCTGTTCTTTGCGCTGGGTGAGCCACTGGGCAGTCGCGGGGCATGGAGTGTACGGGTTTATTACAAACCTTTTGTCCGCTGGATCTGGCTTGGTGCGGTCTTTATGGCCTTGGGTGGTTTGATTGCTTCATCGGACAAACGCTACCGGATGGCAGTGGTCCAGAAGAAGCCATCAGTGACCGGAGACCTCGAATTGTCAACAGATCCAGTGAAATAATGCGCCACTTGATTCCATTGATTATTTTTGCGGTGCTGGTTGTGTTTCTAGGCGTTGGCCTAAATTTGAATCCACGTGAAGTCCCGTCTCCCCTGGTTGGACGTCCAGCACCCCAATTCCACTTGAAAGAACTGCATCATCCAGACCGATTGTTCGGGCCTGCGGATCTGAAGGGTAAAGTCTGGATCCTGAACGTATGGGCATCCTGGTGCGCAGCCTGTCGCACCGAACACCCGATTCTGAACGCCTGGAGCCGCAACCCGGATCTGATTCTGATCGGTTTGAACTACAAGGACAATCCAGTGGACGGTCTGCGGTGGCTGCAGGCTCTTGGCGATCCCTATACCCGCAGTGTCGTCGACAACAATGGGAGAGTGGGGCTGGACTGGGGTGTTTACGGTGTGCCGGAAAGTTTTGTTGTCGATAAAAAAGGGATTATCCGACACAAAACGATCGGGCCAGTCAGCATGGACGACGTTAAAACCGTCCTGATGCCACTGATCGTTCAGCTCGAAGGGGAATCAGTATGAGGATTACAATCGCCGTTGTCATGATGCTGGCTTGTGTGATGAACGTGTCGGCAAAGGTTGAAATGCTCAGCTTTACTGTTCCTGAGAACGAGGCGCGTTACAAAAAACTGACTGCCGAACTGCGCTGCATGGTTTGCCAGAACCAGAATATCGCTTCTTCGAATGCGGACCTGGCCAAAGATCTGCGGCAACAGGTTTATACACACATCAAGAAAGGCCAGAGCGACGAAGAAATTATTGCGTTCATGGTTGCCCGGTACGGGGAATTTGTCCTTTATAGACCGCGGTTGAATGCCAGGACTGCCCTGCTTTGGTTGGGTCCTTTCGTATTGTTGGTCGGAGGGATGTTTCTCATGATCCGCCTGATGCGGAGGACCAGAGATGGTGATGCACCGATATCCGAAGGCTCGATGAATCGAGCCCGTGACCTGCTCAAAAAGAACAGTAAAACCCCATGATAATTTTTTGGACATTGGCTGCAGCGATGTTGCTGCTTGGCGTGTGGTTTGTCGTCCGGCCGTTGTTGCGTCCGGGACACAGTTTTATGTCCGGAAGGCAGGAACACAACATCGATATTGCTCGCGAACGGCTCAAGGCACTGGAGAACGAATATGCTCAGGGGATAATCGACCAAAAAATGTTCGATCAGGCCTACCTGGAAATCGAGCAGATTCTGGCCAATGATTTGGGTTTGGAGACGGAAAAGGCCATATCCGATGGCGGAACAGCCTCCTCCACCGGAACTGCAGTGACGGTTGGGCTGGTCGTCCCACTGGCCACTCTCTTGATGTACGGCTTTCTTGGGAATGTTGAAAGTCTGGATGTCAATCCGGGGAAAGAGCCATCATCGGTTGGTCGGGCGACGAATCCCCGTCAGTTAGCTTCGGTCGACGATATGGTCGGCCGGCTGGCTGAACGGCTGAAAGAAAATCCCGGTGACCCCAATGGGTGGCGTTTGCTGGCCCGTTCCTATCTGGTAATGGAACGCTACTCCGAGGCAATTGAGGCCTTGCGAAGAGCGCGGGGTTTGGTTGGTGATGACCCGGACGTTCTGGTCGAACTGGCAGAAGCGATTGCCAGGGCGCAGGATAATTCATTTGAAGGTCAGCCGTCAGCTCTATTGGCTCAAGCACTTGAGAAAGCTCCTGAGAATCCAAGCGGGTTGTGGCTGGGCGGTCGCTCGGCCTTAATCGAGCAGAATTTGCCGTTGGCATTGGAATACTGGCGTAAACTCAACGCAGTGTTGCCGGAGGATGCCGAAGGTGCGGAATCGATCCGTCTGGCAATTGCAAAGGTTGAGGAAGCCTTGGGTCAGGTTGCGGTGAGGGAGTCTCCAGTCACCCAATCTGAAGGAGTGGCGGCTGAGGCTGAGTCATCTCAGCCAGGCATTACCGTCAAGGTGGGATTGGATAAAGCGCTGATGGCCGCTGTCGATCTTGATGATACCGTATTCATTTATGCACAGGCCTTGACTGGTCCACCGATGCCGCTGGCCATATCGCGCAAAAAAGTCCGCGATCTGCCGCTTGAGGTCAAGTTGAATGACTCCATGGCTATGACGCCGGCAATGACCTTGTCGAATTTCCCCCAGGTAAGGGTGGTCGCTCGCATTTCAAAGTCAGGCAACGCTATCCCTCAACCCGGGGATTTCAAGGGCCAGGCTGAACCGGTTACAGTTGATAAAAATCCTCTGGTCGAAATTCTGATTGCCGAAAGAATTCGCTGAGTCTTCAGGAGACACTTGTCTGCGGGCTGTCTGAACAACCCGGGACGTCCAATACTGATCCGGGTTTTCCAATTGAGAAGAAGCAACCGGTTTTCGATGGTCTGTTTCTGAAAGATTTTGTTTTGATATTGGGCGGCCATATCACGCTGAAGGGTATTGACCTTTGGCGACTCAGACTAAAAGGAGTGACAGCAAAAGGCTAAACAAAATGAAAGAGACGATTTGCCAAAACCGCACCGAGTTGCGCTCATAAAAAGAGCTTTGCAGGGGGACCGTCGTCTGTCCTCGAATGAGCCCGTTTTCCAATTCGACAGCCAGGTCCATCGCATCGTCGAACCGTCTGTCCGCGTGTGTTGCTTTGGTCACTACGGCATTTAGCCAAGAGGGTAAATCAGCTCGGTATTTGCTTAAGGGTGCGAATTTGTCGAAGCGCGGACGGGTGAACGGTTCCACCTCGCCGTAAGGATAGGATCCGCCACTGAACATACGGTAAATAGTGACTCCCAAAGCATAAAGATCGGAACGTTCATCTCCCTGGTTGCCGCTGAACAATTCCGGCGCCATATAGCTGGGTGTGCCTGGTGCAGTCTCCTCAAGTCCGTCTTTCAGTCCGGGTAGACGGGAAACACCAAGGTCCAAGAGTTTGAGCCCGCCATCTTCCAGAAGCATGACATTATCGGGTTTGATGTCTCGGTGGATGATTTGACACCGATGCAGCGAATACACGGCCTTAGCCAGCCTGATCGCAATATTCACTCCCTGGTTTAAAGTCACGGGTTGACGCAGCAAAAACTGCTCCAGGGTTTCTCCGTGATAATAGGGCATAATGGAATACAAGCGGGTTTGTCGGCCGGCATCCAGTTCGATTTGTTCGACAACCGATGGGTTCTGAATATGCGTGGTAATCCATCTCTCTCGCACAAAAGCCTCCCGGTAGACCGTTTCCGAGGTGATATCGGGTTTCGGAAACTTCAGGACTACGATGGGGTGTTCACCGATTTCACTCGTAGCCCTGAATACACGGGTATAGCGGCTGTCGGACAAAATTGATTCGAGCCGAAATCCGTCGATGCAATCACCTTCATTGGGAAGCCCAATGATCGGTAGCTCGTCCAGCGCCATTTCAAGATAGGATTGATCGGGGGGTGGCAGATTGAGGACGTCCACAACCATTGCGCTGGCATTGTCCGTGGTACCGGCGCGCAGTGCGGCTTTTACAATCAGTTGGGCCAGATTTTGTGGGGACTTGTGCTGGCGTAACAGCGCCGTTATTTTGGAATCGGAAAGCACAGTGTGTATGCCATCGCAGCACAACAAAAAGCGATCATGAAGATTTAAGTTATGCGCTGAATAATCGATACACAGCGTCTCATCGAGCCCAACCGCGCGGGTCAGGACATGCTGCATATCCGGATGTTCGTGGATGTGGTCCGTGGTCAGGGGTTGCAGTCGACCGTCCCTTAATCGGTAGATCCGGGTGTCGCCGACATGAATGATATGGGACTGGCAGCCCCGCAGAACCAAAGCGGTAAAGGTCGTTCCCGCGTTTCTCAATTTGGAGTCCTGACGTGCCTGCCCGAATATCCATCGGTTGATGGCTGATAAAGCGCAGTCTGCCGCTCGATCAACCCCCAAGGTTTGCTTCTGACCGTAATAACCGTCAATAAACCCACGGGCCGTTATTTCTGCTGCAAACCTGCCACCACTGGTGCTACCCATGCCGTCGGCGATGACGGCAACAGTCCCTTGTAGGTCACGTTGTTCTTTGGTTCCAAAATAGTAAGCCAGAAAATCTTGGTTGGATTCTCTTCGGCCCTTTTCAGAAACGAACCCACATTGTGTTTCCAGTCGTCCCGACATTCTCGTTTATTTTAGTTATCGCAATCCCGGTTTAAGGTTAATCGGTACGGATAGTAGCGAGGTCAAAGGGGGTCGGTTCATCGGTCAGCAATGCTTAACCGAAATCAAGAGTACCGTCCAAAGATAGCCTGATCGACTGCGAACGATCAGGCGCATCCTCCCTGTGATCACCATCTCCGCAACTTCTTGTTTTTTTTAAGCTGACCGTCCAGTGATCCAGAAACACCCAACCATTGGATCTTTGCTTGGTGGAATCGGAAAAATCGATTTCTAATTCTTTTCCTGTTCTATTCTAACGTCCGTCGCCATTCGACCAGGTCGATACAATCGCTTCCGCGGACCGTTAATTTTTTTAACCCTTACGACCGCTGTCTCATCATTCACGCCTCAAGTCGAAATTACCCGGCCAGGCAACCCTGATCATGAGCGATGAATCAAGGAAAGACACGAATGATCTCATTTGACCAGTGGTCTACGAGTAATGCAATCGAATTGACCACCGTGTTCACTGAGGGGCTGATCCGTGGACTATCACTTTGGGTGGTGTCGCAAAGAAGCCTGCTTGCACTAACAAAGGGCGCCAGAGGGGCTTATGCACCATCACTGAATGATGGCATGGGAAAGCTTTCGGTTGAAAAATCCTGGTGGAAAGATTTCTCGGTCTGAATGCCCCATCTTTCGAATGAAGCCCTGCTGGACAGCGAGTCAAGAATAATCAAACAGTTTGGACCACCGTCCGACAAGTCCTGCAATCATTTCTGTTTAATGCCAATAGCAACCACCAGTGATTGAATAATTAGATGGCTTGAAAATTGCTATCAAATACGAACAATCTAATTGTTTCCAGTGATTCCATCGAGTATCGTCAACCGATCAGGCACTATGGTGGCAGCACCACGCTTGTGCATACCCTGGCGAGTTGATTTGGATCGTTTAGTATCGGGAAACCAAGTTCAAAACCGACTGAATTGAAAAACTGTTGAAGAATGTCTTTTTCTAGATTTTTAAAAACCGGGCACATCGGAACCTTAATCAGCTCTTTTATCTACTCTGATATGAGTTTCATGGTCTGGATAATGCTAGGGCCTCTGGCGGTTTATATCAGCCTGGATCTTGAATTGACCGAAGCACAGCAATACACCATGGTGACTCTGCCTTTGCTGGCCGGCGTTTTATTCCGAATACCCATGGGCATTCTTGTCGACCGTTTCGCGCCGAAACAAACGGGAATGATCGCCCAGGCGATCGTGATCGTAGTGCTTTTTTTCGCCTATATCAGCAATGTGGATTCGATTGCCGGGATCTATGTGGTCGGTTTGGCCCTGGGTCTGGCCGGCACCAGCATGGCGGTGGCTTTACCCCTGAGCAGTCGCTGGTATCCTGATGAATACCAGGGAGTGGTGTTGGGCATTGCTGGTGCGGCCAGTAGCGGTACCGTATTTGCTGCAGCGTTTGCGCCGATGTTGGCTGAAGCTTATGGCTGGCGAAGCGTATTCGGATTTGCCATCATTCCATTGCTGGTAACGTTGGTTCTTTTTTATTATCTGGCTCGGGACAGTCATGACCGCCCTCAACCCCAAAAGATTGGTCATTATTGGCATGTTCTGGGCGACGTGGATTCTTGGTGGTTCATGCTCTTTTATGGGTTGACTTTTGGCGGAGTAATCGCGTTGTCAAGCGTAATGGTGCTGTATTTTCATCTGCAATATGGTCTGGAACCAGTAACAGCTGGCTACTATACGGCCGCCTGCATTCTGGCAGGAACTGCGTTACGCCCCGTGGGTGGATGGATGGCAGACCGATATGGTGGGATCCGGTCGATGCAACATCTTTTTGCGGTAACTGCCGTATGCATGTTCGTGGTCAGTTTTTCCATTCCCTACACCTGGTTGGTTGTTATACTGCTCATTGTCGGTACTGCTTCATTGGGCATGGGCAGTGGTGCCGTGTTCCAATTAGTGCCTTTGCGTTTCCGCAAAGAAGTCGGTGCAGTGACCGGGATGGTTGGAGCGGCAGGAGGCTTGGGCGGATTTTTTCTGGCTTGGTTTATGGGTCAGTCGAAACAATTGACCAACGATTTTAGTCTAGGGTTTTTTATGTTTTCGATTTTGTCGGTACTGAGTTTGTACGGAATCCACAGGGTCAAGTCCCGTTGGCGGACGACATGGGGATCCGGTGCTCTGACCAGTGCCCGGGTTTAAATTTGATAAATGTTGTAGGGGAAGATAATGGCGTCGGCAAATAAAAATCATGTTGTTAAGCTTAGTTTGACGCTGTTCATGGCGGTATTGGTTTTTGGCTGGTCATACAGTCCTATGTCTTCGGCCCGTTGGGTAAAACACTACGACAAGGAACAGGGGGAAATCGTCAGTGAATGGCGCAGCGATGGCAACGCTAAATCCCCGGAAAAGTCGATAAATTCGCAAGCCAAAGGAAAGAAACAAAGCGCCTACGAAAGAGAGTGGGCAGCCATGAACAAGGAAGAAAGATCCAAGGTGCTCAAACCATTTTCATCTTTGAGTGTCGCAAGCGCAACTTGCGCTTCCTGTCACAAAAAAGAGAATCCAGGCCTGTACCAGCAATGGGGCCATTCTAAGCATTTCGGCGCCAATGTGGGGTGTTATGAATGCCACAAAGCGGATCCATCAGACCCGGATGCCATTCGGCACAAAGATTTTGTGATTGCAGTCATTGTCTCGCCCAAAGACTGCGGACAATGCCATGAGACTGAGGCCAAACAGTTCGCAAAGAGCCACCATTCGAAAGCCGCAGAAATCATCGGTTCCCTGGACAATGTTTTGGGCGAGGTGGTGGAAGGAATGATGAGCTTTCACGGTGTTTCGCCGGTAACGGTGACTGGGTGCTGGCAATGTCATGGTACCGAAGTCAAAATATTGCCCAACGGCGATTTGGACCCGGTTTCGTGGCCAAACACTGGAATTGGCCGCATCAATCCGGATGGTTCTCGGGGCGCTTGCAGTGCGTGTCACCAGCGCCACGAATTTTCGGCTGCCCAGGCACGGCGCCCTGAAAACTGCGGTAAATGTCATCTGGGTCCAGACCATCCACAAAAGGAGATTTACGACGAATCCAAACACGGCATTAATTTTTACGCGAATGTCGATAAGATGAACCTGGATTCAGCCAAATGGATCCCTGGAGAAGATTACGATGCGGCGCCAACCTGCGCGACCTGCCACATGTCCGCAACACGAAATCTACCCATTACCCACGATGTTGGTGACCGTCTTACCTGGACCCTGCGTCCGCCCATCTCAGAGCGCATTGATGCCCGGGATGCCAAAATGGGTAATAACAAAAAACCCTGGCGCGAACGCCGTAAAGATATGCAGGATGTTTGTGAAAGCTGCCACAGTTACAAAATAGTGAACAACTTTTACGAACAGTTCGATGGTTTGGTCGAGATGTACAACAACAAATATGCAATTCCGACCACGGAAATGATGCATTTGCTGCTGGACGAAGGGTTAAGGACCGAAACACCCTTCGATGAAAATATTGAGTGGACCTACTTTTTCCTCTGGCATCACGAAGGCCGCAGAGCCCGGCACGGTGCGTCCATGCAAGCACCAGACTATGTCCAGTGGCACGGAATGTACGAGGTCGCCCATCGGTTCTATGCGGAATGGGTACCTGAAATCAGAGAAATCATTGAAAAAGCTGAACTTAAGGGCAACCACGAAGGCGCCAAAAAAGCAGCGAAATTGCTGGATACGATCCTACACCAGGAAGGACACGCTTGGTTTATCGGTGCGACACCACCGGCTCTAGCGGCAAAACGAAAAGCGCAGCGAGAAGAGTTTAACAAACGCTATCTTCAGGAAATTAGATAATACTTAACTTGAAGCAACATCAATTGTATGAAAATGCGCCGCCTTTTTAAGGGCGGCGCAGTTCTGTTAGGGCTTCTGGGTTTCCTGTTGGGGACCTCTGCTCTGGCGAGGACTGCGCGACCCCTTATCGATCCGATCCTGGTTACTCCAAGCACCGAGATCGATACTTGTCTGGATTGTCACGGGGTCGAAGGATTTGCCGTCCCTAAAGGTGAAACGGGTGATAGTTTAAAACGAGCTCTTCACGTCCAACCGGAAACGTTCAAGAACAGCATTCACGCTGAAGTTCGGTGTGTTAGTTGTCATGTGGACATTGAGCAAATGCCCCACAAAGCGAATGTTAAACGATCGGTGGATTGTATTACCTGCCATCAGCAGCAGTTGGACGAGAATAAGGACGAAACACAAGAACTGGTTGATCTCACCCGGAGTCTCACCCACGCCATGGTCGGGTTACCGAGCACGGTGCAAATCAAAAAGCAGAGCGAATTGACCATTCAGGCTCGGCATTATCTCGCCTCGGTGCACGCCCAACCGCGAAAAGATGATCCCAGCCGAGTCAACGCCACTTGCTGGGACTGCCACGGTAAACATGATGTGTTTCCAATGGACAGTCCGAACGCGCAAATATATCGGACCAGCACTCCCGAAACCTGCGGTGCCTGTCATGAAAAAGAACTGAAGGACTACACTCAATCGGTTCATGGAGCGCCCGTCAAACGCTTTGGGAAGCTTGAACCTGCAGTCTGCAGTGATTGCCACACCGCCCACAAGATTTCAGTCGTGGAACAAGATCCGGCAAAACTGCTCATTACTGAAAATTGTGGGGACTGTCACAAGGAATACTACGATTCCTACCGTGAAACCTATCATGGACAGGTGGTGAAATTGGGTTATACCCATACCGCCAAGTGCCACGACTGCCACTCGCACCACGCGACACGGAAGGCTGATGATCCGCTTTCCATGGTCCACGCAAACAATCGCCTGGCCACCTGCAGCGAATGCCACAAAGATGCAACCGAAGGCTATGTGACTTTTCAGCCGCATGGCTCTACCCATGATTATGAGAATTATCCCGAGCTATGGCTTACCTCAAAATTCATGATTGTATTACTAACTGGGGTCTTTCTTTTCTTCTGGACCCATTCTCTTCTCTGGTATTTTCGGGAGAAAAAAGAACACGAAGAAGGTCATGTCACCATTCGGGTGGAGGAAGACGGTACACCGGTCAAGCAAGGCCAATACGTGCAGCGATTCACCCAGGGATGGCGAATCGCTCATTTGGTGTTGGCGCTAGCGGTAATGACCTTGGTCATCACCGGTACAACCGTGTTGTTTGCAGATAGTTTCTGGGCGCCGACAGTGATGATACTGTTGGGTGGAGCCGAAATTGCGGCGATCATCCATCGAATCGCGGCCGTCACCTTCGGCATAATCTTTATTGGTCATCTAGTGGTGATTTTTCACAAGATTTATGTGGTCAACAAAGGCCAGAAGTTCAACTGGTTCGGACCGGATTCTTTAGTCCCAAGGTGGCAGGATTTACTTGATTTCATCGCCATGTGTAAATGGTTCTTCGGTAAAGGACCACGACCCATATTCGACCGATGGACTTACTGGGAAAAGTTCGACTATTGGGCACCTTTCTGGGGTATGTTTATCATTGGGCTGTCAGGCCTGATCCTGTGGTTCCCCAGTTTCTTTGCGAGCTTTTTTCCGGGTTGGATTTTCAATGTTGCGACCATCGTGCATGGCGAAGAAGCGTTTCTGGCCGCCGTATTCCTGTTTACCGTTCATTTCTTCAATTGTCATTTTCGCCCGGAGAAATTTCCGATGGACGTCGTCATGTTCACTGGAAGCATGACGCTTGAGGAATTCAAAGAAGAACGGACAATCGAATACAACCGACTGGTCCAGGAAAATAAACTGGATCAATACCTGGTTGGCGCACCCTCGGCCAGAATGAACAAGTATTCCAGAATACTTGGATTCTCACTCATTGCGGTAGGGGTTATTGAATTGGTACTGGTGCTGGTCGGCTTTATACAGGGAATTTTTAGTTGAGATGATCAGAATCAGCCCGTGCCGTCACAATTCTGGTTTTCGGGCAGCCTCTCCTAGCTATACTGGAGGAGGCGATTTGCCGGTCTGATGCTTTCCAGAAACCTTCAACAGCGCCCCGGGCTCTCAGGTCATCAGTAAGGCGTTGATGAGTGGACTGAAGGCGGCACAGATCCGCCTCAACATGGATGACAATAGGGGTGCTGGCGAGACGTTGTCTTCGTCGAATGGCTGTGGCCTACAGTCAAGCACGATGAACTTTAGTTCTGAGCTTACGAGTCAGTCTCACAGGCCAGGGCTTCGATTGGGCATTACATGGATGGATCACTCAGGTCCGCGCGGCTAGCTATTTATCCTTGATCGCACATCATTTAGGGCCAAAAATCTGTGGCTTGCCTTCCTGGCGGTTGATTGGAAAAGGAGGCGACACGAGGCAGTCGGCCGCGTTTCCTAGCTCAGGTCCAGGTCTTTTGGCAGAAGCCCGTCCCTTTTTGCTTTGCCGATGATTCGTCGGGTCCGAGATTCGCTGGTCCCGGCGTCGGAACCAATCTTGCGGGAGTCGATCAGTTGATTGTTGCGGTACATGTTCAATGCGGTGTCGATAGCCCGGGAAGTTCTTCGCTTGGTGGTTATCCCGGAAAAGGCAGACAGCACTCCCGTGCCGAACAGGCCAGCAGCGAGCTTCAAGCCGAATGAGCTCCAGACTCCGGTTTTCAGGTAATCACTGGTTTCAACGATCAAACCGAGCAGACCAATTAGGCCAATGATCATGCCGAGAACCACTCGGGTCATGATCGCGCACTCGATCCGAAAGCCTGATCGTCATCAGTTGGCAGTTTGGCAGAATGGGTTCTGAACATGAATTTTTACTGTATTGGCTGATTGAAGGCTGTTCGGGAACGCTGATTGCCTGAGAATACGAGCAAAAAACTGGTTCCCTCCATGCCTGTTTATTTGCCGAGAATCAATGGTACCAATTCTGCCGGGCGAATCAATCCGGACCAGACTGTAAAGGCTTTTCTCCGGTTGGTACTGTCGTGGGCCTCTTACGCTTCATTTGCGGGCTTCCTATTAGGAGCTTGGGCATATCGAAACTACTCCGGGCTGTAAGGGTGATTCGGGTATAATGCCGAGCCAAATCTTTTAATGCTGGGAAAATAACATGTCGAAGTCTGATGTAAACAAGGTCGTTCTGGCCTATTCCGGAGGCTTGGATACCTCCGTGATTCTGAAGTGGCTACAGGACCAGTATGACTGTGAGGTGGTCACCTTCACCGCTGATATTGGTCAGGGTGACGAGGTGGAACCGGCCCGGAAGAAGGCCGCCGCCCTGGGAATCCGGGAAATCTACATCGACGACCTTCGGGAAGAATTTGTCAGAGACTTCGTCTACCCGATGTTCCGGGCCAATACGGTCTACGAGGGCGAATACCTGCTCGGGACATCCATCGCCAGACCTCTGATCGCAAAGCGGCTGATTGAAATAGCCAATGAAACTGGATCCAATTCGATTTCTCACGGGGCCACAGGAAAGGGCAATGACCAGGTGCGTTTTGAACTGGGGGCCTATGCACTCCGTCCCGATATCCGGATCATTGCCCCGTGGAGAGAATGGGATCTGAATTCCAGGGAAGCACTGCTGGCCTACGCCGAATCGCGGGGCATCCCGGTCGAGATGAAACGGGGCAAGAGCAGCCCCTATTCCATGGATGCCAACTTGCTGCATATCTCGTACGAGGGCGGTATTCTTGAGGATCCTTGGGCTGAGCCGGAAGAATCAATGTGGCGCTGGTCGGTATCGCCAGAGGAGGCTTCCGATATTCCGACCTATCTCGAGTTGACCTTCAGATCCGGTGACATCGTTGAAGTGGATGGCCAGGCCCTGTCGCCTGCGGAAACTCTGGCACTTCTTAATAAAATTGGTGGAGTGAACGGGATTGGACGCCTGGATATCGTCGAGAACCGCTACGTCGGCATGAAATCTCGCGGCTGCTACGAAACCCCCGGTGGAACCATCATGCTGAAAGCGCATCGTGCGATTGAGTCATTGACTCTGGATCGGGAAGTCGCGCACCTCAAGGACGAAATGATGCCGCGCTATGCCAGCTTGATCTACAACGGTTACTGGTGGAGTCCAGAGCGCAAGATGCTGCAGGAAATGATCAATGCCTCACAGGCGAACGTCAATGGAAAAGTGCGGCTCAAGCTGTACAAGGGCAACGTGACCGTTGCAGGGCGCTACTCTGATTCAGACAGTCTGTTCGACGAGGCCATTGCCACCTTCGAAGACGATCAGGGTGCTTACAACCAGCAGGATGCCGAAGGCTTCATCAAGCTTAACGCACTCAGGATGCGGATCGCCTCCAGAAAGGGGCGGAAGGCAGACTGAGTTCGCGTCAACGGAAGTTGTCGTTGTTTCAGGGTTCTTGCCGGTAAGGTTCAGTCTGATCTTCTATGGCGCATAAAAAAAACTCGGGCTTTTGCCCGGGTTTTTGGTGTTGATTGGGAAGCATTTGTACTCAGGCAGATTGGAACCCTAGTTTATTCATGTCCCTTCCTTAACTGTTTTGATGATGTGGACTTCATCGAAACAGGATCGGTAATGTCCCCTTTTTTCCATGGATGCTTGTCGGTTAGGCCGGGGCCTATGCAAACAAGCCAGCTTGCTTGGCTCGTGATCAGGGCGAGCAAGATTTTCGTCTTTCCCGGGTAGAAGGGCGGGTTCCTTGCCTTTTTTTTCCGGTTAGAGGTGCCCTGAAAAGAGGGCGCTTCAGTGGTCGAAGATGCGGGAGATGTTGGCCTGCATCGAGAGGGCGGCATCGCGAGGACTGGCGGCGTCTCGGATGGGCCGTCCGACCACGATATGATCGGCACCGTTGGCAAAGGCCTGGTCGACGGTAACCACTCTTTTCTGATCGTCTTCAGGGCGGTTTTCCACGGGACGGATTCCGGGCGAAACGATCAGCAGTTTGTCTCCGATTTCTTTCCGTAACACAGGGGCCTCGAGTCCCGATGAGACCACGCCGTCGCAGCCCAGGGAAAGCGCCCTGCGTGCACG
>DBZZ01000021.1:49444-67095 GCA_002311315.1 Methylococcaceae bacterium UBA1147 | reverse complement strand
ACATCGAAGAATTTGAGGTCGGCAAAGATCTTTTTTCTGCGTTTCTGCAGCCAGCGGATCAGGTCGAAGTAATTACCGGACATGAACAGTTCCAGCCCCACCTTGTAGAAATGGACGGAGTCTCCCAGTTCTTCAACCAGGTCCTTGGCTTCCGGAATTCCGGCGACATCAAGTGCCATGATTAGGCGTTCGGCTGTTGGCAGTCTTGATTTCGATTCGGGCTGGTGCATCGGTTAGGTTCCTTATCACTCTGTTTCAGGGTTTATCGGGACTCGATCGAGTTCTTTCCCGGTGTTGGCCGTAATGCCGTACAAAATGCGGCGGCTACGGTTTAAAATGCAAACGGAAATCATTCCAGCCGAATCCAGTTTCCACAATGCAATGACTGAACCAATGCCGGTGGTCGAAATCTTTTCGCAAGGCGATGAAATTGTAACCGGCCAGACCGTGGATACCAATGCCGCCTGGCTTTCCGAACAATTTGTTCTGGCCGGTTTTCATGTCAGCCGGCACACGACGGTGGGGGATCGTCTCGATGAACTGGCCGGGCTGTTGCGGGAAGTGGCTGCCAGGGCAGATTTCTGTGTTTGTACGGGAGGGTTGGGGCCGACCGCTGATGATCTGACTGCTGAAGCCGTGGGGCTGGCGTTTGATCGTCCGCTTGAGTGTGACCCGGAGGCTGAACGTCAGATCGAAGCGTATTTTACCCGGGCCGGCCGGGACATGCCCCGGGCCAACCTCAAGCAGGCAATGCTTCCGGGCGGAGCCCGCCGCATCGACAACTCTTGGGGGACGGCACCCGGCTTCGCCTTGCAGGCTGATCGCTGCCATTTCGCTTTTCTGCCCGGCGTTCCATTCGAGATGAAAAACATGTTTCTCGAATCGGTCAGGGCGCAGCTTGGTCTCTACTGGAATGCCCGGCCCCTAAGGCTGGTGACGCTGAGAACCGTAGGAATCGGTGAATCATCCATCCAGGAACGGCTCGAGTCGGTTGATTTCCCCGACAATGTCCGTCTGAGTTTCAGGACCGGGCCATTGGAAAATCAGACCAAGCTGCTTTTTCAGCCGGATGTTCCCATTGAAAGGTTGCGTGCTTTTACCAAGCAAGTCGCTCAGGCGATTGGTTCGCCGGTATTCGGGATCGACGGACTGGATGAGGATCCCGGCGATCTACTTGACGTGATCGGAAGAGGCATGACCAGAGAAAGCCATCGATTGTCGGTGTTGGAAACGCTGAGCTGCGGACAGGTTGCCTCGCGCTGCGCCGGGGCGCACTGGTTCATTGAATGCACGGTGGTTCGGGATCATGTTCAGGCTTTGGCCAAGCTGGGCTTGGCGGGCCCGTCATTGTTGGAAAAGTCTGCTCTTCTGGAGGGCGCGGCAAGTCTGGCGCAAGCTCTGCGCCGGCAAGCTGCATCGGATCTCGCCATCGCCCAGCTCTGGGATTTCGACCAGGATTTGCTTGCCGAGAGGTCGTCTGTTGTAAACGTTTATACTGCCCTGGCGGCGACGTCAGCGGTTTACACCGATCATTGTACCGTTGGCGGGACTCGGCCGCGGAAACAGGCCGTGGCTGCCACCCGGGCCCTGGACCTGCTGCGCAGGTATCTGCAGGGGATCCTGTAAACCGCGTTCGATTGCTGCCGAGGTCTAGTTTCTTCGGGCCTGTTTTCCCTTCTCAAGCCAGGCGATCGATCACGATCAGTTCCGGTGGTGATTTGAGGGTGTTGGATGGCCGTTCGACAGTTACGGTGTAATTGTCCGGCAGACTGTTGGCCATGGCCCTGACTTCGTCGGTTTCAGACTGGCCGCCAGGATGTCCGGTGTAGGCCAGTACCGCGATGCGGCCGCCGGGAGCAAGAAGTTTACACGCCTTTTCCAGCGCGATCAGCGTGGAACCAGTGCGGGTTACGATGGCCGGGTCGGCCCCGGGTAGGTAACCGAGGTTGAACATGATGGCCCGGATTCGTGTTCGGTGTCTTCGATGGATATGATGAGCCATGTCGGCGTGGTTTTCCATGATCAACAGAGCTCTGTTTTTCAGTCCCAGGGTGCACAGCAGTTCACCGGTGGCGCAGATGGCCTTTTGCTGGATATCGAAACCGTAGACCAGGCCTTCCGTTCCTACAGTGCGGGCCAGAAACGCCGTATCCACCCCATTTCCGGTGGTGGCGTCGATGGCGATATCGCCGGGCCCCAGAACCTCGGCGATTCGGGACTGGGCGACCTTAACCAGTCGCATACCGGTCAATGTATCGTGCGATATCGATTTCGCCGGGCAGCGGATTGTCATCGAGTACCAGTTGCACGAAGCAGTCTGCGTAATACGGAATGGTCAGGACTCCTCGTGAACCGAAACCACCGAATATTCCGATCCCGGTTACGGCCGGATGAAAGCCTGCGAAGGGGTGCTTGTCCCGTGTGCCGGCACGGACCCCGGCGACGTGTTCGTGGAGGGTCAGGTGGGTGCCCGTTCCCAGTAGTTCGATCGCCGCAGATCGAAGGGTTGCTTCGGCCTCGGTGGAGATCAACGAATCAAGCGTTTGCCACTGGTAGGTAGCCCCGGCTCTGAGTAGATTCCCACCCAGAGGCAAGACCCATTTCCCATTGCTGACCATCGAGTCGGGTAGATGTCGGTCACTCTCAAGCGTCAGGATTTCGCCCTTTGAGCATTGGTAGGGCAGCCAGGAAAAGTAAGGATTGTTCCGCGATCGAAACCCTTCACAGCTGATCACGTGTTTAATGGTATAGCCGTTCCATTTGAGGCCGTCTTGTGTGGTGGAGACATGATGCCAGGAGAAGTCGCGTTCGGTGAGGCAGTTGATCGATCTGAAGAACTTTCTTAGTGCGGCCAACAGGCCCCGTGTGTCAAGGTGGCCACATCCGTGCTGGTAGAAACCGCCGAATTGATTTGCCGGAACGGGTGAATACTGTTCACGCTCGAAACGGCTGCCGAGATAGGTTTGGTAGTCCTTGGCGCCTTTTCTTTTGGCCCAGGTTTCCTGTTGTTCAGGACGATCGAACAGCCGGGTCATGGGCTGTTCTCGGTAGAAGGTCTGGCCGAGATCGTGGCCGAGGTCTGCATACAGCGACCTCGCGTGTTCCAGGCAGGCTTCGGCCTGCGGATACTTGACCAGCCGTCGGCCGGCAACCGGGTTGATGATGCCTGCTGCAATTGCCGATGCCGATTCCTTGCTGCCACGGTCGACAACCAGAACCCGTTGTCCGTGCTTGTGAAGCAGCCAGGACAGGATTGATCCTGCAAGCCCCTGTCCGACGACAAGGCAGTCAAAATCCAGTTCCTGGTTCAAGGTGTTGTTCTCCGCGCGGACACTTCATCCGGTAGGGTAGTCGCTGCATACCCATTGTGGAATGGATGATGTGGTCCGGAAAGCCCAGCGGTTCGTCTTTGTTGCTTTCTTATTCGATCGGCCAAGATCTAGACAGTGACGAGTCACAACGATAAATCAGTGGGTTAACGAGCATCATTGGAGGTTACTTCATATTTCGGTAATGCCTACGCGACCAAATATTGCCATGCGTTTCACTGGTGCAAAATTCCGCGCTGGTAGAATGATATCTTTCTGGAGATGCCCTAGTCAGGGGCAAGGTGACGACATACGTAGATACCGAAGGAAGAGTCGTTAAGGTGCGGGCGTGGGGTCTCCTGTTTCGTGCGGTGCAGTTTCATACTGCCTAGCGTTAGGACTCCACCTAGTCTACTTCCCCTTTCGATAACGCCCCGTTTTTGAAATCTGGCCCAGGATGTATCCGGGAATAGATGGCTGTACATGAGCATTGCCAGAACATCCGGCTCTTTGAATTTCATGCTCAAGGATTTATATCCCTTTATCCAAACAACCACCTGGCTTCTGGATAACCGCTAAAACTTGGTACTCATCCTTTGCTGATCTGAACCTGGGGTTTAGCTCACAGAATGCTCCTCACTATCTGGATACGCTCTTTCACTGCGAGAGGGAACTGAGACGGGATTCGCTCAACCCTCTTTAAAATTGTTATGAATCATTACCCATCAGAACGCACCTGATTTGATTGTCTATTTTCAGCATAGCCGTTCTTTAGATAAAGGTTGAGCTTTGTGGGTAATCCGGTCAGCTTTTGTTTATTTTGAAAAACATTATTAATCCATCTTTTGCCGATTCACAACAGCGCTTTTATTTCAGGAATACAAGATCCGCAATTGGTACCGGCTTTTAAACATAGCCCGATTTCCTGATGAGACTTTAGTTCTTTCTCTTTGATGGCAGCCTGTATGGTTTTTTCGCCCACATTAAAGCATGAGCAAACAATGGGTCCAATGTCTTGAGTACCTAATGGTGGTTTCCCGATCAGTAGAGCCAGGCGTTCATCTTTTTTAAGGACGGGTTTTACAAACAGACCGGTCAACCAGCTCCGCTCGGGCAGATCAATCGTTGGTGCGACAAAAAAGATGCTCTCCAATTGATTATCAAGTATTCGTGCGGCTCTGTATGTACCCATAGAGGGATCTATATATTCCTGCCATTGAGGGGTTTCATGATGGGTGTTGCAGAGGACATGTCGGGTCCATGCTTGCCATGTTTCGGGCACTTCTTCACCGGCCATTTCATAACGATAGAACTGTTCGCCTGTTACCTTAATCAGGTATTCCGGTTGTTTGAATTTTAGGGGATGTCGAGACAAAATAAATCCATACCAGGCTGCCGGGTAGGTTTTTATACGCACAGGCGTATGCTTGCTTTCCGGTTGATTGGAAATTGGATCAACTACTGGATTGACCAATGCCCCAATACGCCCATGACTGGCGTATTGTTCAGTCCAATGCATGGGAACAAACAACGTTCCTTGTTGTTGAGTGTCTGTTAGTTGAACCCTGGCCATCATTTTCCCCCAGGTGCTCTCAATAAGCGCCAGGGTGTTGTGCATCAGTTGATACTGTTGTGCATCAAGCGGATGAATTTCAACAAAGGGTTCCGGTTTGTGTTGATTTAGGTTGGCTGCTAATGCCGTTCGCGTCATGGTATGCCATTGATCCCGTATGCGCCCGGTATTTAATATTAAAGGATAGTCCTGGTTGGGCAGGTTGACGGGCCGTCTGGGTGTTATGGCAATGAATTGTGCTTTTCCTGATGGGGTAAAAAAATGTCCATCGGCAAAGAGTCGCTGTAAACCTTCTGGGTATTCATGATTGACTGGCCATTGTGTCGGTTGTAAATGGTCGTAATCATGCTGACTTATCTCAGCAAAAGCTGAAATATCGAAATCCCGGACTTGTTGCTGTGGATTATTTTCATAACCTGAAAGCGCCGCATGCTCACGGAAAATTTCGACACTCCGGGTATAGTGAAAAGCGTGTTCATAGCCCATACGACGAGCAACCTGGGTCACAATCCACCAATCCGGCTTGGCACTACCGGCTGGTTCAAACAAGGCTCGCTGACGGGAAATACGTCGTTCTGAATTGGTGACCGTACCGTCTTTTTCACTCCAGCCCAATGCAGGTAATTTCACATGTGCCAATGCCGTGGTATCGGTTTCGGAAATACAATCAGAAACCACCACAAAATCACAACGTTGCAGCGCTTGTTTGACTTTATCAGCATTTGGGAGACTAACTACGGGATTGGTACCCATGATCCATATGGCTTTTACTTTTCCATCATGGATGGCATTGAATAAATCAACCGCAGCATAGCCGGGTTTGCGCGCAATTGTATGGGTGTTCCAGAAGCGCGCAACTCTTTCTATATCTTTGCTATTACTGAAGTCCATATGGGCAGCCAATTGATGTGCCAACCCCCCGACTTCACGTCCTCCCATCGCATTGGGTTGTCCTGTCAAAGAAAAAGGACCCATCCCGGGCTTACCAATACTGCCGGTAGCCAGATGACAATTAATAATGCTGTTGACTTTATCTGTACCGGAAGAGGACTGATTAATGCCCTGGCTGAACAGGCTCATGACTTTTTTGTGACTGGCAAACCAGTTGAAAAAAAGCTCTACATCCTGTGGTCGTAATCTACAGTGCTCTGCAACCCGTGCGCTATCAGAACTGCTTGTTTGAGCAGATATTAATGTTTCCGCCCAACCTTCAGTATGCTGCCGAATATACTGTTGATCCAGAGCATCCTGTTGATTTAGGTAATTTAGCAAGCTGTTGAACAGAATAGTATCGCTACCGATCGCTATGGGAAGGTGTAAATCGGCAAGTTCACAACTGGCGGTACGACGAGGGTCGATGACCACGATTTTTAAATCAGGATTGTTCTCTTTGGCTGCACGAATACGCTGAAAGCTAACCGGATGACACCAAGCGGTATTAGAACCGATCAATACAATCATCTCAGCCTGCTCATAGTCATCATAGCAACCGGGCACAGTATCTGCGCCAAATGCGCGTTTGTATCCTGCCACGACAGAAGACATGCACAAACGGCTGTTGGTATCCATATTGCCGCTGCCAATAAATCCTTTCATGAGTTTATTGGCAACATAATAATCTTCCGTCAATAATTGACCGGAGCCATATATAGCAACAGCATCAGGACCGTATTGTTTGATGGTACTGGTGAAAGAATCGGCAACCATATCCAAGGCTTCTGACCAACTGCATTCACGACCGTATACAGTGGGTTCCAGCAGACGACTTTTTAATTCGATGGTATCTGCCAATGATGAACCTTTGGAACAGAGTCTGCCAAAATTAGCCGGATGACAGTGATCACCTTGTATCTGCAACCGATGTTGTTCCTGGTCAACGTGGGCTGTGATGCCGCACCCAACACCGCAATATGGGCAGGTGGTATGAACAACTTTTAATTCGATGTCGTTGTCACTACTCATGCTGACTCTGTCGTAGGAAGATTGGCTTGACCAAAAATTAAATGTTCTCTGATATCGGTGATGTCCTGTTCTGTGTTCAGTAATTCGTGATACCAGTTGCTATCAGCCGTATTCCCATAAAGCACTGCACCGATCAGTTTGTTATTCAAGATAACCAGTTTTTTGTATATGCCCAATGCCGGGTCGGTAAACTGAATGGTTTCACAATGTTCATCCCCCAGAAAGTTACCGACCGAAAATAAATTGATGCCGGAAACTTTAAGCATGGTTGCAGTCGGCAAAGTTTTGTAATCAGCCCAACCGTGACCACTCAAATGGTTGGCGCATACTTTTGCTTGTTCAAATAAGGGGGCAACCAGGCCAAATGTTTTACCACGATGTTGAATGCATTCTCCTACCGCATAAATACTGGGGTCAAAGGATTGCAGATTATCATTAACGACAATCCCACGTTCGCAATAAAGGTTTGCCTTTTTTGCCAGGGCTAGATTAGGCCTTATTCCTATTGCAGTGATCAGTAGATCGCATTCCAGTTCACTACCATCAGCAAAACGTACCGCTTTAATCAGGCCGTTTTTATCCGAAATTAATTGTTGTGCTCTTGCGGGCATTTTAAATTGCAATCCGCGTACTTCTAGTTCGTGTTGTAACATTTCTCCGGCCTGTCGATCCATTTGTCGATTAAGCAATACTGGTTTGCTATGAATCACAGTCACCTGCATGCCTCTTAAGATCAAGCCATTCGCCGCTTCCAACCCCAGTAAGCCTCCTCCCAGTACAACCGCTTTTTTATGGTTGCGACTGTATTCAATCATTGTATTGACATCGAATATATCGCGAAAACTAATAACACCCTCCAGGTCGGTACCTGGAATATCAGGAACGACAGGTTTGGATCCGGTGGCAATCAGCAATCGATCATATTGAGCACGGGTTCCATCCTTGGCAATAACACACTTACTGCTACGATTAATATCAACAACGGCTTTATCCGAACCGGCATGTAACACAATCTTGTGATCGACATACCATTGGCGGTCATTGATGACGATATCTTCAATATTTTTTTCACCACTGAGCACCGAAGACAGCATGATACGGTTATAGTTGCCATAGGGTTCGCTGCCGAACACAGTGATTTCATACTTCTCCGGCGCAATTTCAAGTAATTCCTCGACGGTTCTGATACCGGCCATGCCATTACCAATAACGACTAATCGTTGTTTCATAACCAGTCCATTAAATTCAAAGCACTATTATTTAATAGCGGAAAAGGGTAGACGAATGCATGTCGGAACCCCTGTTAAGAATTACGACGTAATCTGGACAACCATTTGTCTTTTTTCTTAAAATTATGGTAAGGAATTACCAGCGTGTAGTGACCTAGTGAAAGATTTTAGGATATCGAAGTCAACTAAAATCGACTCGTTAACACGCAACAGCCATGGGCCCTCGGCTGCTCTGCGTCCATGCCGGTTCGGCACACACCCTCGCATGCTTGGCACTGGCCCCGTAGCAATCCCTCAGAGGGCTAAACGGCGTTTTCGGATGTCATTTCAGATCCCCTCTGGCGTTCCGAACAATGGGTATCCAAAATTACCTAGGCCTAGCGGGGACTACCTGCTCTTGCGTTTCGATCTCCCTGGTTGGCAGCGAACGGTGGGTTGGTTGATAAACCGGAAAGTTCGGGGGAGGTTAGCGGAGCCTGTTTGTTACGACGATCCTTGACTGAGTCATGCAATCTCTGAACATCGGGTTCTTTTGATTAAAAATCACGATCGACTGAAGATCGATAGCGGGTGCGCCTTAGCCACTGCGGAAATCGGTGGATTCGCTTGAGTTTGCGTCGTCTAAAGGAGAAAAAGAGCCAGCTAAATCATCGATTCAGGCTGCCAATTAATGCCATCGGCACAGTCTCACACCTGCTCTGCAGTTAGCTTGAGGTACTTGTTGTGTAAGGCATCCTGGCTCTCGATCCAGTCGGGATCCAAAATAATGCAGTCCACGGGGCAAACCACTACACATTGTGGAGAATCGAAGTGGCCAACGCATTCGGTACATCGATTTGGATCAATTTCATAGATCTCTTCACCCTGTGAGATCGCCAAATTTGGGCACGCCGGCTCGCAAACGTCGCAGTTGATGCATTCATCGGTAATCAGTAAAGACATAAGGCAACTTCTATTAAGTAGCTTTTTTCGAGGTTTGGCTGACGCCGAAAACTGCGACGGTCTTCGATCGGGTAGTCCAGTGGTTCATCAGCCAGGCCGTACAGGTTTTGAATCACCAGGTCTTTGAACATCATGACCACGTCTCTGGCCGCAGCACCTTCCTGGCCGTTGCGTGCTTTTTGCTGGACCTGATCCAGCATTGGGCGAGAACCTCCAGAATCGATGGTGCTTCCAGTTCAACGAGAGGGTTGCCGAGTCGGTCCGAGCGTTAATCCTGAAGTTCAAAGAAGGGACCAACAATGTCGCGGATCATGGCTATTTTTTACAAATCATAGTGACCTAGATGATACGAAAATTGAGGAATTAAGAAAAGCGCCTTTTATTGGAGTAAAGGAGAATCCGAAACGTTCAGATCAAATCCCTTGATTTCGGCCTCACCTGCAATAAATTCGATGAATTGACTAATTGCCTTACGTTTGACTCGCTCTTGTAAGTAATTGGAAATACGGCTCTTGGCTTCTGAAAATCCCAGCAGTTGTCCTTCCACCCGGTGATCAATGCGTACGATATGGAATCCGTAACGCGATTCGATCGGTTTTTTGGCGATGCCCGTCTCAACCAGAGCAAAAACCTGTCGCTCAAACTCTTCAACCGTTTGACCACGGCTTAATTGTCCCAGGTGTCCGCCTTCTTTCTTTGATGGACACACCGAATAATGACTGGCCTGGTCTTTAAATGAGGCACCCTGGTTCAGTTTGGTGAGAATCTCATCAGCCAATTCACGCATGCGGCGACGTTCTTTAAGATCGTCAGGCGCAGCAGGTAACAAGATATGACTGGCTTCAATCAAATCCTGTGTTCTGAATTTATGCTGGTTGTTGTCGAAATAATGACGACAGCTGACATCATCGGGTTCCGGCACCTGAACCTCCTGTTCAATCAGTTCGCTGATCGCCGATTCTACAGCTACCTCAGTAGGCTCAGCGTCTACTGCTGTTATCCCCAGTTGGTCCGCTTTGTGCAGCAATAACAGACGTACAACCAGTGCGCGCGCCGCTAACTGATAAGCCTCTTCCCGAGAAGGGGCCGGGTGATATTGCATCTCTGCAGCAATGGCCTGTTCTGTAATGGTTCGTCCATTAACCGTAATATCCGCTGCAGGTTCTGTTTGCACAACAATATTTACATCAAGAACCTTTTCTGAGTGGCTCATATTTTCCTTCTAACAATTTGAAAATTCCTGCCGAAATACCAAATCGGCGCACTCCAGATATGGACCAATCGAGTAAAGGGAAAGGTGAGAAACATGGTCAATCCAACAAAGATATGTAGTTTGTAGAGCCAATTGACAGTCAACAAAGCATCTGCAGCACCCGCATGAAAGGTGACAATTTGTTGCGCCCATTCTGCAAGCAACAGCATTTGTTGACCATCCATATGGGAACTTGAAACATAGATGGACAACAGCCCTAAAATCAATTGCACATAAATAAGCAATAAGATGAAGATATCACTGGTGTTGCTGGTTGCCCGGACCCGCGGATCGGTCAGTCGCCGCTTTACCAGTGACGTCATCCCTAAAAAACAAAGAATGCCGAATGCACCGCCGAATCCCATGGCCACCAGTTGCTTGATTTCAGCGGTTAACCCCAATGCATGATAAACCGATGGCGGCGTTAACAACCCAAACAAATGGCCAAAAAAAAGCAACAAGATTCCGACATGAAACTGCGTATTGGCCCTGCGGAAACCCCGATTACTCAACATCTGGCTCGAACCCGCTTTCCATGAGTACTGGTCCTTGTCAAATCGAACCCAACTACCCAACAAGAAAACAGCCCCTGCTATATAAGGGTATACGCCAAATAGCAAATCATGGATGTAATTCATAAATAAATCTCCAAAACTTATCCTCTCCTGGCCTGCATAACCTGCCTTTATCAAGCATGATCAGTGCGACACGTTGTTTCGTTTAATCGAATCTACGGATACCTGTTGTGTTTTTCTTGTCGTCGCAGCAGAAGCACAGGCACCTGTAGGATCATCGCCGCCAAAACGAACGGCTTCTTCTTCCCAGACCTTATCCAATGCTTCGGGTGTGTTGTCAGGCACCTCTGCAGCCACGGAATTGCGTATCTGATCCATGTCTACATTCGTTTCCAACAAACTCAAAAGGCTTTGAAAGATAAATTGATACGGGTGTTCACGCTGTGCTAGCCGCTCTCCCAATAAGGCCAATATATGGTCTATTTCAGTCAGCCATTGGGTAATCTCTGAATCAGGTCGCTGGGATAAATATTCCAGAAATAAAGGAATATGATCCGGTAATTCATTCGCCGTTAGGTCATAGCCATTCTGGTTATAGACATTGAGCAGATCAACCATCGCTTGACCTCGGTCGCGTGACTCACCGTGCACATGTTCAAATAACAACAAGGAGAGTGTCCTACCTCGATCAAATAATTCCACATAATCAGCCTGACTATCCATCAGGTCCCGGGTGCACAGATCATTCATCAAGCCCACTAACTGATCGCGCAGTGGTCTTCTTAACAGATTTTCCTGATCGAGGATTGCGATCATGTCGTCTTGATCATCGACCAATGATTGGTCAGGGTAGCTGAGCAAGGCGGAAAGTACCTTTAATGTATTCATAAGCCTAACTGCTCAGACTTTTCGGGATTACCGGCGGAATTCTAACGCCGGGCTCATATTTTTTAACGGAACCAACATTAATCGAGACCGAGTTGGTCTTTTTGTTTCCAAACAAATTGAGCTCACTGCTACCATTACTGCAACCGTCACCAAAACTGAAGCCGCAGCCACCCTGTTCTTGGAATGCTTCCGTCGCTTCTTTCCGGTGTCCCGTCGGAATCACAAAGCGATCTTCATAATTAGCAATGGCCAGATATCGATACATTTCTTCAACTTGCCTGGCGGACAAGTCAACCGCGTCCAAGACCGTTTGATTATTGATCCCGTCAACATGTTGCCCGCGTTTATATGCCCGCATTGCCAATAAACGTTTCAATGCCAATGTTACCGGCGCCTCATCCCCTGCAGTCAACATATTAGCCAGGTATTTAACAGGGATACGCAAGGAGTCCACATCAGGAATAATGCCGTTAACGCCTATTTTCCCACTGTCTGCAGCGGCCTGTATTGGGCTTAAAGGCGGTATGTACCAAACCATTGGTAAGGTCCGATACTCGGGGTGTAAAGGAAAAGCTAGCTTCCAATCCATTGCCATCTTGTAAACCGGTGACGCTTTTGCAGATTCCAGCCAGTTATCCGGTATACCATCTTTGCGTGCCTGCGCAATCACTGCCGGATCATTAGGATCTAGAAATATATTCAATTGTTCCTGGTACAAATCCAGTTCGGACTCGGTACTCGCCGCTTCCTTAATGCGGTCTGCATCGTACAGCATGACGCCCAGGTAACGTATTCGGCCAACACAGGTTTCCGAACACACCGTTGGCTCGCCCATTTCAATCCGTGGATAACAAAAAATACATTTCTCCGATTTACCTGATTTCCAGTTGAAATATATTTTCTTGTATGGACAAGCGGAAATACACATTCGCCAGCCACGACATTTATCCTGGTCGATCAGCACGATGCCATCTTCTTCACGTTTGTAAATGGCACCGGAAGGGCAGCTGGCCACACAAGTAGGATTCAGACAATGTTCGCACAAACGAGGCAGATACATCATGAAGGTGTTTTCAAACTCGCCGTAAATGTCCTTTTGGACATTCTCAAAGTTAATGTCTTTACGGCGGTTTTCAAACTCGGTCCCGAGAATATCTTCCCAGTTCGGACCCCATTCAATTTTCTGCATACGCTTGCCAGTGATTAACGAGCGAGGCCGTGCGGTCGGCTGATGCTTCCCTTCCGGGGCATTATGTAAATGCTGATAATCAAAATCGAACGGTTCGTAATAATCATCGATCTCAGGTAAATCAGGATTACCAAAGATATTCGCCAGAATTCGCCATTTACCGCCGATCTTAGGTTGGATGTCACCATCCTTTTTCAGAGTCCACCCACCATTCCATACCTTCTGGTTTTCCCATTCCTTTGGATAGCCTATTCCCGGTTTTGTTTCCACATTGTTAAACCAGGCATACTCCATGCCTTCTCGGGAGGTCCATACATTTTTACAAGTAACCGAACAAGTATGACAACCAATACACTTGTCCAGGTTCAGTACTTTTCCTATCTGTGCGCGAATTTTCATGAGGCAACCTTTACATTATTATTGGCCGTATCTTCGGTTGGCTCATCGTCCAACCAATCGACAACATCCATTTTACGAACGATTACAAATTCGTCCCGGTTCGATCCCACTGTTCCGTAATAATTGAAGCCATACGATTGCTGGGCATAGGATCCGATCATGTGGGTCGGTTTCATGACCGTCCGCGTTACTGAATTATGGATTCCGCCGCGTGTACCGGTCGTTTCTGCACCCGGAACATTCACTGTTCTTTCTTGCGCGTGGTACATCATGGCCATGCCTTCTTTAACCCGCTGGCTGACAACAACACGGGCGGTCAACGCACCATTTACATTAAAGACTTCAACCCAATCATTGTCTTCAAGACGAACTTTCTTGGCATCAATCTCACTCATCCAGATGATTGGTCCACCGCGCGACAAGGTCAGCATCAGGAGGTTATCTGTATAGGTGCTGTGTATGCCCCATTTTTGATGCGGCGTAATCCAGTTAAGGGCGATTTCCGGGTTGCCGTTGGGTTTTTTATCGATCAGTGGCCGAACCGTTTTAGTATCAATGGGCGGTCGGTAGGTTGAAAAACCTTCACCAAAGGAGATCATCCATTCATGGTCCTGATAAAATTGCTGACGTCCGGTAAGCGTGCGCCAGGGAATCAATTCGTGAACGTTGGTGTAACCGGCGTTGTAACTGACATGTTCATCTTCTAATCCGCTCCAGATGGGAGAAGAAATGATCTTACGTGGCTGTGTTTGGATATCACGGAAACGAATTTTCTCGTCTTCTTTCGGTTTTGCTAGGTGGGTATGGTCAAGTCCTGTTTTCTCACCCAAGGCCGCCCAGGCTTTAACCGCAACCTGACCATTGGTTTCTGGCGCCAAGGTCAAAATGACTTCACAGGCATTGATCGCTGATTCAATCGCCGGCATCCCTTTTGTGACCCCTTCATCCAGTATTTTATGGTTTAGCCTGCCCAGTAATTCGACTTCACTCTCTGTATTCCAATGAATACCCTTCCCTCCGTTACCCAACTTAGCCATGAGCGGACCCAGAGCCGTAAATCGCTTATAAGTATTCGGGTAATCACGCTCAACCACGGTAATGTTAGGCATCGTCTTGCCGGGTATAGGGTCACACTCTCCCTTGTACCATTCCGTTACCCCCAGGGGCTGGCCGAGTTCACCCGGCGTATCGTGCAAGGTTGGTACAGTGACGACATCTTTTTCCACTCCGAGGTGACCGACACAAACTTCGGAGAATTTCTTTGCAATGCCTTTATAAATATCCCAGTCACTACGGGCTTCCCAAGCCGGGTCGACAGCCGCCGATAATGGGTGGATAAAGGGATGCATGTCGGAGGTGTTCATGTCGTCTTTTTCATACCAGGTGGCTGTTGGCAAGACGATGTCTGAATACAGGCATGTCGTCGACATACGAAAATCCAATGTCACCAGCAAGTCCAACTTGCCGGTTTTCTCTTTTTCATGCCACACTACTTCTTCAGGTTTTTTACGACCGTCCTCACCCAGGTCCTTACCCAACAAACCGTGCCGAGTGCCCAACAAATGTTTGAGCATATATTCATGTCCCTTGCCGCTGGAACCCAGCAGATTCGAGCGCCAGATGAACATGTTCCGGGGGAAGTTCTGTGGATTATCCGGGTCTTCACAGGCCATTTTCAAAGCACCTGACTGTAATTGTTGAACCGTATAGTCAACCGGGTCCTGGCCAGCTTTTTTCGCTTGACCAACAATCCCCAAGGGGTTCGTCTGCAACTGCGGCGCAGAAGGTAACCAACCCATCCGCTCAGCACGAACGTTGTAGTCGAGAATGCTGCCGGTAAATTTATCCTGATCGGCTAATGGCGATAAGATTTCATTCAATTCAATTTTTTCATAACGCCACTGATCACTATGGTTATAGAAGAATGATGTGCCATTCATCTGTCGTGGCGGACGTTGCCAATCCAATGCAAATGCCAGCGGTAGCCAACCGGTTTGTGGTCGGAGCTTTTCCTGGCCGACATAGTGAGCCCAGCCACCGCCCGATTGACCCACACAACCGCACATCATCAGCATATTGATCAGGCTGCGATAATTCATATCCTGGTGATACCAGTGATTCAACCCGGCTCCGACAATCACCATTGACCGACCCTTGGTCTTGTGCGCATTTTCAGCAAACTGGTGAGCCACGGTAATGACATCCCGTGGTTTAACACCGGTAATCTTCTGTTGCCATCCAGGCGTATAAGGGACGTCATCCTGAAAAGAAGTGGCTACATTGTTGCCGCCTAAACCACGGTCGATACTGTAATGCGCCATCGTTAAGTCGTAGACCGTTGCAACACTCAGCTCGGTGCCATCAGCCGTTTTGATTTTGCGCACGGGAACATTACGGTAAAGGACATTCGCATGATCAGTATTGTTAAAGTGCTCGTGTTCTATCGATCCGAAATAAGGGAATGCGACAGAAGCCACGCCATCCCTTTCCTCGATCAAACTCAATACTAATTCGGTCTTGTCGTTTTTCCCGCCTTCTTTTTCTTCTAAATTCCAACGTCCTTTTTCTCCCCAACGAAAACCAATTGAACCGTTGGGTGCAACAAGGTTCCCTCCGCTATAGGCCAGCGTTTTCCATTCAGGGTTGTTCTCCTGGCCTAATGTCCCATCAAGGTCGGACGCACGTAAAAACCGACCTGCTTTTAGATGTCCTTCTTGATGCTCATCCAAACAGACCAACATTGGCATATCCGTATATTTGCGAACGTAATCAAGAAAATATTCGCTCGGATTGTCAATATGGAACGTTTTTAAAATCACATGGCCGAATGCCATCGCTAAGGCTGCATCAGTCCCTTGCTTTGGTGCCAACCAGATGTCCGCAAATTTCGATGCCTCAGAGAAATCGGGTGTAATAACGACACTTTTAACGCCTTTATAACGTGCTTCACTATAGAAATGGGCGTCCGGCGTTCGGGTTTGTGGAACATTTGAACCCCAGAGGATTAAAAAATTTGAGTTATACCAATCTGCTGATTCAGGCACATCGGTCTGCTCTCCCCAAACTTGTGGCGAACTCGGCGGCAAATCGCAATACCAGTCATAGAAACTTAAACAGGTTCCACCAATCAATGATAGATAACGGGTACCGGCCGCATAAGAAACCATTGACATGGCTGGAATCGGTGAAAAGCCAACGATACGGTCCGGCCCATACTCTTTTGCGGTAAACACATTGGCCGCCGCAATAATTTCATTCATTTCATCCCAAGTTGCACGAACAAACCCGCCCATGCCTCGTATGGATTTATAAGACTCTGTTTTTGCGGGTGAATCGATAATCGATTGCCAAGCTTCAACAGGTTCCATATCCGCCCGGGCTATGCGCCATAATTTCAATAGCCGTTTACGGATCAGGGGGTATCTCAAGCGATTGGCACTGTACAAATACCAGGAATAACTAGCTCCTCGAGGACACCCGCGCGGTTCATGATTTGGAAGGTCTGGACGTGTTTCTGGGTAATCAGTCTGTTGGGTTTCCCATGTCACTAGACCGTTCTTAACATAAATCTTCCAACTGCAAGAACCCGTACAATTCACCCCATGGGTTGAGCGGACAACCTTGTCATGCTGCCAACGCTGTCGGTATGAATTTTCCCATGACCGATCTTCATTGGAAACTTCACCATGATTATCGGCAAAGGTTTCTTGTTTCTTTTTAAAAAATTGTAAGCGATCTAAAAAGTGACTCATAGTGATCCACTAAAGAGTTATAAATGAAATAAAAGCCTTACTTAACCATTCGAACTTCCAACCAACTTTGTCGTAGCAAAGACAAGACGCCGATCGAGTTCATTAAAGTACCGGAGCCACCATGCTGCCCCGGGTAGAAAGGGAAGCATCACCTTCTCTGTCCATCCCGATCTCTATTGAATAACCGCCCGGACAAGTAGTCGCCGGTGGCGTATTCCCAATCGGTTGCGTCCTTGTCTGCCAGACCTGTTCGGGTTCTAGCGTTTTTTGCCAAAAAGTTAAAGTATGTGCCGCGCCGTATTGAGGACTTTCTTGTTTGTCGGCTAACCGGCGTGTCACTGCTTCGTTTCCCGGATGGCCTCGGGTTACAGCGTGTGATTTGGTTTGCCTCCCAGCCTCCTTTTCGTTTCATCAGAGGGGTTTCTGTTACCGGCCTCTTGAGTCGCCTGCAGATCCGGCAAACGGGGTCTGCTAATGCACGATGGTTGTTCTTTCCTTGGCCAATGTTTTACCTTTAGATATAGCAATGACTGTGCCAAATATAAAAAAATTGATTGAATCGGTCGTACGGGCGGATGTGAAGCCCGGGCTCGGTATTTGGTGCTGGCATCCTTGCCTCAAAACAGGGCGGCGCACCAGAAG
>DBZZ01000021.1:28336-49335 GCA_002311315.1 Methylococcaceae bacterium UBA1147 | reverse complement strand
GGGCGCTAAGGGTGAGTCGGTTGTTGTGGGAAATGCTCGGCGAAAACTGTATTTGGGAAAAAGTTTCCGGTAGTGAGTAATCGCGTTATACGGCCATGGCGCGTCGCGTTCATCGCCGCTGAGAATTCGCCGGTTTCACAAGGTCAGTTCAAGGGGCATCTTCTTCAAAAACCTGCCTGAAGTCTCTCCGGTCCTGCTCAGACTGAGCTCGTTTGCCTACCTTGTGGGCCAACAGCGAACACTTTCGGTACCTGGGTGGTGCTTATTTGCCATCTTTTTTTTCATTAAAGATGAGTTGGCCTATAAGCAGTTACGCAATTTAATTACAGTCTTGCTTTGGGACCGTTCTAGGAGCCTCACTTCAGGTTGAGTGGAGTCAAAAGCCGCGACTTATGTGATCCGACCGGGTGGCCAGGTTTGCTGTTTCAGGTAGGTCTGGACTGCCGTTTTAAGGCTTGGGGAACAGTACAGTAGTGGGCCGGATTCAGGCGAGCAAGCATCAGGCGTCGAGAGATTTGTTGTCGTAGATCCGGTTTTTCCAGCGGCTGGTTTCACCCTTCCAGTAGCGCCAGGCTGATGTCCAGGTCATGGCTAGATACAGCACGGCAATGAGGGGCAGAGAAAAGCCCCACACCAGATTTCGATCGTAGAAGCGAAGCGTGGGTAGATAACTGCTTACCATGATCGCCAGAGCGAGCAACGAGATGCCTGCTGCTATCGGACCCGCGAACAGGGAAAACAGGAGGGGAGCGACGAACATAATCCCCATGATCAGGGTGCAAAGGCCCAGTAGAAGGGGTGAGTAAAAAAGTTGGGTGTAGGCGGTTCGAGCGATCATGTTCCAGATTTCCCAGAGGTTCGGGTAAGGACGCTGGCTTTGAACGTTCAGGGTTAGGCCGATCCACGTTCGGTAACCCAGATTCTTCGTTTTACTGGCCAGGGTGCAGTCGTCGATGATCGCGGTTTTCATCGCTTCCAGACCGCCGATGGCGGGGATGATTTCGGTATCCATGACGATACATCCGCCGGCAGCGGCTGCGAATCTCCGATACGCGCCGTTGGATAGCGAAAAGGGGTAGAGTAGCTTAAAGAAATAGACGAAGGCTGGCATTAGCATCCGTTCCCAGAAACGGTCTAGACGGGGTCTTGCCATCAGAGAAACGAAATTCAGGTTCTCCTGCTGCTTTTTTTTCACCAGGCTTCTAAGGATGCCGTCGTCCAGGTAGATGTCAGCGTCGAGCATCATGACCAGCGGCGTGTCGACGAACTTCATTCCTTGATCCTGGGCCCAAAGTTTTCCACTCCACCCTCTGGGTAAAGGTCTCCCTCTGACGATCCGTAGTCGGGTCAATCGGCTTTGTGCCGCGATTGCACTGGTTTCGTCAGTCGAGTTGTCGTCGACTAATACCACCTTGAGATCGCTGGATTGTCTATACAGTCCTTCCAGCGTACTGGATATGACGTCGGCTTCATTGCGGGCGGGAATGATGACCGTCAGGTCTGTCAGCGATGGTGTTTTTCCGGGTGATGCGTTCAGTACTTCGCGGGTACACCATGGCAGCCAGGGAAGCACCAGGAGCCCACCCCAGAATGACAAGGAAACCCAGGCGATGGATTCTGCTGAGAACATGGCGACCTTTCTCTTTTTATGATCAGGATGAATAGCTCCTGATGACTATCAAGCTAGCCATTCGTGAAACCCGGGAATATTGAAGTTTCAACCTGGAATATCCACCAACTGACGTAATCAGTCAATACTAGAATTTAGGGTTTGTTACCCTAAATGACTAGATGAAGAAAAGTGGTTAATAATGCATAGCAATGTATAAGGAGGCATTATTGAAATAAATCCATTGACACTGAATGATGATATTTCCGGCGGTGTAAACACATTGTTTATGTCGCGGCCGGAGTAATGGTATAGCAGGGCTGATATTCCCCCTCGAGTTTCATGCGTCCTTCCGTGGCCAGAGCAATAAGAAGTTCGTCAAGAGCCTGCGCAAGATCAAGTTCGCCGGTTAGCTGAAACGGGCCATTTTTTCGGATCGTCCGGATTCCATGATCCTTTACGTTGCCGGTCACTATGGCGGAAAAGGCCTTCCTGAGTTCTACAACGAGCTCGTGAACTGGGAGCGATCTTGTAAGCCGCAGGCCGGCGACCGATTCATGGGTGACCGTGAACGGCTGCTGGTGGGCTTCGGGGATCTTCAACATCCAGTTGAAATAGTAGGAATTGTTGTCTATGCGCCGCCGGTCGCGGGCGTCTTCCATTCTTCGGCTGATAGCGACACCGGCGCCGACTGGGTTGCCGATGATGATTGTGTATTTTTCCCTGACGTGTGCGCCCAGGCAGAAAACCAGGAAACGGTCTAGCCGTGAGAAATAGCCGACGCTGCTTTCCGGTCCGGTAAAGACCACCGGCAGGCACTGGCCAGCGTTGGCCGGGTCAAGGAGTACGCCCATCAGGTATAGGATTTCTTCCAGGGTCCCGACACCGCCCGGGAAGACCACCATGCAGTGACCCAGTCGGAGAAAGGCCTCCAGCCGCTTCTCGATGTCCGGCAGGATGACCAGGTGAGTCACCACCGGGTTTGGTGGTTCCGCTGCGATGATGCCTGGTTCGGTGAGTCCTATGTGGCGGGCATTCGCATTTCGCTGCTTGGCGTGTCCCACAGCCGCGCCCTTCATGGGTCCCTTCATGGCCCCGGGGCCACAACCGGTACAGATGTCGATCCCTCTCAGGCCCAGATGGTATCCAACTTCCTTGCTGTAATCGTATTCGGTGCGGGAGATCGAGTGCCCTCCCCAGCAAACGGCAAGGTTGGGTTCCATTCGCGGATCCATGACGTGTGCCTGTTTCAGGATCTGGAAGATGACATTGCTCATGTCCTGGCCATCGCTCAGGCTGTAGTGGGTCGATCCCTTGGTTGCCGTGCCAATATAGACGACGTCGCGCAGTACGGAAAAGAGGTGTTGTCGGATGCCTTCGATCATGCGGCCGTCGATGAAGGCAGATGCTGGGGCATTAACGACAATCAGGCGTGGGCCGGGAGTTCCAGAAACCTCGATGGAAAAGTCATTGTAGGCCTCGAAAATCTCGGCCGCGTTGTCACATGTGTTGCCGGTATTCAGTACGGCCAGTGCACAGCACCGAAAAAGGTCCTGCAGTGCTGGATCGGTGGATGGATTGCTGAGCACAGACAGTTCATGTTGGGAAAGCAGTTCGAGCCCGTGCCTGGGCGTAACCTCACCGTTAGTTTTTGCGATATCTTTCATCTCGTGTTGTCGGGTGAATTCCGGCTTGGAAACTTGGCATCATGCACTGATGGCCCGGATTGAGGGTGATGTCGGGAGCGGGTTTTTGAAATTAGGCCTGAAGGCATAGGCAGAGTCGTTGCGGGAACTTCAGCAGGTGTTCTCTGGATTCCCGTTGATCGTGTCCGGCAGGCCTTTATCCCAAAGGACCTCATCGTTCGAGGGCGGCCACCAATGCTTCAAGTGACCGGCACGTCGGCAGGCAGGAACTGCCCGTACACACGTAGGCGACGGTCTCGCTTTCCACATTTCGTTCAGCCAGGATTCCCGGCAATTCGTTTTCGTCCACGGGGATGTTCAGGACGATGAGGTCTGGGTAGTAATCGGATGCTATGTGTTTTGCCCATTCCGAGGACTCGGGACCCCGTATTACGGCAATGCGCGACGGCTGAAAGAATCCCTGTAGCCCCGTCAGCAGGGCAGAGTGAGCGCTCGGGAATTTTGCTATCGAGGTGGCTCCGGCCTGGTACACGCGGCGGGCTGCCTCGATGTATCCGGGTTCTCCAAGAACATGACCCAGCCTGGCCATTGAATAGGCGGCTACGCCGTTACCCGACGCCATTGATTCATCGGCCAGCGGTTTTGGCCGGTGAATCAGTTTCTCGTGGTCATCGGATGTGAAGAAGAAGCCCCCGCAGCTTTTGTCTTCGAATTGTTCAAGCAGGACATCCGCTAATTGTCGCGCGAAAACCAGATCGGAGGTCTGCCATTCGCTCTGGCTCAATTCTAGCGCCGCGTCGATCAGATAGGCGTAGTCATCGAGGTAGGCGTTCAGGTGCGAATGACCATCCTTGTGGGTGGCGAGGAGGCGGCCATCAACCCACATTTCGGAAACTAGAAATTCGAAGGCGCGGCGGGCGGAAGCAATCAGGTCCGCTTTTCCAAAGACCCGTCCCGCAATTGCCAATCCCTTGATTATGAGGGCATTCCATGAGGTCAGGATCTTATCGTCTCGGCTCGGGTGAATGCGCAGGCTCCTGGCGCTTTGTAGTTTCTGTCGTGCCGATGCCAGCAAGGCGGTGGCTCGGTCTTTGCTCATGTTCAGCTTTTCGCAGCAGTGCTCGAGTGGTTCCGCTATGTAAAGGTGCCAGTGACCTTCGAAATTGGCCGGCCTGTCGAGTCCGAAGTGTGTCCGCACGATATCCAGTTCCGCTGAATCGAGCAGTTTCTTCAGCTGTTCGTGGTTCCAGACATAGAATCGGCCTTCCTCACCTTCCGAATCCGCATCGCGCGAAGAGTAGAATCCCCCCGCGGGGGATTGCATGTCCGACATGACCCATTCGGCGATGCCAAGGACGGTTTGCCGAAACAGAGGTTTTTCGGTGATCTGCCAGGCGTGGGTGTACAGCAGAAGCAGGGCTCCGTTGTCATAGAGCATTTTTTCGAAGTGCGGAATGTTCCAGCGGTCGTCCACCGAGTAGCGGCAAAAACCGCCGCCGACCTGGTCTTGGATTCCGCCTTCGGCCATTTTGGTCAGGCTGACCATTACCGCATCAATCAGCGCGCTGTTGGTCCGGCCGTTGCTGAACCAGTGCCCGAGCATGAATTCGAGGCTTGAACAGTGGGGGAACTTCGGGGCCTGGCCAAAACCGCCGCCGATCGGGTCGAAGTGCTCAAGCATTTCGCTTGCTGCCTGTTCCAGCAGCGCCGGGTCCAGAGAACTCGTTCCGTGCAGTGAATCAATCGATCGCAGGGTTTCCAAGAACGAAGTGTTGTGCTGGCGGATTGAGTCCTGCTGCTCGCGATAGTAATCGGCTGTCTGCCGGAGTATGCTCTTGAACGGCGACATATTGTAGCGTGCATAGGGTGGAAAATAGGTTCCGCCGAAGAATGGGATGTGTTCGTGGGGTGTCAGGAACATGTTCAGAGGCCAGCCCCCTGGGCGTTGGGTCAGTAGTTGGTGGGCCAGCTGGTAGATCTTGTCGATGTCGGGTCGTTCCTCGCGGTCGACCTTGATGTTCACATACAGTTCGTTCATCACCCTGGCAGTGTCCTGGTCTTCGAACGATTCGTGGGCCATGACGTGACACCAGTGGCACGCCGAATAGCCGATCGAAAGCAGGACAGGCTTGTTCTCTCGGCGGGCAAGTTCCAGTGCTTGTTCGCCCCAGGGATACCATTGGACCGGGTTGGCCGCGTGTTGCTGAAGGTATGGACTGGTTTCGTTTTGGAGGTGATTCATTTCCGGGTGCTTATGAGGGGCTATTCATCGTTTGGACCATGGTGTTCATTCCATAGGGGCGGTCGGCTAAAGTCAATGAGTGATCGGCGATGACCGGTCTGCTTTTTATCTTGCTGGTCGTCGTCGTGCTTCTGGCTAACTCGATGATTCTGCTCCGAACCGCTAGGAAACCGAAGATCCCGAAGTCGGTCAAACCGCTACCTGATGATGACCACGATGACGGCTGGTAAGGAGGTCCCCTTGTCCCTGGCCGGTTTCCGGGTTTGCAGCAGAATTGTGAATCGGCTCGGCTCGCGTGATTCAGGGGTCCAATAACGGGATTCTGGGCAATTCAGGGCAGCGGGAATTGATGTTTTGTTAAAAATATTTAACAATTGGACTGTGCGCTTGAATAAGTTGTGTCTTGCCCCGGTTTCAATATCACGAATCCGGGCGATCTAAACCGATTCAGTCACGTCGGATTGTCTGCTGCATTATGGGGTTCATTGATAATCTGATGAATAAGATAGCATCCGTATCCATAGGGCATTGATGGGGTGAATCGAGGTGGCTAACTTGGTATAAATTCTGAGCGCGGTAGTCGTTTGTTACGCAGTTCGCTACCGGAGATAGGCCAGGCTTTCGACAGTGCGCCTAGGTCACAGTCTGAAGCAGCTGAAGCGGACGGAGAATCAGCGGCAGGTGAGGGCGAAGAAGGCTGCGAGGAATCGGGCGACGATTCTGGGTTATCAGCTGACAATTGATCAACAAAAGGGGGAGAACAGATATGGATCCTATACTTGGTTTGGGAGTAATTATTTTTGGTTACGTGATCTATGCATTCGTTTCGTCGAATGCGGGAGAGGTCAGCGATGCCGGTGCCGAGCCTGCAGTCGAGCCTGAAGCGCCAGCACCGAAGCTTGCGGGTACCTTAGTAGCTGAACCAGAACCAGAACCAGAACCAGAACCAGAACCAGAACCAGAACCAGAAGCCAAGGCGCCTGCTACCCCCTCGGTCCCGGCAATGCTGCGTAACCCGGAAACCGGCGATGTTTCGGCGGTCCCGACCAACTATCGGTTCGCCAAGCGCTGGATCAAGGTGGCACTGGTAGAAGAAGGGTTGTTGGACAAGGTCTACAGGAACAACGAACTTGACGAAGAGGTTTCTGCATCGGTCAAGGCCGCGCTGGTACTGTTCAAGGAACTGGAAAAGTACCAGCCCGTCGATTAGCGGATCTTTCCACTGGGTCACGAAAAATCCCTGTCACATACAGGGATAATCGATCATCAACGGTGTTTCCCTGTCGTATAGGGCAGGGCAACCCCGAGGTGTAGAAGTGCAGAACGACAATAGGCCATGCATCGACTGTAGGAGGTTTGTCGCCAGCCTCGCATTTGTTCCCGGTTGATTGCTTTTCGCTTTTGTATGGCTACCCTGCTTCTTTTTTAAAAAGGCGGAGGTCGTCAGGTGATTTACCTTTCCGGCTTGCCTTGTTGTTGCCGGTTGGGCTGATTCTTCCCGCGGTTGCCGTGCTAAACGATCCGAACCCTTGAGTCGCTTGGCGGTCGGTGGTTTCCCCTTTCTCCGGACTCATTAACGGATTGTGGGTAATCGTCGTTTCTGCCGGGATGCCGGGCAGTTTTGCATAGGCTGAGTTTTTGCCTATACCGGCTTCCGGTATTCAATACCCCTTCCGCGCTAGAATTTCGTATTAATTTATTAGATAATAACCGGCTGACTTTGTTCGCACTACAAAATTTCAACGGTTTATTGACAAGGGTTAAGTTAAATGACGAGAGAAGAACAGATAAAGGCAGTAGAAAAAGACTGGGCTGAAAATCCGCGTTGGGCTAACGTTACTCGCGACTACACGGCGGAAGACGTTGTTCGTTTGCGTGGTTCTGTTCAGGAGGAATACACCATTGCAACCCGTGGAGCAAAAAAACTCTGGGATCTGGTGAACAACGAAGATTACATTAACTGCATGGGTGCCATCACCGCTGGGCAGGCTATGCAGCAGGTCAAGGGTGGCATTAAGGCCATCTATCTTTCCGGGTGGCAGGTTGCCGCTGACGGCAACACCTCGGAAACCATGTACCCTGACCAGTCGCTGTACGCTTACAATTCCGTTCCGACCATGGTCAAGCGGATCAACAATACCTTCCGACGCGCTGACGAGATTCAGTGGGCGAAGGGTAATGATGACATCGATTACTTTGCACCGATCGTTGCCGACGCTGAAGCCGGTTTTGGCGGCGTCCTGAATGCTTTCGAACTGATGAAAGGCATGATCGAAGCCGGTGCGGCGGGTGCTCACTTCGAAGACCAACTGGCTTCGGTCAAGAAGTGCGGCCACATGGGTGGCAAGGTTTTGGTTCCGACCCAGGAAGCCGTTCAAAAACTGGTTTCTGCCCGTTTGGCAGCCGACACCATGGGGGTACCGACCATCGTTCTTGCGCGTACCGACGCAAACGCAGCAGACTTGCTGACTTCCGATTGTGACGAGCGCGATGCACCGTTTGTAACAGGAGAAAGAACACCCGAGGGGTTTTTCAGAACCAATGCCGGGATCGATCAGGCAATCGCACGTGGCATTGCCTATGCGCCATATGCTGACCTATTGTGGTGTGAGACTGCAGTGCCGGATCTGGATGAAGCGAAAAAATTCGCCGAAGCGGTCCGCAAGGAACACCCGGAACAGCTGTTGGCCTATAACTGCTCGCCGTCCTTCAACTGGAAAAAGAATCTCGACGATGCAACCATCGCGATATTCCAGCGCGAACTGGGTGCGATGGGTTATAAGTACCAGTTCATCACTCTCGCCGGTATTCACAACATGTGGTACAACATGTTTGAACTGACCCGTGACTACGTCGAGCGTGGTATGACTGCCTACGTTGAGAAGGTTCAAGAGCCGGAATTCGCAGCAGCGAAGAACGGGTACACCTTTGCAAGCCACCAGCAAGAAGTGGGTGCGGGTTATTTTGACGATGTAACCACTGTGATTCAGGGTGGCCAGTCTTCCGTGACGGCGCTAACCGGATCCACCGAAGAAGCGCAGTTTGGTTCGAAGTAATTACTTAAGGACTGACTGCGAAAGCCCGGTTCCGGCCCCAGAGGCCGGGGCCGGGTTTTTTTATTGGGCGAAAGAAAAATCAGCGGAATCCGTATCGGTTGTTCGGGTGCCTTCAGTCATTGGTGCTGGATGTGTCTGAATGAGAGGTTTATTCGGGGCTGGGTTGTTTTTTTCGACCTTGGTACGCTGTGGCGCCAATAACGCTGGAATTCGCCGCGCATGATGATCAGGCTGCCGTTTTCAAGGTCAATGGAATGGCGTTTTCCGCTTTTCCTGTGATGTACCCTGAAGACTCGGGTTTCGCCGATGCTGAGCGAAGCCAGGCAGGGCCTCGGGCCCAGTTCTTTTTCGCTGTCCGCATGCCAGCCCATCGCATCGTTGCCGTTACGGTAAAGATTGCACAGGACACCGTTGAAGCTCTGGCCGGTAGTTTCTTCTAGCCGTGTTCTCAGATCAGCCAGCAGTGGATGCCAGGGTAGAGGGTGATGCACGATACCGGAATAGGTATAAATTGCTCCTTGATCCCCGTACCAGCACACCAGCCGGGGTGAGCGGACGGTTTTTCCGTAGATGCGGATCGATTCTTCCGTCCACGCCAGATCTCGGGTGAGCCGATCGACCAGCGCCAAGGCCTCTGGCGCAGCAAGGAAACCGGGTTCGAGGAACAATTGTCCGTCGTTTTCCACTAGGGGCATCATTGTTTTTCGGCTTGTCTGATTCGCGGATGGAACACCAACGATGGTTATGGTTGGCTGGAGACTTGTTTCGTTTGGCATTGGGGATATCATTTCGCAACCGATCACGGTGTCAATTCAAGCATTCCTGGGTTGCTCAGTATTCGTCAGTGCTAGCGATCCTATGGCGGAGCCCGGTACCCGTTCTAGGAATACAGGGGTTAGATGGGCTGACCAGGTCACTGGATTGCCGGACCAGTCCGTTTGTTCACCAGTTTTTTTGTTTGCAATCTGCACGTAATGAAACTGTAACATTGGAACCCTATCCTTGCCTTCGATTTTAAAATGGGAAGGTGTTGTCTGATGCATTTCCCGGTTTGTGACTTAGAGGTATTCGATGAAAAAGATCTTTAGCAAGTTCGCAGTGATCGCCGGATGGGTGGCGTTCGGTTTGGTAGTGACGCCTGTTGCCCATGCGGAAAAGACCCTTGAACAAATCCTGCTTGAAAAAGGGATCCTGACCAAGGCCGATATAGAAAGCCTGAAGAAAAGCGCCTCTGCGTCTGACGGCTATAGAATTAAGACCGGAAGCAAGGGTTTCCAGATAAAGTCCGAGGATGGCGATTTCGACTTCGGCGTTGGTGGGCGTGTCCAGACTGACGTCAACTTTTTCTTTCCGAATAATCCGAACGGGAACGGCATGGAAGTCCGCCGTGTACGTCTGAAAGGCTACGGTAAAATCTACCGGGACTGGAAATACAAGGCCGAAATCGATTTTTCCGAATACAGCAAGATCGATCTGACCGACGGATGGTTGGCATACACTGGATTCAAGGACTGGACTATTAAGATGGGCCATCAAAAGGTGCCATGGAGCCTCCAGTCAGAGGCGAGTTCCAACTGGCAAACCTTCCAGGAACGCGCTCAGACCGACGCATTCATCGATACACCCTATCTGGGTCGTCGGCGTCTGGGCATGACGGTTCAGTACGCGAACGAAATTTTGTACGGCCGAGCGGGGGCTTTTGCCGCCGGCATCAACGAAGACGGTGGGTTCAACCAGAGCTTTGGGGCCGCATTCAGGGCTCTCGTTGCTCCGATCAACGAAAAGAAACGGCACTTCCATGTCGGTGGCTCGGTGCATTATCGTGACCTAGAAGTTGATGAAGTCGGTGATGACGACATCTTATTGCAATTCAAGTATCACCCCGAAGCGCACATTGGTGGGAAAGATTCGGACGGGATTTATTGGGTTGATGCCAAAAGCATGAATGAAAAAAGCATCCTTGGCGCCAATGCTGAAATCGCCGGCTACTGGGGGCCGCTGCACGGCCAGGCCGAATACGTCAACATGAATGTTGAACGCTTGGGGGGTAGGAAGTCGTTGAGTTTCCACGGGGCTTACGCAGAGCTTGGATACTTCCTGACCGGTGAACACATGAACTGGAAGCAGAAAGCGGGTCAGTGGAAACGGGTCAAGGTGCTCAATCCTGTCGGGAGGGGCGGTGGTATTGGCGCCTGGGAAATCGCGGGTCGTTTCAGTTATCTGGATCTTGCCGATGAAGACATTGATGGCGGGCGTGCACGCAACTGGACTGCAGCTTTGAACTGGTGGGCGAATCAGAACGTCATGTTCCGTTTCAACTACGTGTATTCGGACAGAGACCCGGGTACAAACAACACAGCCGCCGAGCATGACTATGTCCACGCTGTAATAGCTCGGGCGCAGGTGGTCTTCTAGGTTTGCAACCGAGACCGGCAATTGAAAGTCAATGGGTTACCGATCAGAAGTGTCCATCTGCTTTTGACACCCGGTTTCGCTTCTTCCTCCCTAGGATCGGAGTTCGTCGTCTTTTCTATCACGGCCGGTTTGTGTTCCAGTTCTGTAGGGCAACGTTTTTGGCAGGCTGGCCTACGGGTTTCGCGACCGGTTCTGGACATCGATCTGTCAGCGCGGCCTGATTTCCCGTGTTTTTAAAAAGAGGTAAACTGCCAAGCTTCGGGGGAAACTTGTAAAATCGCAAGCTTGTAATCGAGGGCTTCCGGCTGTTTCAGGCAGCAATGCCGCCGAATTTGAACAAAAACGCTTTCCGGAGAAATAAATGTCGCCAAAAGTGGGAATCATTATGGGGTCAAGGTCCGACTGGGACACCATGGTGCACACGGAAGAATTACTGATCCAACTGAATATCCCGTACGAAGTCCGTGTGGTTTCCGCCCACCGCACACCGGACCAGTTGTTCAGTTACGCAGACAGTGCCCGTGATCGGGGGCTGGAGGTCATCATTGCCGGTGCCGGCGGAGCTGCGCATCTTCCCGGGATGATCGCTTCCAAGACCACCCTTCCGGTGCTGGGCGTTCCGGTTCAATCTCGGGTGCTAAACGGGATTGATTCGCTGCTGTCGATTGTCCAGATGCCCGCCGGTGTTCCGGTAGGAACACTCGCGATTGGCAAGGCGGGGGCGAGTAACGCGGCCCTGCTGGCGGCTTCCATTCTGGCAAACAAGTATCCGGAATACGAAAAGTCGTTGACGCAGTTCCGTCAGCAACAAACGGAGGCCGTCGAAGTCAGTCCAGATCCAAGGACGCAGGCATGATCGTTGGCATCGTTGGCGGCGGCCAACTGGCCCGAATGATGCTGCTGGAGAGCTATTCTCTGGGGCTGCGTTTTGTCACACTTGACCCCTCTGCCGACGCTTGTGCCGGCCATGTTGGGGAACTGATCCAGGCGCCCTACGATAACGAGGATGCATTGCGGCAGTTGGCCGGAAAGGTCGACGTTGTCACCTTCGAATTCGAGAACGTGCCGGATACCAGTGTTCATGTATTGTCCGAGCAGCTTCCGGTTTATCCTCCGCCCGAGGCGCTGGGCTTTTCCCAGGACCGGATGGCGGAAAAGAACCTGTTCACAGAGCTCGGGATCCCCACGCCGAGTTACCTGCCGGTCGACAGCCTGCCGGAACTGGAAGGCGCGGCCTTCGAACTAGGGATGCCGTTGATCCTCAAGACTCGCAGACTGGGTTACGATGGCAAGGGTCAGTACCGGATCAATGCGCGTCAGGATATCCTGACTGCATGGGAAGCTTTGGGCGGTGTACCGCTGATCGCCGAACAGTACATCGCTTTCGATCGCGAGATATCCATCATTGCTGTGCGGGGGCAGTCCGGGGAAACCCGCTATTATCCGGTTCCGGAAAATACCCACCGGAATGGCATTCTGCATCTGTCGGTATGCCGGCCGGGGGACCCGAGACAGGCCGATGCCGAAAGTTACATCGATCGTCTGCTGGATCGCCTGAATTACGTCGGGGTGCTGACCCTGGAACTATTCGAGCATGAAGGCAGGCTTCTTGCCAATGAAATTGCGCCGCGGGTCCATAATTCGGGCCATTGGACCATCGAGGGAAGTCAAACCAGCCAGTTCGAAAACCATGTCCGTGCGATCACCGGGTTGCCGCTGGGTTCGACGGCCGCCAAAGGCTGCTCGGTGATGGTCAATTTCATCGGCAACCTGCCGGACAGAGTGGAAACACTGGCATTGTTTGAAACAATTAGTTTCCACGCCTACGGCAAGGAACCTCGTCCCGGTAGAAAAGTCGGCCATGGCACCATCAATACGGTGGATGCAGAGAGCCTCGAAGCAATGATTCCGGAGTTGAGCCGGATTGCCCTGTCCGCTTCCGAAGCAATGACTTCGTCACCGCTTGTTGCCACTGCGCGCAAATAAACCCGGCGGATCGTTCGTCGTTCTTTTGGCTTACTAAGCGGCTTGCCGTTCATTCGAAGGGATAAGGCGATTTGAGGATTTTGAGGAGGCTCTTTGGGGACTTCTCGAGATACAGGTTTTTTGAGCCGGACTGGTCGATCTGCAGCACGGTCAGCAGTCGAATGTCTCCACTTCCCAGGACTTCGGCTTTAACGATCTGTCCGACACTCTGTTCGTGTCCTTGCTTCATGACGTTTTCACCGGGCCCTGGCAATCTGTCGCTGGCACAGCCTGCAAGGTACATTCTCCGCTTCAGTTTCCCGAGGTAGTGCATGCGTGCGACGATTTCCTGACCGGTATAACAGCCTTTTTTGAAGCTGATGCCTCCAAGCAGATCCAGGTTGAACATCTGGGGAACGAAGGTTTCGCTGGTTTCAGCGTCCAGGGTGGGGATGCCGTTGAGAATGCACAGAAGGTCCCAGCGGGATGGCGGGGTTTCAATGCCACTGCCGTGCTCAACCAGTTCAGTCCATTGCCGTTGCGCCGCTTCCGGCGTCCCAAGGAAGATCCACTGACCCTGCCCGAAGCCGATCCACTGGGTGCTGTTTTCGTTGATCACTGGGTAGCGCGCTTCGTCGGAATGCGCCCCGACTGGGGGCAGGTGTTCGGGCAGGGCGCCGCCAGAGAGCCCGAAAAAACCGAGAGAGTCGGTGACATCCGCGATCTTGACCCTGGAGCGCAGGACGTACATCCGAAGCCGCTTTTCTACCAGGGATGCCAGAGCCTTCGGCAGGACCAGGTGGAAAGCTCCATTGCGGATGAACATGAGGAAATTTGTCAGCGCCCGGCCCTTGGGGTTGCAGATGGCTCCGGGGGTCGCGCGGTCAGCCGTTAGGGACTTGATATCACAGGTCGATTGACCCTGTAGAAAGTTGGTTGAATCCTCGCCGCTTATTGAGAGAACCGAGTACCGGGGCAGTGGGGTTAAGGCGGTTTCCGAAGCATTCGAAGTGACGTCAACAGTGGGTCCGGTAGACCCTTCGAAATTACGGGTTTCGATAAACGCCTGCCACGTCGGAATCATGTTTTCAGCGGAGTTACGATTTTTCAAATGGGCGGAACTTGGTATAGAATGCGCAGTTCCGAATCTTAGCAGGTGGGACTGACGATGTCTTCCGAATCAGAAGCGACGCCGGTAACGGCACAGAAGGTTAAACCGCCACTTGCCCGGAAATCAGGCCGGGCTGGGCGTAAAGAAGAAGTGGGTGGCCGTCAGGGACCTGAACCGACACGTTATGGAGACTGGGAAAAACAGGGCCGTTGCATCGATTTCTAAATCGTCGTTTTCCGTCATTGATCAGTTATTTTGCCAATACTAGCTCGGGGCGTACCGTGAAAGAACCTACCAATCGGCCTTTGTCGCCGCATCTACAAATATATCGCCTGCCCTTGACGGCGATGATCTCCATTGCTCACCGGGCGACGGGCGTTGCGATTACGGTTGGGATGGTCTACCTGGTCGTCTGGCTGATGGGTATTGCCGACGGTGCCATAGCCTTCAACGAGACCCAGGCTTTCCTGGATTCCGGGTTCGGACGTCTGCTGCTGTTCCTGTGGAGTTTTGCACTGTTCTTTCATTTCGTGCACGGCATTCGTCACCTGGTCTGGGATGTCGGCATGACCTTCGAGCGGGATGATATGGACCGGATTGCGATGATCGAACTTCGCGCGGCTGCCGGCCTGACGCTGTTGATCTGGATCGTGCGACTGTTTTCCTGACTCCGGAGGCTTGAATGAAATTCAGAACGCCCATCTCCAAGGCCCGCGGCTTAGGTTCGGCAAAAGAAGGTTCGCACCACTGGTGGACTCAGCGAGTTACCGCCATTGCGCTGATTCCACTGACCCTGTGGTTCGGCATCGCGATTGTCATGATCCCCGGAGCTGAGTACAAACAGATTGTTGGATGGATCTCTTCTCCGTGGAATACGGTTATGCTGATTTCGACCATTGTCGCCGTGTTTTATCATGCGATTCTGGGTATTCAGGTGGTGATCGAAGACTATGTCCATGTGGAATGGATGAAGCTATCGGCAATCCTGGCGACAAAGCTGATCCTGATCTTCTATGCACTGGCAGCGTTGTACGCAACGTTGCGCATTATCATGGTCGGATAAAGAAGAAAATCTCATGGCACAAAGTTACGAACTTATAGAACATACCTACGATACGATTGTAGTTGGCGCTGGCGGTGCCGGACTGCGGGCTACCTTTGGGATGGCCGAAAAAGGGCTGAAGACCGCCTGTATCACCAAGGTTTTCCCGACCCGCAGTCATACCGCCGCGGCACAGGGCGGTATCAGCGCCGCGCTCGGGAATATGGATGAAGACGACTGGCGTTGGCACATGTACGACACCATCAAGGGTTCGGACTGGCTGGGAGATCAGGACGCGATCGAATACATGTGCCGGGAAGCGATTCCATCGATCATTGAACTTGAGCATTACGGCGTACCTTTTTCCAGAACCCCGGAGGGCAAGATTTACCAGCGGCCCTTCGGCGGAATGACAACCCATTTCGGTCAGGGTACGGCGCAGAGAACCTGCGCGGCGGCCGACATGACCGGGCACGCAATCCTGGCGACCCTGTACCAGCAGTCACTCAAATTCGATGCGGAATTCTTCGTCGAATACATCGCGCTGGACCTGATCATGGAAGGCGGGGAATGTCGGGGCGTTCTGGCCTGGTGTCTGGATGACGGAAGCCTTCACCTGTTCCGGTCTCATGTGACCGTTCTTGCCACCGGTGGATACGGCCGCTGCTACCTTTCCTGTACCTCGGCCCATACCTGTACCGGCGACGGTAACGCGATGGTGCTGCGAGCCGGACTGCCGCTGCAGGACATGGAGTTCGTTCAGTTCCATCCGACCGGTATCTATGGTTCTGGTTGCCTGATTACCGAGGGAGTTCGCGGGGAAGGCGGTTACCTGACCAACTCGGAGGGCGAGCGGTTCATGGAACGCTATGCCCCCAACGCCAAGGACCTGGCTTCACGCGACGTCGTGAGCCGGTCAATTACCATTGAAATCCGTGAAGGACGCGGGGTCGGGCTGGAACAGGATCATGCCTACCTGCACCTGGAACACCTCGGCAAGGCCGTGATCCAGGAACGGTTGCCGGGCATCGCAGAGACGGCACGTATCTTTGCGGGTGTCGATGTCACCCGTGAACCGATCCCGATCATCCCGACTGTTCACTACAACATGGGCGGCATCCCGACCAACTACCGGGGGGAGGTGGTTACCCTTGAGGACGGTAACCCCGATACGGTGGTTCCGGGACTCATGGCGATTGGCGAAGCGGCTTGCGTTTCGGTCCATGGTGCAAACCGCCTGGGGTCGAACTCGCTACTGGATCTGGTTGTATTTGGACGTTCAGCCGCCGTCCGCTGTTCTGAACTGATTGAACCGCGCTCAGCGCATAAACCGCTTTCAGAAAATGTCTGCGAAAAGGCGCTGGATCGCTTTGACGCAATCCGCTATGCCAGCGGCGATCAACGGACAGCTGCCATTCGACTCGATATGCAGCGGGCGATGCAGAATCATGCATCGGTATTCAGAACAGGGGAGGTTCTGTCCGAGGGTGTCGAGAAAATCAACCAGGTTGAAACTGCCTTCAAGGATGTCTCGGTTTCCGACCGTTCTCTGGTCTGGAATACCGACCTGGTTGAAACGCTTGAACTCGACAACATGATCGGACAGGCGAGTGTTACCATCCGGTCGGCGGAAAACAGGACCGAAAGTCGCGGCGGTCACGCAAGGGAAGATTTCTCGGCGCGGGACGACAAGGAATGGATGAAGCATACGGTGATCTGGCGCGATGATGACGGCAAGACGACAATCGATTACAGACCGGTCCATCTTTATACGCTGACCGATGAGGTGGATGTGATTCCGCCCAAGAAGCGGGTTTATTAAGGTCCGTATCCATCTAATTTCATTGAATCTGGAATAGCCATGGTTGAATTTACATTGCCGAAGAATTCCGTCGTCCAGCCAGGGAAAGAACACCTATCGGAGAAGCAGGGCGGCAATATTAAACGCGTTGAAATCTATCGTTGGGACCCGGATTCTGGCGAGAACCCCAGGATGGACGTGTACGAGATCGATCTGGATACGTGTGGCCCAATGACTCTCGACGCGATCATCAAGATCAAGAACGAAATCGATTCGACGCTTGCATTCAGACGTTCATGCAGAGAAGGGGTTTGTGGCTCCTGCGCCATGAACATCAATGGTAAAAACACGCTGGCGTGTACCAAGGCCATCGAGGACCTGGACGGTCCAATCCGGATCTATCCGCTACCGCACATGGAAGTGATCAAGGATCTGGTTCCGGACATGACTCACTTCTATGCCCAGTATGCCTCCATCAAGCCATGGATCGAAACCCAGACCCCGGCTCCTGCGGATCGTGAACGTCTGCAGAGCGTAGAGGACCGTTCCAAGCTCGACGGCCTTTACGAGTGCATACTCTGTGCCTGCTGTTCGACCAGTTGTCCGAGTTACTGGTGGAACAGTGATCGCTACCTGGGCCCGGCGATTCTTCTGCAGGCCTATCGGTGGATTGTGGACAGCCGGGACGAGAACACCGGCGAACGCCTGGATGATCTTGAAGACCCTTTCAAGCTGTACCGTTGTCACACGATCATGGCTTGCACCGATACCTGCCCTAAGGGCCTGAATCCCGCCAAGGCGATTGCCGAGATCAAGAAACATCTGGTCGAACGGCAGTAATTTTTTCCGCCATTGGCCAATCGGTCGAAATTGCAGTGGTTGTGCCGGCGTGGCAGTCTCGAACTGGACATCATCCTTTCCCGGTATCTGGAGCGCTGTTATGATGAAGCGCCGGCCGCTGAGCAGTTCCTGTTCGAAGCTCTGCTTGACCTACCCGATACCGAATTGCAGCGATTCTTCATTGGTGGGCAGGATCCGATTGACGGCGGGATTTTAAAGATTGTCCGAACTATCCGGTCTCTCTCTGCAATTACATCCTGAGCGGTCCTTGCTGTTCGGCAAGTTCCTGGTCGTTATCCATCTGCTGGCTCTGGCTGGCGTTGCCATCTCCGGTATGTCATGGCCTTTGCGTATCCTGTTGATGCTGATGGTTGGTGGGGCGTGGCAGTTTCACCAGAGGCAGATCGGGGCTCGAGGCGGTCTCTTGGTCCGGCGATTGGGTTCGGTGAACAGGACGGATGGTCCGTCAGGATTGATGGCACACCATGGGCCCGGGCTGGCCTGCTCAGGTCCAGTGTATCCACATTCCATTTGATCCTGCTTCGGCTGGATGCGGGTTTCGCGGTCTAATGGTGTGGTCGGATTCGGTGACGTCCGCCGACTACCGGAAGCTTCGAATGCTGGTGAACATTTTCGGCTAGGTTTTTAAGTTGCGAGGGTGTCTGGATACTGACTGTCCGGCCCGATATCGAAATGAAGCCGTTTGATTTACAATTACCGGTTTACCTTTGTGCCCGGTATTTCGACGGGTGAACGACCAACCTGGAGTCATACAATGAGCTGGAACATATATCTTTCCGGAGAAATCCATAGCGACTGGCGGGAAAAAATAGAAGCTGGTTCCAGAGAAAATGGATTGCCTGTAAAGTTTTATTCGCCGGTAACGGACCACACGTCGAGCGATGATTGCGGCGAGCGGATCCTGGGGAGCGAAGATTCGGCCTTCTGGAAGGATCACAAGGCATCGAAGATCAATTCCATCCGTACCCGGACGCTCATCGACCGGGCTGACATAGTGGTTGTCCGTTTCGGCGACAAATACAGGCAGTGGAATGCGGCGTTTGATGCGGGCTATGCCGCGGCCCGGGGGAAATCGATGATTACATTGCACGACCCGGAACTGACCCATGCACTGAAAGAAGTGGATGCCGCGGCTGCGGCCGTTGCCAGGACGCCGGAACAGGTGGTCGAAATCCTCGAGTATGTAATTGGGGCAGACTGAGTTTTTGCTGTACGGCAAGGATTCCATGGTGCCCTCGGAAACGACTCTGGATCGTTCAGGATTCAAGCTGGCCGAAGGAATTGTTCACGTTTGGGAAGGCGAGAATCTTTGCCAACAAGGCAATCCTGAGAGTCTGTACCGTATTCTGGACAGTGCGGAGCAGGCGCGTGCAGACCGGCTCAGGGTCGATCAACATCGTGCTCAGTTTGTGGCCTGTCGAGCATGGCTTCGCTTGCTGCTTTCAGCTTACACGGGTGTGGTTCCGGATCAAATAAAACTGTCCTATGACGAATTCGGGAAACCCCGCCTGGCCCAGGAATTTGATGGCTTAGTCCTGGTATTCAACGTTTCTCATACGTCTGACCGTGTCCTGATTGCCTTCGGCACGAACAGTATGCTGGGAGTCGACATCGAATGCTGTCGTGAAATCCGCAACCTGGAAGGCATGGTTGATCGGGTCTGTTCACCAGCCGAGAAAGTGATCTGGAAGCGACTGCCGGAGCAGCGGAAAATCGATGTGTTTTTTTCGATCTGGGTTAGAAAGGAGGCCATTATCAAGGCTCAGGGAACCGGAATATCGCTTGGAATGAGCAAGTGTGTACTGGGTGGTGTCAATCTCGACCATCCGGTTTTTCTGCCAGTCTCTTGCGGCGAGGCCTCAGAATGGAGTCTTTTAGACCTGGGCTGTGGAAGCCAGCACAAGGCTTCAATTGCCACCAACGTTCCGGTCCGATCCCTGGTGCACCGATGCTTGCCGCACACTCCCCTGGCCGACCTGTATTTGTGAAGGAGCCTTGGATAAAATAGATGGCTGACGTCGCCCGTATTTATTCCAGACTTTTCCGTCGGGGGAACCGTTCAGCGATAGCGACCTTTCTTGTCTTGATTCCAGAAAACTTGAGTGCTGCGCGGCCAGCTGGATTACTTGGCCGGCGATGGCTTAACCACCGAATGAAAAGGTATGGAAATTAGATTGAGAAGACCAGTAAACGAATGAAGCCGGATTCTACTACGTTGGTCGAAGCCCTAGAACTCAGTGCTCAAGGCGACCGTGCGATCACCTATATCCATGGAATGGCTGATGAAACGCGGGTCACTTATTATGAGCTGCGGGAACGAGCATTGGGCCTGCTGGCTTATTTGCAGCATCATCAGGTCTCTCCCGGGGACGAGATGGTCCTGCTGGTGGATACCAACGAGGAATTCGTGGATGGGTTCTGGGCCTGCCTGCTTGGGGGCATTGTTGCAGTGCCTCTTGCAATCGGGGTAGGTGACGCGCATTTCCGGAAATTGCTCGGTATTTTCCGGCAACTGCAACGTCCCCGGCTTTATGCTACGACAAACAGCCTGAGGAAGTTCGAGAAATACTGTAAAGAGCAGTCGCTTGAACACGAATTCAGTTTGCTTTGCCAGAAGACGGTTTTGTCACCGGTTCCAGCGCAATGCAGTGAAAGCGGCCAGTTACAGGACGTATTACCCAACCAGCGGGCTTTCATCCAGTTTTCCTCCGGTTCGACCGGGAATCCGAAAGGCGTGGTATTGAGCCATCACAACGTGATGACCAATATTCGCGGCATATTGAACGGAGTACGGGTACGCGAAACCGACAGCAGCCTGAGCTGGATGCCCATGACCCACGACATGGGAATCATCGGTTTTCACTTGGCGCCGGTGGTGGCCAATGCTCCGATGTTCCTGATGCCGACCGAATTGTTCGTTCGTCGGCCGATGCTGTGGTTGCAGAAAATCAGCGAAAAACGTGCGACACTTACCGCCTCACCTAATTTTGGAATCAAGCACCTGTTGAAGAGGTTCAATAGCCAGCCCGGTGAGTTGGATCTTTCTTGTGTGCGGCTTGTGTTGAACGGTGCGGAACCGATTTCGGCCAGCCTCTGTCGCGAGTTTTCTCAAACGCTGTCCGAATTTGGTTACGATGATCGGGCGATGTGTCCGGTTTATGGTTTGGCCGAAGCGAGTCTGGCCGTTAGCTTCAGTGATCCCGAGACGCCTGTTGTTTCGGTTCATGTCGAGAGGAACACGCTGGCACTTG
>DBZZ01000021.1:22926-28305 GCA_002311315.1 Methylococcaceae bacterium UBA1147 | reverse complement strand
CTGGCACTTGGTCAGCAGGTGTCTATTGTTTCCGAGTCCGGTCCGAATTCGCTGGAATTGGTCAGTGTTGGCAGGGCCATCGATGGTTGTGAAGTAATGATAGTTGGAGATGAAAAACAGCCAGCTGCGACCCGATACATCGGTCATATCCTGATTCGTGGTGACAACGTGACGGCCGGATATTATGCGGATGCCGAATTGAACCGGGATGCGTTTCTGGAAGATGGCTGGTTGGATACCGGTGACCTTGGCTTTGAGTTCGGCGGTAACTTGTTTATCGCTGGTCGTGAGAAGGACTTGATTATTCTCAACGGGCAAAACTTTCATCCCCACGATCTCGAAAGCCTCTGCGAAACGAATGGCGGAATCGAGCAGGGGAAAGTGGTCGCATTCGGGCTACACAACGAGGCGGGGGATTCAGAGGCGCTTGTTATCTGTGTTCTGCACAGGGGCGAGATGGCGGGGTTCCTTCCCACTGTCCGTGAACTGCGACGTCTTCTGAACGAAAAGGTCGGTGTGAATGCGGAATACGTGATTCCGGTAAGAACAATACCCAAAACAACGAGTGGAAAGATTCAGAGGTACAAGCTTGCAGAACGTTTCCGTGCTGGTGAATTCGACTCGGCGGTCTGCTCGATCAGGGAATTGATGACATCTTCACAGGCAGATCAGCCCCTAGTAGCCGGGAGTGTTCAAGAAATCCTGCTGGCTATCTGTGATTCCGTGATCGATGATCGCGAGATCGGGGCGGATGATGACCTGTTCGAAGTCGGAACCAGTTCTCTCAAGTTGGCGCAGATCCACGAACGTATCGAGGAGCAATTTCCGGGAAAAGTGGAGGTCAGTGACCTGTTCGAATACCCGAGTGTATCCCGGCTCGCTGCAGTACTCGAAAAACGCAAGACCAAAGAGGAATAGGCAAGGTGCGGCTTTCCTGGAACAACCGTCCGCAGAGGGTGCGTCAGCTTGAACGCAGTCTGGCCCCTCACCTGATTTACCTGTTTGCCCGTTTGATGATCAGTAGCTACCGGCTGCACAAGGTGGAAGGTTTGTCTAATCTTGAACCGATGCTGCGGGAGGAAAAAGCCCTGTTGCCATGTTTTTGGCATCACCAGATCGTTTACTGTACCTGGTTCTTGGTTGGAGCCATGAAACGGGGCTTAAAGCTGGGATTCCTCGTCAGCCCGTCGAGGGACGGCAATATCGGCGCGAGGCTTTTTGATTTCCTGGGTGTTCGCTGTATTCGGGGTTCGTCGTCTGTTAGTGGGGCAAAGAGCCTGCGTGATATTTATCTGGCCATCACCAGTGACGGGTTGTCGATTGCAAGCGCTCCAGATGGCCCGCAGGGGCCTCCACGGGTATTTAAACAGGGGTGGGTGAATCTATCGCGTCTTACCGGTGCCGCTATGCTGCCTCTTGCCTATGCGGCCGACCGGGCCTGGATTCTAAAAACCTGGGACCAGCTGGTTATTCCGAAACCTTTTGCCCGTATCGTGCTGGTGGTTGGGGAGCCGGTTGTTGCCGATAAATCTCTGAATGAGGGCGAAATGCAGACGTTGCAGGACCGCATGGAAGATGAATTGAATCGCCTGTCTCGCAATGCCCGCGAGATGCTTGGATCAGCCGTGTGTCCCGGCGAACATCAGAGCCCGTGAGGCAGCGCAAGGTTTTCTTTTTGTTTCTGGATTTCAATCGTCTGGGTCTGTTCCTGGCCCCCCATGCTGACCGATTCCCGGACACTCTATGGCCCCGGTGTCTGGGAAATAGACTTTTGTTAAATACCAGCCCCGTTTCCGCATCAATTGGTCCATTTCTAGCCGGCGAGTGACACGAGAACAATTATGAACGCGTTGACGATCCGCGACTTGAGAAAGACTTATCCGAATGGTTTCGAAGCGCTGAAAGGCATCAGCATGGACGTTACAGAGGGAGATTTCTTTGCTCTTCTAGGGCCTAACGGGGCCGGGAAATCCACCACGATCGGGATCGTCTGTTCACTGGTTAATAAGTCCGGCGGCAGTGTTTCAGTATTCGGACACGACCTGGGTCGGGAACGGGACCTGGCCAAACGTTGTATTGGGCTGGTTCCGCAGGAGATCAATTTCAATCAGTTCGAACAGGTGATGGATATCGTGGTAACGCAGGCCGGTTATTATGGGATAGAGCCGGAAGAAGCCGGGGACAGAGCTGAAGCCTGCTTGCGCCAGCTTGGCCTGTGGGAAAAACGAGACTCGGTTTCCCGTTCTTTGTCAGGCGGAATGAAACGCCGTTTGATGATAGCCCGGGCACTGGTTCATTCGCCGCGACTGCTGATGCTGGACGAGCCAAGCGCCGGTGTCGATATCGAGATTCGCCGGTCCATGTGGGAATTCCTGGAAGAACTCAACCGTGAAGGGACGACCATCATACTGACAACGCATTATCTAGAGGAAGCTGAAAGCCTCTGCCGTCATATCGGAATCATCGATCATGGCCAGCTGGTAGAGATGACCAACATGGCGACTCTGCTCGCTGACCTGCATACGGAAAGTTTCGTGCTGGATCTGACAATCCCGGTAGATCATTTGCCAGACCTGGTGAATTACCACATTGAGCAGCTCGACCCGACAACCCTGATTGTCGATGTCCGGCGGGAACAGGACATCAACGGCCTTTTTCGGGAACTGACCGATCATAATCTGGTTGTATCGAGCTTGCGCAACAAATCCAACCGGTTGGAACAACTATTTATGCGCTTGCTGGATGAAAAAAAAAGATCGGCTGACTCCGATTTTTCATCGGAAGGCTGATCATGAACTGGCGAATTGCTTACCAGACCATCCTGAGGCGGGAGATCAGGCGTTTTGCCCGCATCTGGCCGCAGACCCTTCTCCCGCCGGTGATCACCACGTCGCTTTATTTCCTGATCTTCGGCACCCTGATTGGCGAGCGCATTGGTGACATGGATGGAAAGCCATACATGGAGTACTTGGTGCCCGGAATCATTCTGATGGCGGTGATCAGCAATTCCTATAATAATGTGGTTTCATCGTTTTATTCGACGAAGTTCCAGAGGCATATCGAGGAACTATTGATCGCGCCGGTTCCCAACTGGGTGATTCTGTCCGGGTACGTGAGCGGTGGCGTGGCTCGGGGCCTTATCGTCGGATTCGTGGTGGCACTGGTTTCGGGTTTCTTTACTCAGCTTAACGTGCACCACTACGGAGTCGCGGCGGCAGTCATGGTGCTGACTGCGATCCTTTTTGCTCTCGCTGGTTTCATCAATGCAACGTTGGCCAACAGTTTTGATGATGTTTCGATCATTCCAAATTTTGTTTTGACGCCGCTGACCTACCTGGGCGGCGTTTTTTATTCAATCGATCTTTTGCCGGACTTCTGGCAGAAAATCTCGCTGGTGAACCCGATTCTCTACATGGTCAATGCCTTCCGGTACGGTCTGATCGGTGTTTCGGACATCGACGTGGTGACAGCGTTTCTGATCGTCGGCCTTTTTGTCGTGGTTCTCGTGTTGACCAGCCTTTTCCTGCTCCATCGCGGGATCGGTATCAAGGTTTGAGCAGACCTTTTCGGCATCCCTATTGCTTCTTCTGAAAGCGGCGCGCCTTCCAGAGCCATGAACGGCAAAGGACGGCCTGCAACCTGCCCGTGTTTCGTCGACCCCGGAGGCCGTTTTTTGGTTCAGTCGAAGGGTGTTTTCAATTCCATCCCAGCTTTGCCCGATTCTCATCTTCCGACGGAAGGGTATGGGCGAAAGAATTATTTACCCTTGGTATTGGCCAATGCGTCGAGGTGGTTTTTCTCGTAAGAAGCGTTCCGGCTGCCGTCGTTCCTGCCAGTGAGGTTCGAGAACATCAGAGAGAAGATGTCCGACATGGTCGAGGGATGGTAAAACACCAGGTGCGAGTAGAATAGGTTGTTGGCGAGCATGTGTACCGGATGATTCGTCCATCGGTTGGCCACGGCAATACTGAAATCGCTGAGGTTACTTACACCGTGCCACCACCAGTGTGCGTTGAACAGCATGTCCCCTGGTTCCAGAATGATTTCGTAACGCGGAAGTTTTAGAAGGGGGTTGTCTTCGCTGGTGTCGAAGCAGTCCATTTTTGATACAGAAAACATGCCATCCTTCGATGGTACCGGCCGCAGGAAACGTGAATACTGGGGTTCGATCAGCACCCAGTGCTTGCGACCTACAGTATTGAAGAAGAAATTCGATGTGTTGGCGCAGTGCAGTGCCGAGCCGCCGCCCTTGCGTCCGAAGAAAATATGGTTGATGCTGAAATCCAGGGTTCGGCCAAAGGTCTGGTTGAGACGAGGCAGCTCCATGTCGTCCACGATTTGCCGGTGTTTGTAGAAGATTTCACTGGCGTTGTTGAAATAGAGATTCTCGCCGTTTTGCAGTCGGCGCACAAAGTCGTTGATACTCAGTTCGATCAGTTCGCGCCGGCAAAAGCCCAGGCGGCTGTTCAGTGTCTCCTTGCCGTCGGAGAAGACGGTGATTTTCGTATCGCCGAAATTCTCCGCGAAATAGTCGAGATTCCACTTCCGGTAACAGTCAAAGTTCTTGATCAGCCCTCTGATGACGAAGGATCCGTTCAACCGCCGAGGTTTCGTCATTTCCTCGACCAGGTCGGGACTGTCCGCGTCGAAGGTGGGAAGTATCTGGCTGGGAATGATCTCGCGCTCAGCCAAGGAATCTACGTATTTTTCATCCAGCCGGTTCTTGAACCGGTTGACCGGGTTCTGATTAACTGGGTTTTCCTCGAATCCGTACGGTTCACCAAACAGATTGTTAAGAACGTATGTAATGTTGTACAACATGTGTAAAACCAGCTAGTGGTTAAAGGCCGGGCTGAACCCGGTGCTGTGTCGTCGGGGCCAGGGGGTCGGATCCCGATTTCAATCGGGTCCGGGTTGGCTCTGACATTATCGCATGGCCAGGGACCAACCGGATGTTAGCGGATGGTTTTTTGACACGGATCAAGCCAGCTCTACTTCGTGCAACGTGGAGCATTTGCCGGTGCGTCAGCGATGCGAAACGTTCAGGCTTTCCTGAAAAGCAATCGCCGGACCACAAGGACCACAAGAAGTCCGGCCAGGATCGAACTGAACTGGATTGCCATGCCGTATCCGATCGAATGCTGATTGACCTCGCTTTTTCCGACCAGCAGGTCGAACAACAGGTTGTGAGAGAGGCGCATCGAAAGATAAAAGGATGCCAGACATGCCAGGATCGGTTTCCAGGGGGAGATTCCGGATCGCACGCAGGTCTGGTAAATCCACCAGGCGATGAAGATGCTGAAGATCATGGTGAAAAACATGCGGTCTTCCTCGTTCTGGCTCGCTACGGAAAAGTGTCCGCCGAATAGTACAACAGAG
>DBZZ01000021.1:11479-22785 GCA_002311315.1 Methylococcaceae bacterium UBA1147 | reverse complement strand
TTCAAGAACCGTCCGTAGCATATCCAGCTCGATTCCCTGTTGATATTGGTGCCAGGAGTCACTGCCCACGGCAAGAAGGGCTTCGTCGCCGTAGAGACGAAAGGGCAACAGCAAAGACGAGTGGATCTGCTCCGCTGCTTTGGCAAACAGGGCCACCCTGTGTTCATACTGTAGGCTGTCACACAAGGGTTTCGGGTTGTTCAACAGTTCGGTAAACAGGCTGCGTCGCCACGGGTCGAGCGCACGAAGCAGGTGCCTTTGCTCTTTGCTGGAAGCCGATGCAATGTCTCCGGCCGCGAAAATACAAATGTTGTTCGCGGCATAATGGTCCGTCAAAAAGTGTTCCAGTATTCGCAATGGTTCGTCACCCTCATCCGTTTGGTACATCGACCTGACCGCCGTGTACATCGCTCTGCCCAAGCTGCGGTGTGCCTGGCTTCTGAGTGTTTCACCCTCGTATTGCTGTTCGATTCCCCGCAAGCGATCGCGCAGAAGCTGAGCTTGGTGTTCGATCAGCGAAACCGTTTTTCCGTTGAATCCGTGGGGAACCTCGATGTGTCGAACCAGATCCGGATTCCGCAGCAGAAAATCGGGGTTCCGAGTTAGGAATTCAATGACCGTGTCTTCGCAGATGGGCATGGTCTGGTTAACCGTGAAAGGGGCTAAAGGGGATCGAAGAACCTCGTTGCATTGGGTGCCGTTCGTTGCCCGACAGCAAGCAGTCGCCGGCCCGTAACCCTTCTTTGTTCTCGCTGGCGCAGGGCTCTTTCCGGTTCATCGTCGTTTCGATATTCGCGGCGCTTTGCATCCGTTTTTTAAACCGGGTGTTGCTTTCGAATGGAGGTCGGTAGTTGTGTTTAAGGTTGATCGTTCGCATCGTGTCTTAGCTTGATTTTATGGTACCATTCGGCGGGCAACGGGGTTTCTTGGGTCCGCTGAGTTGGTCGTAGAAGACGAATATTTGCACAACTGACGCGCATCGATGATCGTAATTCTACCCTGACGGTTTTCAGTGGACTAGTGGGTTCTGCGTTGCATTGATCTGGCCGCTGCCTTTCACCGGGTAATTCAATTTACGTAAATTTAAGGATTCTATGAATATGAACAAGAACGCAAGCGGAACAATTCGAGGCTTTTTTCTGATACTGCTGGTGAGTGCTTTGGGTGTCATGGGTAACAATGCACTGGCCACTTCCACCCTCCTAAACCAGCAACAGACCATGGAAATGATCGATCTGGCGATGACTCATACTAAAGCGGCAATTGCCGCTGCCGAAGCCGGCGATGCAAATTTAACGAAAGAGGAAGCCCAGCTCGCTATCGATGCAACCGACGAACTCGAAATTGCCAATGGAGCGCCTTTACAGCGAGCAGTTAATCGTTTGAAAAGAACGAAAATCAATATTAAAAGAGGTAAACCACTCGCGGATAACATCAAGCTACTTAACGAGGCCCTTCCGAATTTCCAAGCATTGAAGGATAATTTCTGATTGGAATAGTTTTTCAATGGCGGAGGGAACCTTTTCCGCCTGCTTTGAATCTACCGGATTTTAACGAGGTGTATTGTTGTCTGATTGGATCTCCGAATGGTCAGTTTGGATCTCAGGTCGCATGAAGCCTAGGGGCGGTTAAGGGTTCTCTTTGAATGGAAGAAATGCCTCGATTCTTGAATTTTCTGGATAATCAGATCTTTTTTCTATCGCGTTTTTTCGGTGTTTGTCTCCGGCATTTTTACCTATCACAGGTGTTTGCTTCGGTTACTCACTGTCATCCTGGTTGATAAGAGTCCTGTGTGCTTGGTTAGGTCATCGGTATGAAGGTTGTCAGCTACGTTGCTTTAATCTTTGCCTCGGGTTTTCTGATCATTGTCTTCGACGAGGACCCCACCAGCGTGCAACCCTTCGAGTGGGTCTGCATGATCGTCATGCTCGGTGCTTCGTGGGCCCTGATCAAGGTCCTGATCAAGGCCCACGAAGAACAGCACTGGTAGACAGAACACCTCCCCGCTTTTTTTTGCAGTCCTTGTTCCGTGTCACCGATCTGGCTCCATCTGAATCGGGGTTCAATCCGCGCAACCTTCCTCCCACAAGCGAGCGGTTCCTGATCGTTGGCTTTCCCTCTACTACCCCTTTCTTCCTATAGGCCATCAGCCAGTTTCCGGTTCGGCCCTGTATTCCAACCAGTTTGCAGTAAAACCAGGTGTAGGGTAAAACTGCCGTCAGGCATTTGCTTATAGGTTGGCAATGGGCTGACGAACCCTGGTTTGCTATGACTGGCGGAAATTGTTACAGAAACAGTGTTGAGCACGATTGTCACTTTGTGCTTCGGGACTGCCTTTTTGTCGGCGGTTTCCGTGGTCCGCTGCTGTTGGGCACTTTCCTTATGGCTTCATGATGGGCAACAAACTGCAGGTAGCCCGCATCCCTGAAGTTTCTTTCGGTGATGCCCATTCTGGCTATCCTCGGTATGCGGTGGTCAATTGGTTGTTTCTTCGCATTCTTGGGTTGATCTATATTGCAGCCTTTGCCTCGATGGCCATTCAAGTGGAAGGGTTGGTTGGTGTTGATGGAATCCTGCCCATCGAGTCCAAACTGGCGGCTATCCGGGAGTCACTGGGCCCCTCTGCCTATTGGATGTACCCGAGTATTTTCTGGGTCAATGCATCGGACCCGGTGCTTTTCGGGGCCTGCCTGGTGGGTGTCCTTGGCGGCGTGGCTGTTCTTTCAGACCGGTTTACAAGGGGTGCCTTGGTTGCCTGCTACGGGCTTTACCTGTCGCTGGTCTTCGCTGGTCAGGACTTCATGCGTTTTCAGTGGGACATGTTCCTGCTTGAAGCCGGTTTTCTGGCGATCCTCTTGTGCAGCGGTTCGACCATCATCGTGTTCCTGTTTCGATGGCTGCTGTTCCGCTTCATGTTCCTCAGTGGCCTGGTGAAAGTGGCCAGTGGTGATGCTGCATGGACCAACCTGACAGCCCTGCTGTATCACTATGAAACCCAGCCTCTGCCAACGCCCCTGGCCTGGTACGTTCACCATCTGCCGTTGTGGATTCACCAGGTTTGCGTGGCCGGGGTTTTGCTGATTGAACTGGTCGTTGCGTTTTTCATTTTCGCACCCGGGCGATTGCGTTTGGCAGCAGCAGGAGCATTCATTTTGCTGCAGAGCGCCATCATTCTTACCGGCAATTACAATTTTTTTAATCTGCTGACCATTCTACTGTGTCTTTTTCTTTTCGATGACAGCCAGGTATCGAGGCTGGTGGGAAGCGAGAGGGTATCCTGGATCGAGAACGGTTCTCCGCGGCCTGGCCGATGGGGAACCAGCCTGGCCGCAACCTTTGCATTCATCGTCCTGCTGAGCAATGCTACCCTGGCCTGGTCATCATACTATCGATCCCGGCCTGTGCAGCCCTTTTACGGGGTGATGGCGGCAACGCTCACTCTCGGAATAGCGAACACCTATGGTCCGTTCGCGGTGATGACTAGGAACAGGGGAGAGATCGAGATCCAGGCCTCGATGGATGGAGTCACATGGTTTCCCTACGAGTTCAAGTACAAACCCGGAAGTCTCGACACCGACCTTGGTTGGTTGATACCGCACCAGCCGAGGCTGGACTGGCAAATGTGGTTTGCGGCACTCAGGCCGGAGCGGCCGCCTTTCTGGTTTTACCGGCTGATCCATCAGCTCGACGAGGCCAGTCCAGCTGTTGAAAGACTTTTTCTGAAGGTGCCATTTTCGGGGCAACGACCGGCTTATCTTCGGGCCCGTTTTTACCGCTACAGTTATTCCAGCCCTGGCCAGCGTGCTGCGACCGGTCATGTCTGGGTTCGACAGTTACAGCATGAAATTCCGCTGTTAGAGTGAATACCTGCATGAACGACGCCTGCTGCGAGCGGGCATTTCATCCGTTTCCCTCGGTTACAGGATTGAATGTCTCACTCAGTCCGTGGAATTCAGTTGCCGAAACCCTTGTCAATCACCTGCTTGCAGGACAGTTGAGCATCCTTTATTCGGCAGTGATATCCGTCGGATGTTTCTTCGCAGTTCATTTCCCCGGGGTTCTTGATTTCTGATAGTGACCAGCCACCGCCGAATTCTTTGCGGCACACAGACCTTGAATCACTTTTGAATTCAAGCTGCCCTTTTTTCTGTGCCGAAGCATTGTCCTTGGCAAACCTGCCATAGCTTGATGTTATGGTTAGGTCGTTGTAATTGTACGTAGCGACGTATGATTCCTTCTGGCATGCAGGAACGGTTAACAGGGCGCTGCAAAAAAGTACGGTTTTTTTCATTGATTTTCCTTATCGTGTCTCTAGTTGAAATGGACAATCATCGCCGGGTTAATCTTTATTAACGGCCATTTAGCATGGAGTATGATACCGGAACTTTCCGAAAATCCCGAACTCTGCACCGGGTTATCTTGGCTGTTCCGGCCAGACTGAAAAGAACCCCCCGTTTTTGCTGCTGAATCTCGAGGAGCTTTGCGGTGCGGCTGGTGGTTGTTCGAAAATGAAATGCGGTTGTCGTAGACTGGAGTCTGACTTCGGAAAGGATTCCGGGTGAATGGGCTGTCGGAAAATGGCAGTGTCATGGACAGGCATCGGGGTTAATTTTCATTTCCGATCGGAGACTGCTCCCCACAGGCTGGATCCGGCCATCGCCGGATGAGAACCCTCTGACCGCGTTAAAAGGACTGCGACTCACGCTGGGTACAGAAATACGGATATAGCGGGGGAAACATGCCAATCGGAAAACGAATTCTGCTCGCAGGCGGCGTTGGTTTGCTTGTATTCGCTTTGTATCGAAGATTGCTATCATCCGGCCGGATTCGGCCATCGGCGGATGAGAATCCTTTGCAATCCTTTAAAAAGGACGGTGACTCAGACCGGGTAAAAAAACACAGCTACAGCCCGGAAAACATGCCAATCGGAAAACGAATCCTGCTTGCAGGCGGCGTTGCTTTGCTTGTATTGGCTCTGTTGTACGGGGCGTTCTACTTCATTTTTCTCGATCTCATGGTCGATCTTTGGTGGTTCCGGTCGCTTGAATTCGAAAGTTATTTCTGGCTCCGCCTGCTTTACCGGTACTTTATTTCCGGTGGAGTAACCTTGCTGTTTTTCCTGGTTTTCTTTCTTAACTTTTGGGTTGCATCCAACTTTGTCGGTGTAACACTTCACAACCTGCTGGAGGTGGACAGCGTAAAGCGGACGCTGGCCCACAAATTCAAAAGCGGGGCACTGGATGTGTATCTGGTCGTGTCGGTGGTGCTGGCGGTCATCGTGGCGTTTCCATTCTATGATCAGTGGGAGGTAGCCCTTCTGTATTTCTTTGCTCCGGAGATGGGCATCAACGATCCTTTCTATCACAATGATATTAGTTTTTATTTGTTCTCGTTTCCCATTTACAGACTGATCCAGCAGGAACTGCTGACCGCGTTTGCGTTGCTGCTGCTGGCGGTTGCGTTCCTTTACTGGCTGGAACAACGGGTGCTTGCATCGGCGGGTGAGAAGTATCCCAAGGGAGTCAGAATTCATCTGGCCGGGTTGCTGATCTGCGTCTGTCTGCTGGTCAGTTGGGGTTTCATGCTACAGAGGTTCGGTCTGGTGTATGAATCCTCCCACGAACCGGTATTTTTTGGCCCCGGTTATGTGGAGATGAGGTACCACCTGCCATTGATCTGGGTAGCCCTTGTCAGTTTCATGTTGGCAGCAGTGTCAGCCGTCGTGATGATTTACAGCCAGGGGCAGTCAGGGAAACGGCCGCTGTTTGGGTTTCTGGTCGTTTTCCTTCTGGCTGTGGCATTGCGACATGTACCGGCCGGCCCCAGCCTGTTGACGCGCTTGGTCGTGCATCCGAATCCGGTGGAAACTGAAAAGGCGTTCATGCAAGGGAACATTGAAGCGACCTTGTCGGCCTACAATCTTTCCAATGTGGAAACACTGGACTTTGAAGTATCGCTGACGCCGGAAAACGATCTGGCGGACTGGGCAACCAAAGGCCATCTACAGAATGTTCCAGTATGGGATCATGAATTGTTGGGTGATGTTTACAACCAGTTACAGGGAATCCGTCCGTATTATCGGTTCCAGAGCGTTGATGAAGACCGGTACCTGATTAATGGCAGGACCCAGCAAGTCAACTTGAGCGCACGGGAATTGAATATTGAAAAGATGCCTGACGAAGCACATACCTGGGAAAACATTCATCTTCGCTATACCCATGGTTATGGGGCTGTGGTGACGCCGGCCGCACAGGACGCGGGAAGAAGAATCAATTGGTATCTTCGTGATCTGACCCTTCAGTCGGGGGTCGGCTTCGGGGTCAAGAACCCTGAAATCTATTACGGTCTTGATGATTACGCGTATGTGATCGTTCCGAACTTGTTGGACGTTGTAGACATTGCCGGAAAGAACCCCGTTGCAGACCAGTACGCGGGAATCGGGGGCATTCCGATTTCTTCGTTGTTTCGTAAACTGCTGTTCTCGGTTTACCTGAACGAGGAAAAGGTTTTCTTTTCCACCAGCATCAACGATCAGAGCCGAATGTTGATCAGGCGTAACATCAGGGAGCGAATCGCAACCGTGACACCGTTCCTTCGGCTAGATCGGGATCCTTATCTGGTGGTGGCCGAGAACAATCTGTTCTGGGTACAGGATGCCTATACGGTCTCCGATCAATACCCGGCCTCCAAACCGTTGGATGCGAGTTTTGACGAGACCGGATCCGTTACAAAGATCAACTACATCCGCAATTCGGTCAAGGTAGTGGTCGATGCGTACAGTGGTGCGGTGAGCTATTACGTGGTCGATAGCGATGACCCCATCATCAACGGTTATGGAAAGGCCTACCCGGGAATCTTCCAGCCGGTTTCACAGATGCCTGCCGAATTGAAATCGCACCTTCGTTACCCGAGAGATCTGTTCTATTACCAGATGCAGATCTATTCGAAATATCATCAGCGTGATCCGGCAGCCTTCTACCAGCAGGCCGAAACATGGGACTTCCCGAAGACCAACGATCAGAAAGTGATGCCTTATTTTCTGACCACCGAGATCGAAGGTTGTCCAGGCATCGAGAGGTTCATCTTGGTTGAGCCGATGACGCCGGTACAACGCCACAACCTTAGCGTGCTCGCCATCGCAGGTTCTCTGGATTTCGAGACCTGCGGCGCTGGTTTCTCGGAACAAATTGCGGTGTACAAGTTCCGCAAGGATATTCAGGTCGACGGGCCGGCCCAGATCAACGCGTTGATCGACCAGGACCCCCTGATCTCGGAACAATTCACGCTCTGGGATCAGCATGGATCCACGGTTACCCGGGGCCGGATGGTGATCATGCCCCTGGGACACTCGGTGCTGTATATTCAGCCGATCTACCTGATTTCAACCCAGACCAGCATCCCGGAACTGGTACGTGTCATCGTTTCCATGGGAGATGAAGTGGTCATGGACGAGATGCTTGAAAGCGCTTTCAGGAGACTTGAGGCAAGGTTGCGGAGAGAAAGTCCGGTTCTGCCTGGTGGAGGTCCTCCCGACCCGACCGATTCAGGCGATCGGGTTTCTGTGACTGAGAACCAGTCGACGGCTGTTAAAGGAAATCCCTGATGTATGACCAAACTGTCGGACTGGTGATGCCTGGGTGACGAACGGTAATTGCGGGATTGGGAAAACAGGGCTGGCTCAGCCGCCGATCGTTTCTATCAACTGATCTTCAAGGTCGATGCGGGTTGCCAGTTCTTCCCCGAGGCGTGAGAGGTCACTGGCAAGCGAACCCAGGGTAACGCCCGATACCGCTCGGTACTTGTCATTGAATTCGATGGCAGCATCAGTGGAGTCGGAAATCCCCGGATAGATTTCCTCGGCTTTTTTGATGATGTTTATCCGGCGTTCCCTACCGTCCGTGATTCTCTGGTAGATTCCGAAATGTCCGAGAGAGATATAATCGACAAGTGCCTGGCAGAATTCGGGGATCAGCGATTCCACCGGTTGGTCAGACGAAAAGCTATCCAGCCCGCCAATGGTGCAGTAGAGCGACCAGACGTGTTGCCTGCTTAGCAGGAGTTCTTTGATCATCGCCCGGGTCTGGCTCCGGCGTTCCGACCAGGGCTTGTCTTGAGGCGACATTACGGTTCGATTTTCGCTGTTTTGTTGAGAACAATTACCTTATACGAATTGGTTGCGACCGACAATTACGGGAATCGAATTCCGCACGGTTGCTGCTCTTCTGTTTTGATGGGAAGGATTGATGAATGAGACTATCTCTGTTGTCATCCCGAGCCTCAACCGCGCTGAGGTTCTGCCAAGAGCCCTGCATTCGGTGTTGAGACAGACTCGTTTGCCGGATCAGGTCATCGTTGTTGACGACGGATCGACCGATGGTACCAGCGACCTTGTTGCGCGGGAATTCCCTACGGTTACCGTACTGTTGCAGGAGAACCGGGGCGTGAGCAGTGCCCGCAACCTCGGCGTTGCTAGTTCGACCTGCAAATGGATCGCCTTCCTGGATTCCGACGATGAATGGTTGCCGGAAAAACTGCAGATCCAGCTGAACGAATTGACCAGGAACGACGGGTACCGGGTTTGTCATTGCGACGAACTCTGGATTCGAAGGGGAGTGCGGGTTAATCCCATGAAGAAGCATCGCAAGAAGGGGGGATGGATATTCAGGGATTGTTTGCCGCTGTGTGTAGTGTCTCCTTCAGCAGTCATCCTGGAGCGGGCATTGCTTGAGTCCATCGGGGGTTTCGACGAGAGCCTGCCAGCCTGCGAGGATTATGATCTTTGGCTGCGGATCGCAGCTTTCCATCCGGTTCTTTTCGTTGATATGCCATTGCTGGTCAAGTACGGGGGGCACGACGACCAGTTGTCGGCCCGTTACTGGGGGATGGACCGGTTCAGGATCAGGGCGCTGGAAAACATCATCGAAGCGGGGCGACTGAACCCAGATGATTACCAGGCTGCCTGTCGAATGCTGGTTCGAAAGGCACGCATATTTTACAACGGCGCTCGCAAGAGAAACCGGGTCGAGGATGTCCGCAGGTACGAAGCGATTTGTGCAAGGTATTCTTGTGAATAGTCCTGCTAAAGAGCAACCGCCCATCCACTTAATGGTTGCGCTGCCCTGCGAAGCCAAACCCCTGATCGAGCAGTTGGGGTTGTCGCGCCTGATGGGCGAGAACTTTTTTCCCATCTTCAGGAGTCAGGATTTTACGCTGACCGTGAGTGGAGTCGGCAAGACGGCAATGGCGGCGGCGCTGGCTTATACCCATGCCAGGTACGGGAATGTTGGCACTGAGGTTTGGTTGAATATAGGCGTGGCAGGGCACGCGGAGCTTCCCGTGGGTGAGGTGTGTCTGGTTCACAAGATCACCGACCTTGAGCGAGGACGGAGCTGGTATCCGCCGATTGTGACCAAGCCACTCTGCCGTACCGATGCACTGGTTACCGTGTCACGGCCGGAAACCTGCTACGAGAGGCCTGAGTTATACGATATGGAAGCTTCGGCATTTTACGAAACCGCGTGCCGGTTTTCTTCCGCAGAGCTTGTCCAGTGTATCAAGGTGGTATCGGATAACCCGGGTACCTCGCTGGATTCAATCAAGCCCAAGCAGGTTTCCAAACTGATCGAAAGCGGCACGGACCTGGTTCAGGCACTGGCTGCGGAATATTCGGATTTAGCTTCTTCGCTGCAGCGGTCGGTGGGCGGGCGCGCCGAAGTCTTTTCCAATCAATGGCATTTCTCCGTGCAGCAGAAAATTCAGCTTGAATCCATTCTGAACCGCTGGCTGCTTCTCGATCCGGAATCCGTTCCCGATCCGCAGAGCCTCGGGCAACTGGAGAATGCACGGCGGGTGTTGTCGTATTTGCGTGACCAGGCGGATCGGCTGCCGGTCACCTTTCCCTAGACCGTGTTGGGGTCTGCGGGTGCTGGCTGTGATATCCGGCGGGGGCCGAAAATCGATGTCCCTATTCGCACAATGGTTGAACCTTCCGTAATCGCAACTTCTAGATCGTTGGACATGCCCATGGACAGGGTGTCTAGGCAGTAACCTTTGGTCACCAGGTTGTGGAATGCATTGCGCATCTTTCGGAAAGGTGCGCTTGCGGAGGGGGTGTCTTCTCTTATGGCAGGGATGGCCATCAATCCTCTCAGGCGGAGATTCGGCAGGCTAGAAATTTCGTCGGCCAGTTCCGGCAATTGCTCGATTGACATCCCGGATTTGCTTTCCTCACCATCAATATTGATCTGCAGGCAGATGTTCAGTGGACCGAGGTCAAAAGGGCGCTGTTGGTTCAGGCGTCTGGCAATCTTCATTCGACCAACACTGTGAACCCATGAGAAGCGGCTGGCGATGATCTGTGTCTTGTTGGATTGTACTGGACCGATGAAATGCCAGGTCACCCGGTAGTTGGACAGGCATCGCTGCTTTGCAATTGCTTCCTGTAGGTAATTCTCTCCGAAGTGTCGTTGCCCCGCTCGATAAGCGGCGGCCACGGCTGCCGGTGGCTGGGTCTTGCTGACCGCCATCAGGCAGACAGATCCGGCCGGCCGGCCGGCCGTCTGTTCTGCATGGTGTATTCGTGAACGCACCTGCTTTAGTCGTTGGCTAATCGTCATCGGGTGATTTTTCCTTGGCTGTACCGGGCTTAAACGATGCCCTTCAGGAATCCAGGGAGGGTTGTGGACATCGCCGAACGGCTCGCTTTCTGTGTTAAGAATAACGCCTTGGACTTGCACTTGTCAGCCGGGTTGCCGCCCATGGCCCGTGTCGATGGAGAGATGCGCCGTAACAATGTTCCGTTGCTAGAACACAAGCAGGTGCATTCGCTGGTCGACGACATTATGAACGACAAACAGCGATGGGATTACAAAGAATCCCTGGAAACCGATTTTTCCTTCTAGCTGTTGGGGTTCGCACGCTTCCGGGCCAACGCGTTCAACCGGGGACGGAAGCAGCCCCGGTGTTCAGAACCATCCTGTCAAAGATGCTTACGCTGCAAGAACCGGGTGACCCCAAATCGTTCGCTGAGGTGACCCGGAAACCACGGGGATTAATCCTGGTTACGGGGCTGCCCGGATTGGAGGAATCCACGACTCTGGGGGTGATGATGAATTCCATCGACAGTACTGACCACGCTTACGTCCTCACGGTTGAAGGCCCGGTCGATGCGGTTCGAGTCCACTGCAGACCGCTTGAAGAAAATGTTCAGTATGCCCCTGAGCCTAGAGCAGGGACAACAGATCATTTCGTCAGTCATGGGGCAGCAGCCACGGCAGAAATTCGGGAACACCCGCGAACGCAATTTT
>DBZZ01000021.1:957-11382 GCA_002311315.1 Methylococcaceae bacterium UBA1147 | reverse complement strand
ATATGTATAAAAATACATGTATAGATATCCATAAGGTGATGCAATGCTGGAATTGACCCGGATCCAGGAAAAAGTTCTGGAATTTATCAGACAATCCATAATCGAACGGCAGATGCCGCCTACCGTGCATGAAATTGCGATGCACATGGGCTACCGGTCAGATAACGCGGCCTACCAGCATTTGAATGCCCTGGAACGCAAGGGTGCCATACAGCTCAAGGGTCATTCGCGGGGTATCAGCCTGCTGGCACCTTCAGGATTGCCTGTTCTCGGCCGGGTTGCAGCCGGAACGCCGATTCTGGCCGAAGAAAATATCGAGAACCATTTATCACTGGATCCAGGGTTATTCCGTCCGAGAGCTGATTTTTTGCTCAGGGTTGAAGGAACCAGTATGCGGGACGCGGGAATCCTGGATGGTGATTTACTCGCAGTACATAAAACGCCGGTTGCCGAAAATAACCAGATCGTGGTTGCGCGCCTGGATAGTGAGGTAACTGTCAAACGTTTTCGCCGGCGCCAGAACATCGTCACCCTGTTGCCGGAGAATCCCGAATTCGAGCCTGTCCGGGTGGACTTGCGCAAGCGAGAGCTGGTGATTGAAGGCGTCATGGCCGGATTGATCAGGCAGGGGAACGTGCTGTCCTGATGATTGCCGTAAGTACGAGATTTCACTGTTATGGACGGTGTGCAGTTGCCTAGACCTGGGGTAACAAATGTCTGGTGAACTGGACAGGTTGATTAATTCAACGCCCGGCCTGTGGAAAGGCGGCCGCTCCGGCGCCGTTGTGTTCAGAGGGATTCCCACCGGTTACAGGGAACTGGATCAGATGTTGCCCGGAAAGGGCTGGCCCCGGGGTGTTGTCATTGAATTGATGCTGCAATCCATCGGTATTGGCGAGCTTGGGTTCATGTTGCCGGCAATCCGGGCACTGATTTCGGACCAACGCTTCATCATGATGGTCAGTCCTCCTTATCGGCCTTATGCTCCAGCACTGATGGATGCCGGGCTGGATCTAGATTCATTTTATCTTCTGATGCCTGAAAGCCCGGAAGATGGTTTGTGGGCGGCTGAAAAGGCACTTTTGAACCCTCTTTGCGGCATGGTATTACTGTGGTCGGATAGCGTTCCGGGTAGAAGTTGCGGTTTTCTGAGTGATGCGGTGGTTCGGCGTCTCCAGGTCGCGGCCCAGGCGAGTCAGGCGATCCTGGTGGTTTACCGTGTTTCCGTTCGTGCCAGACCAGTCCGTCAAAGTTCCTGGGCAGCAATCCGTTTTGGCCTGTCAAGACAAGGCGGGAAATTCGTCATCGATGTTCTCAGGATACGCGGAACCTGTCGCCGTGGGTGTCTCCGTTTGAACCTGGTAGGGCACGACTGATGTCTGATTTGTCAGTCATTCATCATGACCCCGACAGCGAAGATGCCGCATTCATCCATGAAAGCCCGGATTCTTCGGACGCGCGTTTCAGGGTTGGAGAATCCAGCGAACTCTGGTTATGCATCGATCTGCCCCGGTTGTCGGTCGAGGCCCTGAATACTGATCGAACCAGACCTTCTGTTGTCGTACAGGAAAAGGCTGTTCGGGTCGAGGTGCTGGCATGCAACCGGGTAGCCGAGGCGGGAGGGATTCGTTCAGGGATGTCCCTGGAGGCCGCCCTGTCATTGCAACAGGAACTGGATATTTACGAGCGAGACCCAGGTGCGGAACAGCGGAAACTCGATCGGCTGGCAGATTGGAGTCTGGGCTTTTCAGACCGGGTTGCGTTGTATGGTGACCACAGCGTTGTTATCGCTATCTGGGGTAGCCTGCGTTTTTTCGGCGGCTTGTCATCCCTACATCGAAAAGTGGTCGCTGGTCTGGACGAACTGGGTTTTGAACACGAGGTGGCTATTGCAGCTTCGCCAAGGGCCGCGTTCTGGCTGGCGCTGGAAAGTACCGGGCGGATTATTCAAGATCCTCGGCAGTTGGCCTCCGCATTGCATGATTTGCCGGTATCCAGGGTGGCACGGGATGAACGGCACCTTGGCCGGATGCAGCGCAGCGGCATCCGTACGCTAGGCGACCTGATGCGCCTTCCTCGGGATGGTGTGGCGAGGCGTTTTGGTGCATCGACATTGCAGGTTCTTGATCTGGCACTGGCACGAAGGTCGGAAGCGGTCAGTCGTTACAAGCCAGCGGAATCGTTTTTGGGGGAACGGACTTTTTATTTACCGACCCGTGATCTGGGACTGGTTAGGCCGGCTGCGCGGGCCTTGCTGGAGGATCTTGGCCGATACCTGGCAGGCAGGCAGATGGCTGCCAGGCTATTCCATTGCGATCTGATGAAGGATTCGCAAGATTTGATTCGGATTGAAGTCGGCTGCCGTTATCCCGCATACAAGGCCGATCAGATGATGTTGCTGCTCGAGGAACATCTTTCCCGATTACAGTTGGAAACCGATGTGACCTCGATTGCTCTTTCATGTGTCGATATCCAGCCCCTGGATTCGCAGCAGGCCGAACTGTTTCCGGAAAGGATGTCGACTGTCCGGTCTTGTTCCGGCCTACTGGATCAGCTTGAAGCGCGCCTGGGTCCTGGGGTGTTGAAACAGCTCTCGGTCTGCCAGGATTACCGGCCGGAGAAGGCATCACTGGATACCGTATCCAGGGCTTGGTGCGGGATCCCAGACCTGCCCCCAAGACCATTTTTTCTGCTGGAAAATCCGGAGCCGCTCGATATTCACGAGGGTAGGCCATGCTGGCATGGACCGCTGGACCGGTTGACGCCTGTCGAACGTATCGAGCAGGGCTGGTGGGATGGTTGCGATATTCGCCGGGATTATTGCGTTGCGGAAAACCCCGAGGGGAGCCGGCTGTGGATTTACCATGACCGGGTTTTTCGGGGATGGTTCTTGCACGGTCTATTCGCCTGACCTGATGGGTCGGTTGTCGGGTAGGCAACTGCCGGATTATGCGGAGCTTCATTGCCTGAGTAATTTCACTTTCCTGAGGGGCGCTTCTCATCCCGGGGAACTGATTACGCGAGCGATCGAACTGGGCTACAAGGCGTTGGCGATTACCGACGAGTGCTCGTTTTCCGGTCTCGTTCGTGCCCATGTGGCCGCCCGGGGAAGCAACCTGAAACTGATTGTTGGCAGCGAATGCCGTTTCAGTGATGGTTTCAGGCTGGTTATTCTGGCCACCGATCGCAGCAGTTATGGCGACCTTTCAAGACTGGTTAGCCATGCCCGGAGAGCGGCAGAAAAGGGCAGTTATACCCTGCATCGGACTGACCTGGAAACCCACGCTCCACGGGGTTGTATCGCGCTGTGGCTGCCTAGTCCGGAGGACGGCCCTGCTGATGGAGCATGGCTCCGCGCCCTATTTGGAAACAAGGTCTGGATCGCGGTAGAACTGCACCGCCGGGCCGATGATGACGTGCGGCTGGAGCAGTTGGTTGGTTTGTCGGAACGCTGCGGAATTCCTCTGGTGGCCAGCGGCGATGTGCACATGCATTGCCGCAGCCGACGCATGTTACAGGATACCTTGGCATCGATTCGTTTCGGCAGGCCCCTCGCAGAAATGGGCTATTCATTGTTTCCCAACGCGGAGCGCCACCTGCGGCCACGTTCCGTACTGGCAAGGCTTTATCCCCGGGAACTGCTGGATGAAACCCTCAAAATTGCGGACTGCGTTAATTTTTCTCTGGATGAACTGCGCTATGAATACCCGAATGAAATCGTGCCGGCAGGGTATTCTTCAGCGACCTGGCTGCACGAACTGACCTACAAGGGTGCCGAAAGGTACTGGCCAGAAGGGGTGCCCGAGAAGGTTGTGCGATTGCTGGAGCACGAGCTGAAGTTGATTGGCGAACTGCAATACGAAGCCTATTTTCTTACCGTTCACGATGTGGTCGATTTCGCCCGCAGTCAAGGCATTCTCTGCCAGGGACGGGGTTCGGCGGCCAATTCGGCCGTTTGCTACTGCCTTGGCATTACTGCGGTCGACCCTTCGCGAATGAATCTCCTGATGGAACGATTTATCTCGCGTGAACGCGACGAGCCGCCGGATATCGACGTTGATTTTGAACACGAGCGGCGCGAGGAAGTTATCCAGTACATTTACCGGCGTTACGGCCGCCACAGGGCGGCGCTGGCTGCCTCGGTGACCACGTACCGCTGGCGCAGTGCCGTGCGCGATGTCGGCAAGGCCCTGGGGATGGGACTTGACCAGGTCGAGCGGATCAGTCGCCATCTCCATTACTGGGATCGTTCCGTTGATATGAATCGGCGTCTCGTAGAAGCTGGTTTCGAACCACAGAACCCGAAGATCCGCCAACTCGTGGACATCGCAGCACAGTTGTACGGGTTTCCCCGGCATCTTTCGCAGCATACTGGTGGTTTCGTGATTGCTCGCGATGAACTGGTTCTACTGGTGCCGGTGGAGAATGCCAGGATGCCGGACAGAACCGTTATCCAGTGGGACAAGGATGACCTGGAAACCCTGGGCCTGATCAAGGTGGATGTACTGGCGCTCGGTATGTTGACCGCGGTACGAAAAAGTTTCGACCTGATTCGCGGATACAGCGGTCGTGAACTGAGTCTGGCCACGGTGCCAGCCGAAGACCGGGCAACCTATGAAATGATCCAGCGGGCCGATACGATCGGAGTGTTCCAGATCGAATCGCGGGCACAAATGAGCATGCTGCCTCGCCTGAAACCGGCAAATTATTATGACCTGGTCGTACAGGTGGCGATCGTCCGTCCCGGTCCGATTGCGGGGGACATGGTGCACCCGTACTTGAAGAATCGCAGTCACCCAGAGCGCGTGACATACCCGAGCGATGAACTGAAGACGATTCTTGAACGGACCTTGGGCGTGCCGATTTTCCAGGAACAGGTGATGCAGATTGCCATGGTTGCAGCGGGGTTTAGCGCTGGCGAGGCCGACCAATTGCGGCGCAGCATGGCGGCCTGGAAAAAGCGCGGCGGCCTGGAATCTTTCGAACGGCGTTTAAGGCAGGGCATGCTGGCCAGGGGCTACGATGATGACTTTATCCGGCGGATTTTCAAACAGATCAAGGGCTTTGGCGATTATGGTTTCCCGGAATCCCATTCCGCCAGTTTTGCCCTGTTGACCTACGTTTCCTGCTGGCTCAAGTGCCATGAACCGGCTGCCTTTACCTGTGCCTTGCTGAACAGCCAGCCGATGGGTTTTTATGCGCCGGCACAACTGGTTCAGGACGTGCGCCGCCACGGCGTCGAGGTGCGGCCTGTGGATGTTCGTTTCAGCGCCTGGGAAAGCACACTGGAAGCGGGCCGGAAACACGGTCAGCCCGCCATCCGACTGGGGCTGCAGAGAATCAAGGGTTTACAGAAAGATGTGGCGGAAAAAATTGTCGAGGGTCGTCCTCGGAAAGCCTTTTCATCTCTGCAGGAACTGGCCAGCCAATGCAATCTTGTCGGCGATGAACTGGAGAAACTGGCAGCGGCCGGGGCACTGGCCGGATTGAACGGTGACCGTCACCGGGCGCACTGGGATGTGGCCGGTATGGAAAAAGCGCTGCCGGTTTTCGGTCAGCCGAAATTCAGTGAAGCAACGCCATTGTTGGCAAGGGTGAGCGAAGTAGAGGATGTCACGGCAGATTATCGGACCACCGGCATGACACTGAAGCGTCACCCGATGGCCTTGATCCGTGAAGCCCTTTCGCGGCAGGGCGTGGGTACTGCCGAGCAACTTTGGCAGCGACGCACTGGGTCGGTTGCAAAAGTGGCTGGACTGGTCATCAATCGTCAGCGCCCTCTCACCGCATCCGGTGTCTTTTTTGTAACCCTGGAAGATGAAACCGGCATGGCCAATCTGATCGTATGGCCAAGAACGGTTGAAGCCCAGAGGGTAGCCTTGTTGTCTTCAAGAATGATGATTGTTTCGGGTATTGTTCAGAAAGAAGACGGCGTACTACACCTGGTGGTCGGAAAAATCCGGGATGGTTCAGGTTGGCTGGATTCGCTGGAGCAAGTAGGAGGTTAGTGTTGTTTTCCGGCCCTTGTCATCAAAAAAATGGCGAATCGGGGGAACCCTGGGGCCATAAGTCGGATAAAAGTGGTCAAGCGACGTCTGTTTACCATAGCCGAAATCCACATTTCGGTGGAAGATGGGGCCAGGCCTTGGCAGATTTTATTGCGCGACCCGGGCCGCTACGATTGAAACGGGTTTTCGGTGGCGTTTGGGTCGGCTGACCGCCTCCGACAGCATGCTATACTCGAAGCCGATTGGCTTGCCCTGGACGGTGTAGCCGGCAAGATTTCGAACGCTCGAATGTGGATTCAGAAGAAACTCACCTTGAAACCAAGACCACGGGGCTTTCATCTGGTTACCCAGGAAATCGTGGCGCAGTTGCCCGAACTTGCCGGGGTGAAAACCGGTCTCGTCCACTTCTTTCTTTTGCATACCTCGGCCTCGCTTTCGCTGAACGAAAATGCTGACCCAAGTGTCCGCCATGATTTCGAGTCGTATTTCAATCGGGCAGTACCCGAAAAAGCAGCATATTTCACTCATACACTGGAGGGTCCGGACGACATGCCGGCCCATATCAAGTCTTCTCTGCTGGGTGCAGGGGGCATGTTGCCTGTATCTGCCGGCAGGCTTCTGGTCGGGACCTGGCAGGGCTTGTACCTTGGCGAACACAGAGACCGGGCGGGAGCGCGAAGCCTGGTCGCAACCCTGAATGGCGAATGAAGCGTTGGATCAGGGATCAATTTCAATTCCAATGTCGGAGAACAAGATGAAACTGAATCGATCAATCCTTTTTCTGCTAGCAGTCGGGTGGTGTGGCATCGTGAATGCCGAAAGCACCTGGGACCAAGCGTCCGCCGAACCGGTGGTCGCCACCGAAATTACGGTGCATCGGAGCCCGAGTTGTGGGTGCTGCGGCATCTGGCTTGATCACCTCAAAAAGCAAGGCTTCGTAGTGAACGACATCAAAACTCAGGATGTCAACCTGGTTAAGCAGCAGTACGGGGTGGGGGCCGGGTTGGCATCGTGCCACACAGCGCTGGTTGAAGGCTACGTGATTGAGGGGCATGTCCCGGCCGCAGATATCAGGAAGATGCTGGCGGAAAAACCCAACATCGTTGGGCTGTCGGTTCCCGGGATGCCTCACGGGACTCCTGGCATGGAAATGAGCGGCAGGAAACAGCCTTTTTCCGTTATTTCATTCGACAAGAACGGCAACCAGGAAAAATATACGGAGTATCTTTTCTACTAGGGACCCGACATGAAAATCGGCTTTCCTCGGGAGATCAAGGACCAGGAAAAACGGGTGGCGATGACTCCGAATGGTGGGCGTCATTTGGTTGCCCACGGTCATCGGGTCCTGGTTGAACGCGATGCAGGGCTTGGGTCCGGATACAGCAACCGCGAATACCAGGAAGCAGGCGCTGTACTAACGGATACCGCCGAGGCCTGGGGCTGCGAGCTAGTCGTCAAGGTCAAGGAGCCGCTTGTTACCGAGTACGCCTACCTTCGGGATCAGATGATCTTTACCTTCTTCCATCTGGCCGGGGCCGATCCACTGCTGAGTGAAACCCTACTGGCAAGGGGAACGACTGCACTTGCCTATGAAACGCTCGAGGACGAATCGGGACGGTTACCCTTGCTGGCCCCGATGAGTGCGATTGCCGGCAACATGGCAAGTTTGGTGGGTGCCTACTTCCTGGGCAGACCACAGGGTGGTCGAGGGGTACAGCTTGGAACGGTGGATGGCAAACGTTACGGCCGAGTTCTAGTCATTGGAGGCGGGATTGTCGGAATGCATGCTGCCCGGGTTGCTGCCGGCATGGGAGCGAACGTACTGGTGGCCGGGCTGGACAGCGAACTGGCGGCGAATGGTGGTTCCGGGCTGGGAGAAGGAATCCGCTACTTTCTTTCGTCGCCCGATTCAGTGGGAAACGAAGCCAGTAACACGGACCTGGTCATTGGTGCAGTGCTTGTGCGGGGCGACCGAGCACCGCGGGTGGTGACCAGTGATATGGTGGAGTCCATGCTACCCGGAGCAGTGATCGTTGATGTCAGTATCGACCAGGGTGGTTCAGTTGAGACTTCTCGTCCGACCACCCATTCCGAACCGGTATTTGAACAATTCGGGGTGATTCACTACTGCGTCACCAACATGCCGGGAGCTTATCCCCGTACGGCAACCGAGGCACTGGCTGGTGCAACCCTTGCCTGTATAACGGAGCTTGCCGGCCAGGGACTGGATTTTCTACGGCAGCGCCCGGGGCTGGCCAGGGCGGTTGTTACTTACCGCGGTAACATGACCTGCCTGGCTGCAGCCGGTGCGCTGGGTCTGTTGTCCCATTATCATCCGTTTGTAGAAGCCGATGGCTCGGAATTGCCGGTTGATTCGGGCCGCAGTGGCGGATAAAACAAGGCCGTTGTTTGGCTCTTGTAGATGGCGAGTATCTCTGGCTTGGGTCCCCGCCTCTCGGATGCCACATAGACAACATAGAGTGTGGCCCTGGCCATCGGCCGGCCTTGCCGCGTGTTTGCTTTTTCTGGAAACTGGTCAGCCTTGATCAATGATATTCATAGGGTCGGATGGAATGGACTCTGTGAGCCAACGGTAGTGAACAGTGTTGTGTTTAGGATTCATTCGATGTGCTGGAATCGAGTTCAAGACAGGCTTTCCTGATGTCCCTCAAGCATGTTTCAACCCGGCTCCTGTCGGTACGGAAAGACAGGATGCAGATTCGTATGATAAATATTCCGGCGAGCAGAGTTCCTGTCAGGAATACATGCTCGTAGGCGTTGATTCGTTCCAGCAGATGCTGGGTCTGTGCGTTGGCCCTGGAGGTTTCCGTTTCGAAACTGCGTACCCTGAAAGTCACGACAGAGAGTTGCGGTTGGGCGACGATACGGATGTTTGGGAGTGATTCAAGCTGGTCGGTAATCCACCGGGCCAGGTCCAGTTTTTCGTCAAGGGCTTTCCTGAAGACATCAATCCCATGCATTTTGATCGGCAGCCATGCCCTGAGGCCTCTGAAATCACGCGAAAGTTCTGGCGAGATGTCGCAGAAATCAATCCGCCCCGCCTTGTTCTGCATGGGTGGAAGGTAGCAGGCATGGATTGCATGAGCTTTGCGCAGAGTTTCGCTGTTTCTGGCCAGGAGACAACCTGTCCCGTAGGGCAGGAACAGCCCCTTATGCGGATCCAGTGTAATCGAGTCGGCTCGGCTGATGCCTTTCATTCGCTGTTTGCCTTGCTCCGTCAGCAAGAAAAAGCCGCCGTAGGCTGCGTCGATGTGTAACCAAAGATTTTCTTTTTCGCTGATGTCGGCAATCCGCTCCAGATCGTCCACTGCCCCGGTATTGGTGGTTCCGGCATTGGCTACGACGGCGAAGGGATGGAACCCGTTCCTTCGGTCTTTTCGGATTTCTTTGTGCAGACGGCCGAGATCAATTCTGAAGGATGAATCAGAAGGGATAATTCTGATGGCGGATTGGGGAAACCCGGCCAGTATGGCGGCCTTGAACACGGAGTGATGAGCCTGGTCCGAAGTGTAGATCCTGCCAGACAGGAAGTCCTCGGGAAGTCTGGTTCGGCGGGCCGAGAAAAGGGCGGAAAAGTTGGCCAGGGATCCACCGGTGGTAAGAAATCCTCCTGCATCATCCGCGTATCCAACAATGTCGCAGAACCAGCGTACTACGTTGGTTTCGATCTGTACCAAGCCGGGAGCCGATACCCAGATACCAACGTAACGGTTGATGGCATTGCTGATCAGGTCAGCAATTGCGGAATGAACCAGACCGCCGCCTGGAATGAAGGCCATGTACCCCGGGCTTGCACTGTTGTATCCCTTGGTAACAGCCTTGTCGAATACCAGGTCCACCAATTCCTTGTAGTTTTCGCCGGATTCGGGAAGGGGTTCGAGCAGGCTGGCAGCGACGACCTCGGAGTTCTCGGTGTCACAAACCGGTTGATCGGGAAGGGATTCCAGGTAAGCGACGATCTTCTCGGTCACATAGGAAGAGATTTCCCGTAGGGTGTTCGGATCCAGTTCGAGGGGAGAGAGGGATTGAGTGGGTGTCGATGCGGAAACATGGTTCATATCGAAGGATTGTATTGGATCGGTGTCTTTTCAACTAGCGATGTTTCTCTATACATCTGTAGATTCCTGTATACCGATTGTTAGTCAGATGCTCCGGGTGAGAGGCGACAAATGCACAAATGCTGGTTTAAACCCCAGGGTCTGGCACAAAACCAATGATCCTGGTGGCGCGGCGGATCGATTTTTTCCTGAAAGGTGGAATTTCCCGGTGGTAAATCCGGTATGATCTAGTTGAATTCGTTCAACGGCTTTGTTGGAAGCGGACTGGCTTGCCGTTCGCTAGCGCATCGAGGTTCTGGCTTTGGCGAATTCCCGGTGTGGAAGCTGGATGTAAAGTA
>DBZZ01000021.1:0-818 GCA_002311315.1 Methylococcaceae bacterium UBA1147 | reverse complement strand
CCAGGGGCTGAGCAGCAAGGATTTCGAGGCGGTCAGCGGATTTTTACCGGAGGCGGTGATCACGGTTTGCGATCAGGCTGTCTGTGACGTGATGCCAGACCGGTTTGGACACCCTGCCTGGGTGCATTGGGGGCTAGAAGATCCTTCCAGGAATAATGGAAGCCAGCAGGAAAATTCGGATGCTTTTTCGGCCACGATCAAGACCCTGGAAAGAAGGGTCGGAAAATTGTTCGATAGCTATACCAAAACCATGGATAAGGTATCGCTGGGAAAGATACTGGTTGAGCTGGACGCGGTTTTCTGAGGCGACCGTTTGGCCCATGAGATTATTTTCGGAAATCATTGATCTTCCGAGAATTCCTCCTCGAAGGTTACTAAAACGTAATATTCTGTTAAGAGAGAGGCAACCTTGCCGGGACTAGGATGTATGCCAGCATGGATACCGGTTTAGGCCGTGATCAGTGCTAGCGAACAGAGGAGACGTGAGATGTACCGTGAAAAAGCGTATTGGAGCGAGTCAATGAAACCCCGGGCTCGGACTGTGAATGTGGAAGTGATCAAGGGTCACCTGATCAATGCCACCGCGTTGCTGGTCGGCGGACTGCTGGTAGGTCTGTCGAACCTCTAGGCCGTGATCGGCTGATCTAGAGGCTTGTAAGCCATTTGGCGTGTTCCGATAAGATGTGAATCTCAATGGGACTGCCAACTAGTGAATAGGCTACCAAATTTTTTGTAAAATAACGGGGTTGGGGATGTGCAGACAGGTTTTCCTTCGTGCATTCCGGGGTCAGAGAGTGATCTGACACAAAGATGACCAG
>DBZZ01000024.1:98233-98371 GCA_002311315.1 Methylococcaceae bacterium UBA1147 | reverse complement strand
CGCTGATTTGATCTCAGCTTGCAGAGCGCTATACAAACACTGGCTAAAGAGAGACACAGAAGCAGTAACCGTGACCCGATTTGGCCGAAGCCGAGCGGGTTTTTTTATGCCCGGAACAAACCGCCGAGTTAATAGACA
>DBZZ01000024.1:95627-98200 GCA_002311315.1 Methylococcaceae bacterium UBA1147 | reverse complement strand
GCGCGGTCTACAAATCCTGCTAAAGCGTTGATGGCTCCTTTTCCGTCCCTGAGTCATTTCCGCCTAGACGTTCGGACGAATAGAAAAGGAGAGTCATTATGCTGATCTCAAGGCGTACATTCCTTAAAGCAACAATAGGCGTTGCAGCGGGACTGCCCGTGAACCACGGACCGAAGGCAAGGGATGGTGCCGACAAAGTCGGCTGAATCGTCGGTACGAAACCAGCACCAGTCAACGAACAATACCTGACAGCAACTCCCTACGGCAGTTTTGAGACCACACCAGGAAGGGTAATTCTTCTGCTAGCACACCGGCCTTCACCCGCATCACCTTTAACCAGAAACAGTGCTGAAGACCGCGCTCATTTAGGTCATTGTGCACTTTGAGATCAGCCGTATACCTGACTACTCGGGTGTCTCGCCTGCACGAACTTGCACCTCATGATTGCGGTGCAAGGAAAGCCCGAAACACCGCTCATCCCGCCACTTTCAGAGGCCCTCGGCAGTTTGACAATGCTTCGATCCTTCAGTTAGAGTCCTGATCCACATGACAAGGCACTTGCGTTAAAACCATCTTCATGAAAATTGTTCTAGCCCCAGATTCATTCAAGGGGAACCTGACATCACTGGAAGTTGCGTCGGCACTGGAAAGCGGCATCAAACGGGTATTGCCTGATGCAAATTGCATCAAGGTCCCCATGGCAGACGGCGGCGAAGGAACAGTTCAGTCTCTGATCGACGCCACCGGGGGAAAGTTCATCCATAAAAGCGTCACCGGCCCGACCGGAAACCCAGTGTCAGCGCGTTATGGAATGCTCGCGGATTCCACAACCGCGGTGATCGAAATGGCAGAAGCCTCCGGTTTACCACTGGTCAGTGACGAACAAAGCAACCCGCTAACCACAACGACCTACGGGACCGGCGAACTCATGCTGGATGCCCTAAACCGCGGAGCCACCCGGATCATTCTCGGGGTCGGCGGTTCGGCTACAGTTGACGGTGGCGTTGGCATGGCACAAGCCCTCGGAATCCAATTCTTCGACAAGCAAGGAAACGAAATCACCGAAATGGGTAGCGGCGGGATGCTCAACCAGATCAGTCGTATCGACATCCAGGGTTTGAACTCGCTGGTGGAAGAAGCAACAATCACCGTTGCCTGCGATGTCAACAATCCATTATGCGGTGAAACCGGCGCGGCGAACGTGTTCGGCCCACAGAAAGGCGCAACCCCGGAAATGGTAAAAACACTGGATGCGAACCTTGCGCATCTGGCCGCTGTCATCCGTTCGGATTTGAACAAAGACGTGATCGACATTGAAGGAGCCGGGGCTTCCGGTGGGTTGGGCGCCGGCCTGTTCGCATTTACCGGGGCCGTCATGCAAAGTGGGATCGATATCGTCCTAGAGGCAACCGGCATCAATAGACACCTTGAAGGAGCGGACTTGGTGATCACCGGCGAGGGTCAGGTCGATTTCCAGACCGCCTTCGGAAAAACCCCGTCGGGCGTTGCCAAGGCAGCCCGTCAGCACGGGATCTCCACGGTAGCCATCGGCGGAGGCCTCACCGACGATGCAAACGGTGTATTCGAACACGACATCGAGGGCCTAGAAAGCGCCTGTGCCCGTGAGATGACCCTTGCAGAAGCTATCAGCAACTCACCGGAACACCTCGCCAATGCTGCTGAACGCGTAATCCGCCTGATCCTGATCGGCAAAAACATGGTTTAGCTCTGCTAAGGCTTGTACCAAACCAATCCATTCATCAGGATCCAATCACTCAGCCAACAGGGTTCAGTGAAGGTTGTCGGGATTCGTTCTCGAACCCGCCATTCGGCTACTCCAAAAAACACTTTTTCATCTTTGATTAGAATCCCCAGCCAAGCCAGTTTTGACCAGTGGATTACTAATTGGTAGGATGCCGCGCAGTATCGGCTCCCCAACCTTGGGGAAACAATAGGGAACAGGGTATAAATACCAAAGACGCCTCTAATCTATGGATTAAAGCCCTGGCTGACCCGCAACTGTTTACGGAAAGTTTTTACCGAATCTATCCATTGGGACCCTGAAAAGGCCCTGTAAAAGCGATGACCCGTGAGCCAGGATAGCTCTGCCGACGTCAGTCTCACCTTTCTGCCAACGGGATCTGGTTAGCGGGCAATATCCCGTTTTCGGTGACGCCACAACCCTACCGCATCTGGATTTAAATCGTCGAGAACTGGTCGCCTGTTATCCATGCACCTCCTTTCGATTCCCTTATGTTAGAAAATGTAGATTTGTATGTGCGCCCATTTCAGTAGGCGGCAATCCATCATTGCACTCGTCGGTACCTATTTTGTTTTCACCTTAACCACCATTTTTTCGTTATTGAAGTCGTCAACCGCCAAAAACAATCGAATAATAGCCCCCCTGGTGGCTGCATTTACCCCGACCATCCAGTCCACTGGCCCCCAGCAAGAAAATTGTTTTCGACAGGAAGGAGCGAAAAGGAGTCATGAATAAACGACTGCTCTTCACTATCACGTTACTGCTTCTGTTTCAAAATGCGCTTGGAGACCAACCAAATACCGATGTACCC
>DBZZ01000024.1:92941-95434 GCA_002311315.1 Methylococcaceae bacterium UBA1147 | reverse complement strand
ATGGATTAACTATTTCTGGTCAGTCGACTGTCATCTATCAAAGCAGTAGCTTAAATTTAAAATCGGGTGATTTAAAAAACTCAGATGGTACAAACTTGTCGAATGCAACATTGGATACGTACCAGCACAAGTCCAGTAATGGGACATTTTCAGCGGATTTGATCATTGAAAAGAAAATTGGTGATTTCGGCTACTTTCAGCTGGATCTGCAATTTGCCAATGGCCCCGATATTGATTCATCTTTGCAAGGGGGCGCTATGGTCAATAATGATGTAATGGAATATTCACCGAACCATAACGAGCCATATCTCGCCAAAGCTTTCTATGAGCATACCGTATCTGTTCTTGATGAATATATCTTAACAATAGATATTGGTAAATTTGGGGTTAATGATTTTTTTGATGTAGGTGTTGAAGTATCTGATCAAACGACCCAATTTTTAAACCAAGCAATTAATAACAATGGAGCTTTTGATTACGCTCAGGACTTGGAAGGTCACGGCTATACTTATGGGTTCAGAATTGGGTTAAACAATGATCTGTTTGGAGTTGATACCGCATTCTTTTCATCAGATTCTTACTTCGAAAATATTGATAAAAAATATTCCGTGCTAGTGGGTGTAATGTTCACTCCGGAATGGTTCCCAGGCCTTAGAAGTATTTATCAAGTTTATGGGTTCAATAATTTCGGTGAATATGCCCGCTTTGATGGAGAAGGTAACCTTATTAGTAAAGACTCTGGCTCAATTAATACCTCAAGCAACAGCGACAATTTGAATAAAACCGGTTTTGGAATCAGCATTAATCAGCCTATTCCACATGGCATTAATCTTTTTGCAAAATATGGCCGGCAAGATGATGCTCGTGATGTTCGCCACTACCAGGATATGGATGAAAGCTATATGGCAGGCTTTGATGTTCTTGGGGAGAACTGGTCACGGGAAGATGATGTCATTGGCATAGCATATGAAATTGGCCGTTTGACAGGCAATCACCGTAAAGCAAATGAAAAAGGTTATAGCGGGTTTCTTGACCGCTCTGGCGGAATTGGTACGGGTAACTATAAGGATGAACGCGTAAGTACGTAAGCTACATGGATGTTGCAGGAACCCATTCGAACCAAATGGCAACCTGGATGCGGTTCGCAACATCTTTCAAGCTACAAGTCATTCCAGTTTTCGGAACTCTGAGTAATGTGGAGGTCGGCGTCAACGATAACGGCATTCGAACCGTCCTATTCTTAGGATCAATTCTGGATCCGTTCCATCATCAAGCCAAGTGACTACACCTTACTGGGTATCGCGGCGGCGTACGCAATCAATGGCAGAATGAAATTTGTTCGCCCGAACGAGAAGATCTTCTAGATGAAGATTATCAAGACGTGATCGACATCGAAGGAAAGGGGCTTCCGGTGGGCTGGGAGCTGGCCTGTTCGCATTTACCGGGGCCGTCATGCAAAGCGGGATCGATACCGTACTGGAGGCAACCGGCATTAGCAAACACCTTGAAGGAGCGGACTTGATGATCACCGACGAGGGTCAGGTCGATTTCCAGACCACCTTCGGAAAAACCCCGTCGGGCGTTGCCAAGGCAGCCCGTCAGCACGGGGTCTCCACGGTAGCCATCGGCGGAGGCACCACCGACGATGCAAACGATGTATTCGAACACGGCATCGAAGGCCGCCACCCATGGCAAGCCCCGTCTGACAGAATCCCAGCCTCGCCCCTGTAGACTTTCTCGACTCTACGATTTGTCTCGCAAAAAAGTCGAACACACACGATCAAAGGGAGACAAGCACGACTCTGTAGTGCGCTTTCTTCCCCCGTCCTCATTCTTTGCCCCGACAACAAGAAAAATGACCCACCAAACCGGTTGGGTTGGCATCCCACTAGCCTTTGTAGAGAGCGGACGGTAAGATAATGGGTTCTTTCTGGTTCCAGAAACTAAAATCAGCTTCTGGTTAAATGGGAAGTCGGTGCGAAATCATTCAAAGCCGACGCTGCCCCCGCAACGGTAAATAAGTTAAACAATCATATTTTGTGCCACTGTGCTTTCGCATGGGAAGGCAATGATTGTGCCACCGTCACTTATAAGCCCGTAGACCGGCCCGAAAGTTATTCGATACAGCGGAGGGCTGGTCACGATTAACCCGCACACAACCATTCGGTTGATCAGCGTTGGTCGCCTCGTTTCTCCGTTAAACCTTTAACGCATTTCGCGCGGGTGGCGCGGAGGAATCCATGAAAAAACACATCATTACCGGTTTATTGTTGTTGGCCACTGCCACGCCCATTCTGGCACAGGAAAGTGAAGACGAGGAAACCATCAAACCGTCCTACCGGTTTCCTAGCACTGAAGACGCGGTCAAGGCATACAATAAAGATCACCCAGACCAGGCCATGTTGTCGCCGATTACCGTTACGGCCAGTGCATCAACCCTGGATGAATTGTTGTCCCCAAAATCGGTTTCGATTTATTCCAAGGAAGATATAA
>DBZZ01000024.1:89773-92745 GCA_002311315.1 Methylococcaceae bacterium UBA1147 | reverse complement strand
CTGCGGCCGGCACCATCATCATCCATACCGATATTTCATTCGACCGGAAAAAGTTCTTTGGCTCACTCAGGGCAGGTGGCGGGACCTATGCGGTGCGAAATGTAGACGCCCAACTGGGCTCAATCACCGAATTCTGGAACGTAAGATTCCTGACCGATCTCAAGTTTTCCTACGCTGGCTCTGATGGAAAAAAACAGGTGATCGCGGACAGTAGCACCTGGCCTGGCGGCAAGAGAGACACCAGCAGCATCTTGAATGGCAAAGCGACCTGGGGATTCCAGGTGGGTAATTTTGAGGCCGTAGCCAGTTACACCAAAGACGACTCCAAGATCGTCTATACAGGTTCAATGACGCCTGCCCAATTTAACGCCGACCCAGACCGCGACGTTACCAATGGCACACAATGGATTTCACGTGATGAAGACATTACCACTAAATTTAAATACAAAATCAGTGATGTTTTTAATCTGACCTATAATTTTTCAGTCAAGGACAGGACAAATGAAAACATTACCGATGCTGGCTCCGCTTGGCATTATCACTACGATACCCATGACCACCGGCTTACCTTACAGTCCATCCATGATCGGTTCATTTTATTAACCGGATTCTATTATCGATTCAGTGAACGGGCGGACACAAACAGCACCATATTCACATCAAAAGAAAACCTTGCAGGATTCATTTCCGGTGATTTTTTTCTCAGTGACCACCTAATCTTCAACGCCGGATTCAGGCAGGCCTACATCACATTTGAACATGACACCAGCGCGAATTTAAGGAAATCAGAATCACCCAACGCCTATAACGCCGCGATCAACTATTCTCTGTCCAAAGAAGACGCGCTGTTTTTTAGCTACCAGCATGCCTACCAAGCCCCTGATGTTGATCGGTTTTTCACTTACGATTTTGGAACCGCAGCCTACGCTTTTAACGGTTTCATCGACACCATGACCATGGATACCTATTCGACCGGCTACAAGCATATCGAAGACGGCCTTAGCGTGAAGATTGATCTGTATTATTCCGATCTGAAAAAAGAAATCTATTATAATCAGAGTATCAATACTAATTACGATACGTCGGAAAAATACGGTCTGGACCTTGCCCTCTACAAGGACTTTGGTCTGTTCGACACGAATTTAAATTACACCTATACCTCGACGCGGGCCAAACTGGACGGCAGGCCTTACGAAATCGGCGGCCAGCCTCACCACGTTGTGTTGGCATCCATTGGCAAGCGGTTCACGAGTTCCCTGCTGCCATTGCCCTATCACGGAATCAGGGTGTCCCATAAATACAAATCCAAAAGTTATTACCTGGATGACTACAACAACACTTACGACGAGGCGAAGGCGTACAATTCCACGGCGATCAATTACCAGCTGAGCGATGACAAGCACTGGACCCTGGATTTTTCCGTGAACAACCTGTTCGAGGTGGCCAACGGTCAGTTTGTAAGAGCTTGGAACGGTCCCGCAGTTTACCCGACGTATTACGAGCGAACCTTCCTCGGAACAGCAAGCTTCGCCTTTTAATCCATTCGGCTATCCGATCAACGCCGCCAGACATTGCGCTGGCGGCGTTGATACGACTAACCTGGAATACTCCTTTTTGCCGGACAAAACACCATCGTTTCCATTTCTGGCAGGCAGCCCCACCAGGGATCAATCGATCCACCCTACTGCTACAATGGCTGGAAACCCACACACCTAAGTCCTGTATCCGCAAACCTGTTTCACACCATTTGAATGAGAACCCTGACAAGAAACCCAGAACTCATGGGAATCCTGCTTCTGGTCCTGTTCGCCGAACCATTATTCGCAAAACCCTCCCGGATCGTGTCGATCAACCTTTGCACAGATCAGTTGTTAATGATGCTGGCAGAGCGGGAGCGGATCACCTCGGTGAGTTACCTGGCTACGGATCCACAGGTTTCGGCAATGCACGCGGAGGCAGTGGGACTGAAGAAAAACCATGGAATGGCAGAAGAAATCCTGATGCTCAAACCGGACCTGATTCTTACCGGAAGCTACACCAGCCGGCCTACGATTTTCCTGCTGAAACGACTGGGGTACCCGGTGGTTGAGCTTTCCCCAGCATCCAACATCGAAGCCATCCGGCGCAATATCAGACAGGTTGCCGAGGCCATCGGGGAGCAACAAAAAGGTCGGCACCTGATCGATGAATTCAACCGGCGCCTTCCGTCAACAGACGACACCACTAAAGCAAGACCGATCGCCGCCATCTACCTGGCCAACAATTTCACACCCGGGGACCAGACGCTCAGCGGGGCTGTACTCAAAACCGCCGGATTCACCAACCTGGCTGCCCGAATGGGGATCAGTGGGACCGGCCACCTATCCCTTGAAAGCCTTGTTTACGAACAGCCGGATTTTATCGTGAGATCGTTCAAGGGAAATGGAGAACAATGGGTGGCCGGCGGTAGCTTCCGGCATCCCGCGTTCAACAAGCTGACCGAAACCAGGGAAACCGTGCAGATTGAGGACCACCTGTGGACCTGCGGCAACCCGGCCGTGATCGACGCCATCGAACAGCTGGTCAGAGCCCGAGAAACATGGCAGCGGATCCACTAACCCCGAACCCGTGACGATGCGCTCTGGCCCAGGCTCTCGATTTGCAAGCCCTGACAACCCGGGTCTGCTGATCGCCCTTGGGCTTTTTAGCGGGGTTGCCTTCATGGGGTCACTTTTGGTTGGACCGTCAAGTGTCGGCTGGACGGAACTGCTGGATCTGATCTGGGGACAGGCCAGTGGCCCGGCCACTTTGATACTGCTGGAAATCCGGATGCCGCGGGCACTGCTGGGAATGATGGTCGGGGTTACCCTGGGCCTGTCCGGGGCAGCCCTCCAGGGTTACCTGCGAAACCCCTTGGCTGAACCGGGCCTGATCGGAGTTTCAGCGTCCGCGTCATTCGGTGCCGTGGTCATGATCTACACCGGCCTGGCCGG
>DBZZ01000024.1:71229-89675 GCA_002311315.1 Methylococcaceae bacterium UBA1147 | reverse complement strand
ATCAGCGGCAAGAACGCAGGGACCCTGCATCTCATCCTGGCCGGTATCGCCATTACCAGTTTCGCGTCCGCCCTGACCTCGTTAGCCATCAACCTCGCTCCGAACCCGTTCGCATCGCTGGAAATCATGTTCTGGCTCATGGGCTCTCTCGCCGACCGCAGTTACGAACAGGTCTGGCTGGCGGCCCCATTCATGGTCGCCGGATGGTGTGTGCTTCTGCCGCTTGGCAGGCCCCTGGATGCACTGATACTCGGTGAGGACGTGGCCCAAAGCATGGGATTCAACGTGGCCCGCGTACGCAAGCAACTGGTGGCAGGCACCGCTCTATGCGTTGGAGCGGCAACCGCGGTCACCGGCACCATTGGCTTCGTCGGCCTGGTCGTGCCACACCTTCTGCGCAAACGGGTCGGGAACAAACCGGGATCACTGATGCTGGCAAGCGCACTGGGAGGAGCCTGCCTGACCCTGACTGCAGACATCGCAGTACGGATTCTTTCCCATGGACAGGAACTGAAACTCGGGGTTTTAACCGCATTAATCGGCGGGCCATTTTTCTTACTGCTCATCATGAAAGCCCGAAGGGAATGGCCGTGAAGCTTCTTCAGCTGTCGGGGATCAGCGTTGGTTTCGACAAGGCCAGCATCCTCATCGAAACAGATTTCAGCCTGGAGGCAGGAGAACTGGTCGGAATCATCGGTCCAAACGGAGCCGGAAAAACCTCCCTGATGCGAACCATTGCCGGGCTGTTGCCGTCCCGTTCAGGCGAGATTCGCTTCCTGAACCGACCCATCACTTCGATCAGCGAACGACAACGGGCCCGTCAACTAGCTTACCTTCCACAAGGGAACGAAAGCCACTGGGACGTTACAGTCGAGACCGTGGTCATGCTCGGTCGCCTTCCCCACAGGGAATCATGGAAAGGTCCTTCAGAGAAGGATCTGAAAATAGTCTCGCAGGCCCTTAGTACGTGTGATGTCAGCCAGTTCTCCGACCGCTCCATCAACACCCTATCAGGCGGTGAGAAAGCCCGCGTGATGCTGGCCCGCGCACTGGCGGTAGAACCTCGGTTACTGCTCGCTGACGAACCGGTCGCCGGTCTTGACCCAGGACATCAGCTCGACGTAATGGAAAAATTTCGCCAACTGTCGCAATCCGGGATGGGTATCATGATGGTGCTTCACGATCTGACCCTGGCAGCCCGCTATTGCAGCCGGCTATTGCTGTTGTTCGACAAGCGGATTCTGGCTCAGGGGAAACCGCAGGATGTGCTGTCAGAAGAAAACCTGGCCCGCTGCTTCGGAATCCGCGCGCACATCGGAACCGCCAACCAGTACCCCTTTGTCATTCCGGTTCAACGCTGCCGGCCCGGCTGAAGTACCACCGCAGTCAACGCTGGAGCGCGCAGCCGATGGTTGTCACCGAGTTCCGGGCAAGGTTCCAACCGGAGGTCTCTAACCACTGCCCGTCTCCTTTACCAGTCCGACACCAACTCATCAGCGATCCGCTGACCGATGGTCAGCGATGCAGTGGCAGCGGGGGAAGGGGCATTGCAGACGTTGAGAACCCGGCCGTGGTTGAGAATCAGGAAATCGTCAAGAAGCTGGCCGTCGAGTCCGAGTGCCTGTGCCCGCACACCCGACGGAGCAACCTCGAGATGCTCTGCCCGGATATCGGGAACCAGTCGCTGCAGTGCTTTTACGAACGCCGCCTTGGAAAATGAACGCCAGATCTCTCCAAGCCCGGTTTTCCAGTAGCGAAGACCCATTCTAAGCGCCCCCGGGTAGGTCACGAATTCGGACAAATCGCGGAGATTGATGGTGGTCCAGCGATAGCCTTCCCTTGCCAGGGCCGGAACCGCGTTGGGTCCGCACTCGACTCCTCCATGAATCCTACGCGTAAAATGAACGCCCAGGAATGGGAACCGTGGGTCCGGAACCGGGTAAATGAGAGTTCTGCACAGGCTCTCGGCTTCCGGCTTCAGAACAAAGTACTCACCCCGAAAGGGCAGCACCAGTTCCCTGAGCGGCAGGCCGCTCAAGCGGGCCACGCGATCACTGTGCAGGCCTGTACAGTTCACTACACGGGTCGACTGCATTTCGCTGGCGTTGGTGGCAACACTGACCCTGTCCGACTCCTGCTTCAGGCCCGTCACCCGTGTATCGAGCTTGATCACTCCCCCGGCCTCTTCGATCAGCGACGCAAGTTGCCGGCATACGGCCGGGTAATCGACAATCCCTGCTTCCGGGACATGGACCGCCCTGATCCCGGCACAATGCGGCTCAAGTTCCAGAATACGACTTCTGTCGATGAGCTTGCAATCAATGCCGTTTGCCTGCCCGCGTTCGAAGATGGTCTGCAGGGGAGTCAGTTGTTCGCGGCTAGTTGCAACGATGATCTTCCCGGTCCGTTTCCAGGGTATGGAATACTGCCCGCAGAAATCTTCCAGCGCCGCCTTGCCGGCACGGCAATTTTCAGCCCGCAGAGAACCCGGCCGATAGTAGATTCCGGAGTGAATAACACCTGAATTACGCCCGCTCTGGTGAGCTGCGAGTCGCGGCTCTTTTTCCAACAGGATCAGCCGGGTAGACTGGCGTTTTCTCAGGATCTGCCAAGCAGTTGCCAGACCCACGATGCCGCCCCCAATAACAATTACATCGGATCGGAACATCGGGTCATTCAAGCAATTTGATCAGGATAAAGCCAGGCTGGCCTCGCCGGCGATTGCCGAACTGATCGCCAACAGGGGCAGCGGATCACGGATATACGGCTGATTCTAGAGAAGTTCCGTCTTCGTCTTGCCGCAACGGCGGCATTGAGAAAGGCTGACCAGTTTTCCCTGTTTAACGTCGAAATGCTGGTCCTGCACAATGACCCATTTGTGAAATCCGGCGCTGCACAGGGCCCTTCCCTTGAAACGTTCGGAGACCTTCGGCCTTCTGAATGGCAGTACTTCTCCCACGATGTTCCCCGTCTATCCTCTGTCATTCAGCCTTGACTAAAAGCAACCGTTTCAATGCTGTTTCCAATCATCCCCATAGTCCACAGAGTAACACAAATAAGGATTCAACAGCGTGCGCGGAGGCGCTGTCCGGCAGAACGCATGGAGACTATTGTACCGGCAGGGCAGGCTGAAAGATGACCTCTGGTCATTCCGGAAAAGCCGGGCCGTTCGGTATTGTTACCAAGAGAAATCCGGATTCACGACTGTATCGGAAGCAGACAGCCCCTGAACCCGGCTGCCGTCCTTCAGGAGACGACTTAGATCAGTCGGATTGTCTAACAGACTCGGCCAGATCAGAAAAGTCCGCGATCCGACTCTGGCCAATAATGGCCACTTCAAAGCCCGTTTCAAACAGCATGATTACCAGACCGGGAATCCTGTAGACCAAGTAACCCAGGTAACCGACAATCGGCAGCGAAAGGATCGCGGCAAGTGTTCCGGGGATGCCGACCAGCGACAGAATGCCCGTCAGCTGAGTCAGGGCGCTCAAGGGAACCAGGAGCAAAGCCCCAAAGTAAGCCAATACGAAAAAGGTAAACAACAGAAAAACAACCAGCTGGAAGATTCGTATCAGGATAAGATTTACGCGTTTCATGTTCAGAAATTACTATCTATGGCTTAGGAAAGACGGCCGACTGAGCGTTCGGCCCAAAAGGGAGCAGAATACAGCCCAAAAGGGAGCATAATACAGTAAGAAAGCACTCCGAATCAATTTAGAGATAGACTCACTGATCAACCTGACGGGGTTCTGTAATGAGCAAGAAACGGTGCAGTACCGCCCCTGCAACAAACCCTCCCAGGTGGCCCCACCATGCGACATCCATGTAGGCCTCTGGAATCACCATTGCCGTGGTTACCTCGTACAACTGCAAAATAACCCAGGCGCCCAGAAAGGCGATCGCCGGAATCTGTATGAAAATTGGCAGGTAAAAAATGGGAATCCAGACCACTATCTTTGCATAGGGATAGAGGAAAAAATAAGCTCCGAGGACACCCGCTATGGCGCCCGAAGCGCCAACGGTCGGTGTTGTAGAATCCGGATTGTAGGCAAGGTGTACCGCACTGGCGATCAACCCACAAATTAGGTAAAACGCAATGAAACGCGGTTTACCCATCACATCTTCAACGTTGTCGGCAAAAATCCAGATCAGCCAGATATTGAACAGGATATGCGACCATCCGGCATGGAGGAAAATACAGCTCAGGAAAGGCAGGTATGTATCCGCAGGATATCCAAGCGCCAAGGCCCACTCCGGGTAAAAGTAGCGCGCTGGCACCAATCCGTAAAGATGCAGGATTTGGACGGCAGACGGCTCACTGAGCAGCTTCATCAACAGGAATACAAGCACATTCACGCCAATCAGAGTCCAGGTAACCGTTGGCGTATTTACACAGGGAATCGTATCCCGAACAGGAATCATCGGATCACACCTACACTTGTCGAATAAAATTAAGGTTTCTAAGAACGTTGAAATGCCCGACCACGAATCGGGTTCCGTGGATAGAGGTTTCAGTCGTGCCCGTTACTGGCGTGAGCGAAAATCGACAATCGAATCAGCTACCCCCATCAGCGCCATGCCCGGCACCAGGATCTGGGGCAGCAAAAACAGACCCAGGTACGGGGCGATCAGCCAGTGCCTGCTTAACTGGCGGTGCACCACAAAGGCATGCAGAACACAAAGACCCTGGAAAAAATAAAGCATCAGAGAGACCATGAACAGATCGCTCATCATTTGCTGATTGAAAGAACCGGTGACCACGAGTAGCAGGAGAATTCCGATCAGCAGGGTACGCGGCAGTTTCAGCACCATGAATTCCCTGGAAAACCCGCCGGGATTGAACAACGCCGCCTGTATCCAACGCGTAAAGAACAAGGTAAGCATTGCACCAAACCCCAGGAACATGGCTGCGAAGCCGTTAGCCAACCGAACAAAATCGACCGGTCCGATCTCGCCACCGGTCTGATCCGAAAAGCCGGGAATCGCCTGTTGGAACCACTGTGCCCACCACGCCACCACATCGCCGATGACCAGATGCATACCCAGAACAAACACTGCGCACACGCCTGCCACTGCCGCCAGTGCACTGGACTGTGAGGCACTCTCACGCAAGAACCAGGCACCCACAAGGACCGGCACCCACAGGGCAAAAACAACCGGAAAAGGAAGACTGGTACTTGCCGGGGAAAAGGTCAGGAAAATCTCGATCAGGATCGCTGAAACACCAACCACATAGAACGCTTCGCCGAAACCCTTGCTCAGAGCTACCAATGCAATCGCAGTAGCACTAAAAACCGAAAGCGGTGATGAATAAACAGACACGGCCCCAAAGAACGCCGCGATGAAGATGGCATTCAGCCGTCCGGCCAATATGAATTTAGCAAATGCACGCATTATTCCAGATACTCCTCGTTCAATGGAAAATGTCAGACTCCGTACCCGTCGACAACACTCTGAGCGCAAACGGGTCGGTTGGCACATACGGCATCGAAAACATCATTCAGTACGGGTTGACCACCCCGGATCGTTGAAAAGGCTTCCGCCAACCACCAGACCCAGGTTGCTTCTGTGATCAAGGCCCAACCAGAATTTATGCTGTCAATTATCGCGCCAACCAAACATTGGTACAACAAGATGAACCAGAACCGGTCTCCTGACTCGCCTGCTGAAAACCGAAACCATCGACACACTGCTCGCACAAAACACAACCGGCATCGCCGCAATCCTACAGGAACGGAAATCTGGACCATCACATGTCTTGTTTGACCATCCTGCCCGATATAAATTCTCATGGTATTGTATAAGAGATCACTTCTCGTAAAGATACCCGACCAAAGGCATCAGGGCACAACAAATAGCATGGTAATTTCAGCAAACCAGCCACATGTATCCAATGTCGTACGTTCCCGTATCCCCACCGAGCACGGCGAATTCATGCTCTACTATTACCGCAATACCCTTGACGACAAGGAACACATTGCCATGGTGAAAGGTGATGTCTCGGAACAAAACGGGGTTGCGGTCCGCATCCATTCCGAATGCTTCACCGGGGATGTCCTGGGTTCCAGGCGCTGCGACTGTCGTGATCAACTTCAATCATCGATGCATTCACTGGGGGAAGCAGAATGCGGTGTACTGGTATACCTTCGCCAGGAAGGCCGCGGAATCGGGCTTTTGGAAAAGCTGAAAGCCTATAATCTGCAGGACCAGGGTTTTGACACCGTTGATGCGAACATCGAACTCGGGCACCGGGCGGATGAACGCAATTACCAGGTCGCTGCACTGATACTGCAGGACCTCAAGGTCCTTTCGGTGCGGCTGATGACGAACAACCCAACCAAGATATCCGAATTGGGCAAACTGGGCATCCGGGTCGATGACCGTATTCCGATTGAAGTCGGGCACCACATGGAAAACACCAGGTACCTGACGACCAAGGCCGAGAAGATGTCCCACATGCTGTCTCTGAACAGGCCGCTGGAAGTTCCCCACAGGTTTTCGTTCCTGAGGCCGCTGCTCGATTCGCTACGTAGCGGGAAAATGATCAAGGCCGAACGTCCCCTTGTAACCGTGAGTTATGCCCAGAGCATTGACGGCAGCATTGCCTCTAGAGGTTCCGACTCGTTGGCGCTGAGCTGCCACAAGTCGCTGGAAATGACCCATTTCCTGCGTTCCCAGCACGACGGTCTTCTGGTAGGCATCAACACCGTACTGGTCGACAACCCCCGCCTGACCGTGCGTCATTGCGAGGGCCCCAACCCGCAACCGATCATCCTCGACAGCCTGCTGCGATTCCCCGCCGATGCAAGGATGCTGGAAAGCGACTCGCCGGCTCCGGTCATTCTGACCACCGAGGAAGCGCCGGAAGACCGCAAGCAGAAACTGGAATCGCTGGGAATCTCCGTCATACGGGTCAAAAGCAACGCTCATCACCGGGTCGATCTGACGGATGCATTGGACATCATCGCTAAGCTCGGCTTTACCTCGATTATGGTGGAAGGCGGTGGTTCCATCATCGGACAATTCCTCGGACAGGAGTCCGCAGATTACTGCATTGTCACCATCGCCCCGAGACTGATTGGAGGCCTTAAGGCGGTCGAAAACCTGCATCGACCACCGGAAGCGGCGCCGCTGGTGATCGAGAATTGCGAGTACCATCGTCTGGGATCGGACATGATTGCCTTCGGAGAACTCAAGACCCGGCCATGAAGTCTCTGGCCGTTGTCCACATCGGCCCGGGAAAAGCCGAACCCCGGGAAATCAGCCTGGAGACCCTGGGAAGCAAAGAGGTTTTGATCCAAACGCTTTGTTCGGCAATCAGTCCGGGCACGGAATCCATGATCTACCGTGGGCACATGCCCCGGGAGATCGATGGAGACGTCAGCATCAGGAACCTCGACGGTCGCCTCGAATACCCTTTCAGCTACGGATACACACTGAGCGGAAAAATTACCGAATGCGGCAAAGAGGTGGATTCGTCCTGGATCGGCCGTTCCGTCTTCGTATTCCATCCCCATCAGGACCAGGTCATCGTTCCGGTCGTCGAATGCCTGCCCATTCCGGCTGACCTTAATCACTACGATGCACTGTTTCTGCCCAACATGGAGTCGGCGCTTAATTTCGTCATGGACGCCAATCCGGTTATCGGCAGCCGGGTGATGGTATTCGGACTGGGTATCGTCGGCCTACTGACGTGCGAACTGCTGTCCAGGCAAGGGCCTGATCGGCTCATCGGTCTCGACCCTTTAGCCGACAGACGGCAGCGGGCGCTGAACTCGAGCTTGTGCGATGTCGCCGATCCATCAGATACCGGCCAATGGCAGTCCCTGATCAATGAACTGTTCAACAACAGCAATGCCCAGGGAGTGGACATTGTCTTCGAACTTTCCGGCAACATGCAGGCCTTGAACCAGGCAATAGAAGCAACCGGCTTCGACGGAACCATCCTACTGGGTTCATGGTACGGAACACGGAGCCATGCACTGGATCTTGGAGGCCATTTCCACCGACGCCGTATCAACATTGTCTCCAGTCAGGTGAGCACCCTGAGTCCATCCCTCAGCGGTCGATGGAACAAGCAGCGGAGGATTGCCCTGGCATGGGACATGATTCGGGCGATCCGGCCTGCATCGCTGATTACCCACCGGTTCCAGCTGCAGGATTGTGACAGAGCCTTTGAGGTGGCTAGCCAACGCCTGGAGAATTGTCTGCAGGTAATCTTTGAATATTCTTGAAGGAAGCATCCATGTACCAACTGGCCATTACGCGCGATTTCATTGCACAGCACTACCTGATCGGAGGCGACTGGGGCAGGGAAAACGAACGACACAGTCATCATTACAAGGTAGAGGTTCGGGTCCAGCAACAGGACCTCGACCAGCATGGCTACCTCATCGATATCGTCGACCTCGAATCATCGCTTGGCCGAATCATCGACAGTTACCAGGAAAACACCCTCAACGACCTGGTGCCGTTCAAGGATCTGAACCCTAGCCTGGAAAGGTTTGCGCGGGTCCTCTGGGAAGAACTGGTCAGCAGGCTGGGCATCGATGGCAGCGTACTTTCAGTCAGGCTGTGGGAAAACGAGAATGACTGGGCCGCCTACCGCCAGCCCTGACATTGGAGCGACGGCTTCCAGTCGACGCCATACGCCCTCTTCACCATCCCGACTTAATGGCCCTGAAATAAACCCCCCCGCGGCATGACGGCAAACTCAGCACCCGACCAACAAGATCCACCGAAGCCAGTAGAGCTGAAATTAGCCCTGGAATGTCGCCCCTAGGAACAAAAGTCCAGCAACCCTCGCGGCACAGGACCAGGGAAGTTTCCGCGAGGAGCTTGCGAATCGAGGGTAGACTCATGAATCGATCAGTACTCAGATGCCGGGTTTCGAATCCGAGGATGGGCGCGATCAACCGATACCAGAGGTAATCCCCATTGGGCGTGAGACACACAAAAGCGCCTCCGGGCCTCAATACACGCTGCACCTGCTGCACCACTGCGAGCTTGTCGAGCATGTGTTCAAAAGCACCGACGCAAAGAACACAGTCGACCGTTTCATCGGGCACCGTTGACAATTCCTCGGCCCGGTCCACCTCGAGACGAACCCGTTCTGACGCCGCCGAGCGTTCCCTGGTCTTACTGGCCTGTTCGATCATCAATGGCGAAATATCGGTCCCCATCAACAGATCAAAATAGTCTGTAAGCGAAAACAGGTGGATACCGGTACCGCATCCAATCTCCAGCAAGGTGCCTGCACCCTGCTCTCCAACCAGAGAACGGATGATAGACAGACGGTACGCCAGCAGCTTCTCTGGATTCCCGTGCTGATCCACGTAATCCAGTGCAGCTTCATCAAAGAAATGCTGAAGATCGCGGTCAGTCTCGACCTCCCTGGTTTGCAGACGCGTCATTCAGATTCCTGTTGTATATCGATTCCCCGCTGAACACAGCGCACCGCATCGGCGAACGAAAGGCAGAGCAACAAGCTCCCAACCGCCACCAAGGGACGATAGAAATCCTCGTCAACCATGAATGCGGAAATCATCGAAACCATGACCAGAAAATAAACCAGACGCCCTCGGGCTGTGCGTTGTTCCTTGATCCGGAGCGGCCTAGTCGCCTTGAGATAGCCAACGAAAAAATAACGCAGTAGTCCGGGCACCAGAACCCATGCACCAAACCGCTGATCAGAGTAAATCAGCACACAGAGGACCAGGAGAAAGAAGGCATCAACCTCCTTGTCAAAATACTCGCCGAATTCAGACACGAGCTCCCATCTCCGTGCAGCCCAGCCGTCCAGGGCATCCAGCATGAACAAAACAATGGCCACCTCGCCGACCCAAGCCGCCCCTGGAACCGTTATGCAAAACAGCATGAGGATGCCACAAAGGCGAAAAAGGGTAATCGCGTTCGCAATCCCGAACCGGTTGCACGGGGTCCAGCGGTTCCTGAAACGCAGAATCAATCCGGAAAAGGAAATGGCCGCCGGCAGTACGGCCACGACATGCGGCAACCCCGAAAGAAACGCCAGCACGAACAGGCCGACCCAAACTGCATGGCATTCAGTCCATGCAGCCAGTTCTCTGGTTGAAACAAAGCTTTCTCTACGCTCTCCACAAAAAGGCATTATGCTATTCTCATGTCTGATTGGTCGAACCGCTTCTGTATTGCCCCAGGCAACGATCCCCCGCAAAGGCTAATACTATTCAACCCGCCAGCGAAAAGCACCATGATCTCTGACCGATACCGTCTCGATTCCGGGCCCGTAATGGAATACAGCGCAACAGATTGGTTTTTCTTCATTCAGGCAAAAATCATCCCGTCCACAGCCCCCTAGCGAACCTTGAACAAAACCACCCGCTGTCCATTCCGGGTTGACGCTGCGCCGGGCAAAGAAAGGCCCCCTTGAACCGCAGCCTGCACTGGTTAAGCCCCGGAAACCCTGACCAGAGAACCGGAGGATATCTCTACAATGCCAGAATCATTGCCGAGCTGCGCGAACTGGGCTGGCAAATAAAGGTCCACGCCCTTCCGGGTCCCTGGCCAATGCCCGACAGATGCAGCTTGCCGCAGATAGCCAACATTCTTTGCGCCATTCCTCGCAAAACCACCATCATTGCTGACGGCCTGCTCTGGACCGGTCTTGAGGAACAAAGAAACCCGGTCGTTACCAACCACCGGGTTGCAGTGCTGGTCCATAGCCTGCTCGACCAGGAAAACCGGGAAACAAAGGGCAACTGGAGAGAAATGGAAACGAAAGCGCTGGCTGAAGCGCACGCCTGGATCACGACAAGCCCAGCCACCGCCCGCATACTACACGACCGGCTTGGCAGGCACACGGTCCCGGCTGCCGTGGTCTATCCCGGGACCGACCCAGCGAAAAAGGCTCACGGATCCGATGGAACCCAGTTGCTTTGCGTTGCAACGGTGACCCCGCGCAAGGCAATACGGCAACTGATTGCAGCACTGGTGGCTCTTGCAAACCGGAACTGGAAGCTCGACATCGTGGGTTCGACCGATCGCGACTCGTGTTACGTATCGAAGGTCAAGGCGGACATCGATTCCGCCGGTCTCGAAAACCGTATCCATCTGCGCGGCGAACTGGCTGGGCCGGTTCTGGAAGCTGCTTACCAGCAGGCCGACTTTCTGGTTCACACCGCCCGCTTTGAAGGCTTCGGCATGGGCATCGCTGAAGCCATTGCCCGCGGACTACCGGTCATCAGCACTAATGCTGGTGTTTTGGAACTGATTCCCCGGTCAGCCTACGAACTGGTGGGAAGTGACGACACCAATGCCCTGACCGAGGCGATCAGGAAACTACTCGATCACCGGGTAAAGCAACGGCGAATGAAGGCTGCCGCAGCAACGGTTCAGTTACCAACCTGGAAGGATGCGGCAGCAGGCTTCGAATCTGCGCTGGAAACCCTCCTATGAACCGGTTCCCCACGGAGTGGCTTCGACTGCGCGAACCCTTTGACCACGCGGCCCGTTCGACTGCCCTGATTGAAACACTGCTCGACATCCTGCCCGCCAGCCGCCCGCTCAGGATACTGGAACTTGCTGCAGGCCTCGGATCCGGCATGCGTTTCCTTGCTCCTTTGCTACCCACCCCGCAGCACTGGACGATGATCGATCACGATCCGGCACTCCTGGCGTCTATCGGTCAGCCGCCCACAAACAAGATTACCCTAGAAACCCTAGAATTCGACCTGCGTGAACTGGATAAGCTGAATTTTTCGACCGACCTGGTCAGCACGCAGGCACTCCTTGACCTGGTTTCCGACGACTGGCTGGAAAGCCTGGTCAACCGCCTGGCAGATCAGAGCATTCCGATCCTTGCCGCATTGACGGTAGACGGGCGGGTCCGATGGTCCCCGGAAGACCCAAAGGATGCGGAAATCCAGCAGGCCTTCCGCGCACATCAGACCAGCGACCGCGGCTTCGGCCCGTCGGTCGGCACGCGGGCTACCCTGGAACTGGAACGACTGCTCTCTGCCCGAAATTACACAATCATTCGAAAACAGGCAGACTGGTCCATTGCACCGGCCTTTGCCCGGATACTGAAGGAACTGGTCGATGGCACGGCCGAGGCCGCAATGGAAGCCTGCAGCAACATCACGACCACCAAGACAGTGACTGGCTGGCATCGCCGCCGCCGCGCCGCGATCGCCTCCGGAGACCTTTCTCTGCAAGTCGGTCACCTAGACCTGCTCGCCCTTCCCTCAAATTAACGCGTGAATGCCCTCAAAACCGCAAGGCATAATCCAGAACACTGGACAGCCGATCGAAACCAACCGGATGAAGTGTCCGGGAACAAGCTTCCCGATCATTGCCGACCAAACGATGTCCACCCCCGTTTCAACCGCCAACACGATAGCACGGGCGTAGCAGACACCCCTCGAACCCGCTTCCCAGATTCATGAACCTTGATAACTGCGGCAGCAGGATTAATTCCGGGTTTTCCCGCATCTCGGAGCAGTTTCGGTCTCCATGGACGAGGTTATTCATCACGCTGGGGCTGTTCGCAGTCTTGTCCAGCCAACTGGATATGACCAATATTGCACGGATACTCGGAACACTCGATGCGGCAACGGCCACGGTCATTATCGCCATGAACCTATCCCTGTTTCCGCTTTTCGCCAAGCGGTGGCAACTGGTGGCATCGGAGCTTGGAATGGAATTGCCTTTCCGACAACTGCTGGGGGCAATCTGGGCGGCAGCCTTTGTCGGACAGTTCGGACCAACCCTGCTGGTTTCGGAAGCCACCCGATTTCAGATGCTTCGGCAACAGGCAAGCGCGGCACAACTTGTTACCAGCCAGATCGTGGACCGAATCTCGGGCCAGATTGTGCTGTTCGCCCTCGTCCTGCTGCTATTGCCTTTCTACAGTTTCAGCACCCATGATTGGACATCAAAACTGATCGCGGGTACTGCGGGTCTGGTTGGTATCGCAAGCCTAGTCGTATTGCTGACGAAACAAAGGATTCGTTCACTGATCGGACCATCGGGCAAACAGGCGATCCGCATCCTCGGCAAACGGGGACTCACCGGCCACTACTGCGTATCGTTGGTCATCCAGTGTCTTCTAACGCTGAATTTCTGCCTTGCTGCAATCGGACTTGGGTTGGTCGATCACTTGTTTCCGCTGATCGTGCTGATTCCGCCGGTCTTGGCCGCTCTCACGCTCTTGCCAATCACCATTTCGGACTGGGGCACCCGGGAAGCAACTGCATTGCTGATCCTGGCGTCCAGCGGCCTGAATCCCGAATCGATCGTCGCGATTTCACTGGTTTATGGAAGCTGCTACGTAGTCGCCTCGTTGCCCGGAGGACTCTTTCTGGTGAGGGGCAAATTCAGACGAAAAGAGCGCAGTTAAGTCAAAAAACTAGCCATCGAGTTTGCAGCCGGAAACCGAGACTGATTCCGCAATCCCCAACCAGCCCAGCAGCAACAATATCCGTGACGGACAAGGTCAACCCACTCATCATCAAGATGACCTCATGATATTAGACGTAATCGAAAAATAACATCTCGATGAAAAATAACGGAGCCCGCTAGGGAGTTTGATCCGCCTCTCCCCGTTGAAAATGCAACCATGCACGATGCGTCTCTGGTCAGGAGGTACAACCGTCAAACGAGCATTTCTCGCCGGATACGGAAATCATCCTTATCTCCGTAAACCGACATGTAAACGATGTTCCCAGGCATCATCGATATCAGTTATGATCCCCATCATATCCGAAGAAAAAGAGGCTGCTTGATCTCGAATGCAACAGCGAAAACAACTTTGGACGATGATGCAAAATTCCCAACCCCTTGGGTTCCTAATCATCCTTACATGGCTAGCGATCGGTTGCGGCACAACCAAGCCAGCACGTTTCTACTTGCTGACGTCGCAACTGTCAGATGTCGAATCGGTCCAACAGGCCAACCCATCATCTCCGATGATCCTGGTCGGCCCCGTCCGCTTGCCCGAATACCTCAATCGCAGCCAGATCATCCGTTTCAGCACGGCCAACGAACTCAAGCCCAATGAGTATCATCGCTGGGCCGAACCACTCGAAAACAACGTTGCCCGCGTGCTTGCCGAAAACCTGAGGCAGCAACTGCAGAACGACCGCGTCCTGCTCTACCCCGGCCTCAACGTTCGCCATTTTGACTACCGCGTAACGATTGATGTCATCCGCTTCGATGTCGATACCAGCAACCACGTAGTCCTGACCGCCAACTGGGCGCTACTCGTCGACCACGGGGACGAGGTATTACGGATCCAGCAACTGACCGTCAGGGAACCGGTACAAAACCGTGATTACGGCAGCATCGTCGCGACCCAGAGCCGAGCCTTGGGAAAACTGAGCGCGGCAATGGCAAGGGAAATCAACAGGACGATCGACAAGTAACGCCGGATTGAAGAAAAACCCAGACCGACTGCTGGTGTTCATCAACAAACGCATCAACATGCCCAAGGAAACCTTAATCGCCTGTCATGAGTGTGACCTGCTGTATGCCGTGCATCCGTTACCAACCAGAAGCACGGCTAAATGCGAGCGCTGTGGAGCCATACTGTACCAAAACAAGTCCAACAGCCTGGACCGTACACTGGCGCTCTCGATCGCCGGGCTGGTTCTCTTTGTCCTTGCCAACGCCTTTCCATTCCTTGCTTTCCAGATGAAGGGACAAGCCACGGAGACCAACCTGTTAACGGGCATTGTGGAGTTGTACAAAACAGACATGGAGGCACTCGCTGCACTGGTGTTCTTCACCACGATGCTCGTGCCTCTGATTCGATTACTGGGCCTGGTCTATATATTGTTGTCCCTGCGACTCAACCACAGCACGTTGTACCTCGGCCGGATTTTCCGGTTTCAGCAAAGCCTGCATCCGTGGAGCATGATGGAAGTATTCATGCTCGGTATTCTGGTCGCGGTGGTCAAACTGGACCAGATGGCAACCATCGTTCCAGGGATTGGCCTTTGGTCTTTCGCCGCCTTGATCTTTGTACTGGCCGCTGCCGCTGCATCGCTGGATCCTCGCCTCGTTTGGGAACGCCAGGGAATCGAGTCATGACCCCCCCGGTTACCGCAGCACGGCAGGGACTGATCAGTTGTCACTGCTGTGCCCTGGTTTCACGAAATACGGGTGGCAAAGGTCATCCGCCGGCCGCATGCCCCCGCTGCGGAGCAACACTGCACACCCGCAAGACCAACAGTCTGGCCCGTACCTGGTCCTTGTTGATTGCTGCTTCCATTTTTTATATTCCGGCCAATGTTCTGCCGATCATGACGTCAACGACACTGATTCACACGCAAAGCGATACAATATTAAGCGGCGTGATATACCTGCTAGAGACTGGAAACTGGCCGATCGCCGCGGTGATTTTCTTCGCCAGCGTGATGATTCCGGTGATAAAACTGATCGTCCTTACCGGGCTTCTTGTTTCGGTGCACAGACGCTCTGCGTGGAAACCCCATGAACGGACACGGCTGTATCGAATCACCGAAGCCATTGGGCGCTGGTCAATGATCGACGTCTACGTTGTAACCATATTGGTGGCACTGGTTCACCTTGGAGCCATAGCCCAGGTCGAAGCCGGCCCGGGCGCCGTCTTTTTCGCAGCCGTGGTTGTCATCTCAATGCTCGCTGCCAGGACATTCGATCCACGACTAATCTGGGATCAGCAGGAGTTGCCCAATGAATGAATCCGCTTCTCCCCCTCCAAACCCAGAACTATCTGTGGCTGTTGTTGAACAGGGCAACCGGCTGACGGTGGTATGGATTATTCCACTGGTCGCCCTCCTCATCGGTGGTTGGCTGGCCTACAAGACCATTTCCGAGCAAGGTCCTACCATTACCATAACATTCAAAACAGCGGAGGGTCTTCAAGCAGGAAAAACCAAGATCAAGTACAAGAGCGTTGAACTCGGACAGGTCAAAACCATCACGCTCAACAAGGACCTGTCACAAGTGATGGTCAGCGCAGAACTAACCAGTGGAACGGAAAAATACCTGACCAACCAAACCCGTTTTTGGGTTGTACGCGCCCACGTTGCTGCAGACCAGGTTTCGGATATCGGAACCCTTTTCTCGGGGGCATACATCGGAATCGACCCGGTTTCGACAGGAAAGCCCACCCGAAGCTTTGTCGGCCTAGAGCGACCGCCGGCAGTCACCGCAGACACCGCCGGACGCCACTTTGTACTGCAAGCAAAGTCACTGGGATCACTCCATGTCGGATCCCCGGTCTTTTTTCGCAAGATCAAAGTCGGACAGGTTGTCGAAGAGTTCCTGTCAGAGGACGGAGAAACCGCCACCATCCAGGTATTCATTCGCGCGCCGCATGATCAGAAAGTGTTGGAGAACTCCCGCTTCTGGAACGCGGGAGGAATCGACTTCACGATCGACGCCAGCGGAATCAAGGTCAACACGGAATCCATTGTCACGCTCATGCTCGGCGGCATATCCTTCGATATACCACCCACGGAACAGCGTGGCAAGATCGCGGACGAGAACCAAATTTTCATGCTGTATGAAAGTCGCGACAACATCAACGAAAAGGTTTTCCAGAAACGGACACGCTGGCTGGTCTACTTCGGTGGCTCGGTACGCGGCCTGAAATCCGGCGCACCAGTGGAATTCTTAGGACTAAAGATCGGCAAAGTAGTCGATGTACGAATGGAATATCAACCGGGAGAAAGGGAATTTCACATACCCGTAATCTTGGAAATCGAACCGGAACGGATCATCACCGGCGGCAACATTCCACACGGAGATCAGCGCCGAAAACTGATGAATGAAATGGTCCGTAGAGGACTCAGGGCACAGTTAAAATCGGGTAATATACTGACCGGACAACTGTTTGTCGAAATCGCCATTCACCCGCAAGCCACTCCCGCAGAGATCGACTGGGAATCTCATGACTACCCGGCGTTTCCTACGATCCCCCAACCACTGGAAGGAATCACCAACAGCGTGGCCGAAATCCTCACCAGATTACAAAAGATCCCCTTCGAACAAATCGGACAGGATCTCGGAGCGACGGCAAGAGGGGCCAAACAACTGGTTCATTCGGATGAATTGCGTGCGTCGATACGGGCACTGGAGGCAACGCTGCACGAAACCCAGCAGACCATGCGTTCCATTCATCAGATGGCGGATTACCTGGAACGACACCCTGAAGCCTTACTGAAGGGCAAGCAATAGCCTTAGATCCAATCAGGCAGACTGCCGTCGACCAATACCAACCGTTACGCGATACGATACCAATCCTTAATGATGGCATGCAGCTGGTCCAACCCGTCGGTCAGAGCCGCAGGGCCGGGCTGAAGGATATAGGGTGACTTGATCTCGTATACGCGGTTGTTGCTGACCGCAGGAATTTCCTGCCAACCCGGCCGGGCGGCAACACTTTCCGGCTGGAACTTCTTGCCACACCACGAACCGACAATGATATCCGGCGCACGCCGGATCACTTCCGCAGGGTCAGCGATGATCCTGTCCTTGGCCAGGGCGCTGCCCGACAATTCCTGGAAACAGTCCTGGCCACCGGCAATCTCGATCAACTCACTGACCCAGCGTATACCGCTGATCATCGGATTATCCCATTCCTCAAAATAAACCCGGGGCCGGCTGGTCTGGACAGCATTCTCCGCAGACATCGCCGTGATCTTTAACCGGACCTGTTCAATCCAAACCTCGGCTCGCTGACGGGCATTAACCATCGCCCCCAGCATCACAATCATGTCGAGGATTTCCTTCAAAGAACGCTGGTTGAAAATATGTACGTTAAGGCCCTTGCGAATCAGATCAAGAGCAATCTCTGCCTGCAGATCCGAGAAACCGAGAACCAGGTCCGGATCCAATTCCAGTATCCTGTCTATTTTTGCCGAGGTGAACGCAGACACCCTGGGCTTTTCACGCCGAGCCTCCGGAGGCCGCACGGTAAAACCGGAAATACCCACAATGCGATCCTGCTCTCCGAGGATGTAGAGCATTTCGGTCGTTTCTTCGGTCAGGCAAACAATGCGCTGCGGTGAAGTCGGCGTATATTCCATCCTGGTCGGTCAATTGGTAGATGAAGGCAGGATATTACAACATCCCTCGGCAACCGTTGACAGCATCATTCAGATAGGCGATCCCATTTCAACCGTCATCGACAGATGCATTGCATGATCTCCACAGGGAGACCAGACAGACTCATATCTCCAATCCTGATGGCATCGCTGACGTGATTTATAGAGACCGCTCGAAATACACGAAGATGAGCACTTTGGCCAACAGGGTGAGGGAGTGCATCTGGAACAAGTTAAAAACTACCGAGATGTCACCGAGCCGAAGCGCCATAAGAGGATTCGGCCATTCAATTATGAGCCCATACCGAAATGGTGCCGATTCGATCATCCCCTTAAGCCAATGAAATAAGAAAATGTCGATGAGGAATGGATCAG
>DBZZ01000024.1:69588-71052 GCA_002311315.1 Methylococcaceae bacterium UBA1147 | reverse complement strand
CAACTTTTCTCAAAGCCCCTGGTTCATTCGGCGTCTGGATAATGGATGTGTCTGCTGGTCAACAGCACCACCATCAGCTGATTCATTCACAGGGTTCGTTTCTGCGTTATCGTAGATTTCTTGAGGTAAACAATACAGTCTCTTCAACGAAGTAACGAGGCACTACACCAGATAGGGTCGGGAGTTACAGCCAGGTCTTCATCGACCCATTGGCTGCTTCTTTCAGAGGGTTGTTGTTTGTGGTGCCGCCTGCGATAGGTCCTTCTCATATGTGTTTCTAAATATCTCTCTGGCCAGCACACTGTGGCTGTTGATCAAGAGTTCGAGTATCGATGCAACATAAAGATCAGCTTCACTCATCAGCTGCCGTACGTGCTCGATCAGATCCCCAATGCCAATACGCTTTCAGGCCGCCTCTAGTTTATCAGGCGTTCCGATGGAAGGATATCTGGATAGCCGGGCTTGCACTCGGACAGGGAAAAGGCACCGGACATAAAAAAATGGACTGGAAGCCAGAAGCCAAACAGTCCATCAAGAGGAGGATATGCACAGAGTGCACAAACTAAATAGGGGTAAGTAATCCTATGAGCTGGTAATAATAATAGCAAGATGCTATCAACTCCGGAATGTGACAGATTGTCGCAGAGGTTTATTCGACTAAACAGCATGTTGCGGATTATAAAAAGTAACGGATAAAACGCTCTACCTTTCTTGCTGGATGACCTATGCGGAGATCAAGCAGAGGCAGTCTCAGAAGGTGATGTTCACTAACTTCGAGTAACAGCGTTCTGAATCACCCCATCGTTCGTCCAAGATCGCATGCAGTACCGGGAGCTCCTGTATGGGGCGGATCATTCCCATACTACCTAGAGCACCCTTCTACCTCTCCCCCGGTTATGAAATTGGGCTATAAAACCCCTCTAAGAGTACGTGCCCTGTTCCGAAACAGATACGGATTTCTCGGGTTATCAGAAAGACGCTAAGTCTATATTGCCTTGGGGGAAATTGGGTTGCCCACAATTGCGGTGGATAACCTAGTGCATTGTTCCTTGCAAGTAGGCTCAGAGACTGTTTTTGTTGCTTTGTTGTTAGATTGGTCAATTTTTAGACAGCACCGGATCATAACTATGAATCAAGGGCTTAGAGGTCATCATTGGGGCCCCTCCCCTTTCCTCAATGCCTACCCGACCCAATGTTGCCATGCACTCCACCGGTGCATAAATCCGGGCTTTTCGGGGGATTCCTTAGGCAGGGGTAAGATGAGGGCATTTGTAGATGTGGCCGTAGTTGGGAGATCAACTGGCCAGTTGTAGGATTGCCCGTGTGTTCCTGGAGCGGGTGGCGCAACGATGACTCACACTGTGTGTGTCATCATAAAAACAGTTTTTACCAGAAACAATGAGCCCGTACGTCGGATAGAGGTCAACAAACTCTTTGTTATTTATGAGGCACCACTTCGACCGT
>DBZZ01000024.1:68552-69458 GCA_002311315.1 Methylococcaceae bacterium UBA1147 | reverse complement strand
GGCTTTCTTAATCTATGATCGGTTCTACAACGTCATGCGGCCTCCTCTTCTGACATGAGGAGGCTGGAGTCACTCGGCTTTAATAGAATCACTGGGCAAAGGGTTTCCCTCGGTTTTTAATCATCCAGACAATCAAGACTACCATTCCAAGATAGAGCAAAGTTTCCATCTATATCTCCTTTATCTAAGCGAAATGAGTTGATTTCGACAGTACGTAAATGCGTCCCTGTCGATATAGGAAATGGTGACTAATATCATGAATTTCAAGAGTTCAAGAATACTTCGAGGTGACATTCGTTGGTCTCAACAGCCAGTGACGGGCCTTTGGCCAACGGGATCGGTTGTTCTTTTTGTGTCAGTCGCGCTCTTGTGCAGTTCGTGGGTTACCCGATGGATTTAAAAAGGATGTCCACTAAAGTTGAATAGCCGGATCTAAACAAGCGAAAAGCCGGCCTGGTCTGGTTGACTGATCCATGCGTGGACTCCCTCGTTTAAATTCGCGCACATTTTACAATGTCACACTAGCGAGGGGCCGCCGCCTGAATTACACGCGTGATTTAATTGTCCAGAAAAATCCAGACCCGGCCAGGTGGGTGGGCCGTGTAACGCGATTCCGCGAGTCTGTGCGGCTTATTTCGTCCCGACAGATACCAGAATTCCGTGATGTTCCGATGGATAAGAGGTTTATATGTTTTTCCGCGACGCTTCTTTCTATTTTCATTTTTTTTGCGTATTCGTCTATGTTTGTGCAATGTTCTGGCTTGCCAAAAATGTTGAGTAATATTAATGTGATAACTATGGCTAACAAACCATATGTAAAACCCTTATTTATAGTCATTAGTATTACCTCTGTTTTTCACGAAGTGCTGACTTAAGTTCTGCCATTCGTTTCAGTTCACAGAGCCA
>DBZZ01000024.1:68194-68345 GCA_002311315.1 Methylococcaceae bacterium UBA1147 | reverse complement strand
GTTGATGCTCGTCCGTCACGGTCTCCGACTGGTCATCGTCAGCCGCTCTGCTCAATGCTTCTTCGAGCCGCTTTGCTTCTTCCAGGTGATCACGCATTTTTTCTCCAAATGCTTAACCTGAGACTCCCACAAAACCCACAAAAGTAGTTCG
>DBZZ01000024.1:66775-67952 GCA_002311315.1 Methylococcaceae bacterium UBA1147 | reverse complement strand
GATACTTGAATGGTGATAGCAACTTATCGCTCCTCAGTTTTCGCAGGATAGCGGTTGCGTTGGCGGCTGCCGGATTCGTACTTGCCGAGTACATCCGTTGCGCGTATGAATAGCGGTATTGGGCCCAGGCACATGCTTTCAGTGTTGTGTTGCTTTCCTTACCGATACTTTTGACGGCCGGGTTATCACAGAGTTCCAGAATCACTGCAATTAAAGGCATAAGTTTTCGATAAAACTGCACAGTCAATTACTGGATGTTTTCTGCCATCATTGGGGTGGAGGAGACATCATGAGAAAGTCGAGGTTCAGTGAGAGCCAGATCGTATCGATTCTGAAAGAGGCTGCGGCCGGCTATAGGACATCACACTTCGTAGGTAAGGAAATACAACCTGTGAATGAGCAGCGTAGGTTTCAACAAATAGGTTTTGCTAATGTCCTCGATGGATTTTTTGGATTTCCCATCGGTTCCGGATTATCAACCACACGGATGACGATCTCCGGAAAAAGATCCTCCTGCTTTTTATGTACCGGCTTATCCAGCCCGTGCAGCTTTGCCAACGCCCAGGTGGCTCCAACTGCCGCTGCGGCATGACCCGTCTGCATCGCTAGTCCATAGGCATTCTGTAACTGCTCTGTCAGCGAAGCGACAGTAACGCCGTGACGCTTCCGGCCTTCTTCCTGTAATTCCCCGATTCTTGCATTGATCTTGCAGTTCTCAGCCAGACCATGAGCGGCTCGGTTTATCGTCGTATTTTTCATTCTCGAACAATCGTAACTCTGTCGATAGGCTTCCGAAGCATTGCCCGTAGAAATGAATTGCTGACAGAAGTTTTCCTGCTTTGGGGTTAACGATCGTATCAGTCTCTCAAGGTTAAGTTAAAGGCGAGATTTGTTACCTGAAGGAAAATGGTATGGTTCTCCCACCGTATTAATGCATTCCGATACCCATCTATAAAAATACTTGCTGAACGTTAATGACCCAAGATGTCTTTTAAATCAGTCAACCAATCGTCCAAAAGATTTAACGACGTCCAATGCGTTCAAATAAGCACACACTAATCACCATATCTCGAGCACTTTTAACACTAGGGTCAGGTGTATTGGTATCCAATCATGCATTAGCTGCTGATTGTACGGATGTCTCTGGTACTACTGTAACTATTACAGCAAGCTGTAC
>DBZZ01000024.1:59416-66634 GCA_002311315.1 Methylococcaceae bacterium UBA1147 | reverse complement strand
CCATTACTAACAATGGAACAATTTTAGCCACTACAAATAGGGGTTTACGTACTTCAGGAGGACATATTGCTAATCTAATAAATAATGGCACTATTACTGCTGGAGGAAATGAGGGAATACGAAATGGTGAACCATTACTATCCTGACAAATACAAATACAATCTCTGCTACTGGCACATCAGGAATCAATAATAGAGCAGACGGTACAATTGGAACAATAACCAATTCAGGCACAATATCTTCTGGTACCACGCGAGGGTTTTCCAACAAAGGAACTATTGAAACAATCACAAATTCTGGAACAATATCTACCGTAGGTAAATATGGCTTATACAATTATGCAACTGGAAAAATAACAACTTTATCGAACTCTGGAACAATCTCATCAGAAACTAATTATTCTATAAACAATTTAGGGGAAATTTGGACCTTAACGAATACTGGTTCTCTAACACCAACAGGATCTCATGAGATCAGTAATGCAGACACTATTACAACATTTAATAACTCACAAGGTAAGTCTGGCTCTAATCCTGTAACTTTTATGAAATCATTGCCCACGAATTACAATGTCATTGTTAATAGCACTTCGGATCATGTCGGGGGAGATTTCCGCTAAGGGTTTATTTAGCCAATCCGAAAATGATCGACTGATTTCGATCCTATAATCGTTGATCGTGATTGGTTTTAAATCCTTTTTCTTGATGTAATCGTCCAGTACGTTGCGAAGAGTCGTTTTCATCGCGACCGCCCGTCGTTTCTCCGCGATCGGGTCAATCCCCTGGATTACTTGCGCGAATTTAGTTTTAGCCAGATCCCGGGCCAGTGCGACACTTAGTTGAGGACATTTACCTAAGGTTATGCGCCGGGTCTGACGGTTTTCCGTGACGTGTAAGTAGAACGATTTTTTGCCGGTTGAAGAAACAACCAAACCCAGACTCGGGTCTTTTTGATCGCGATAGTAGACACGCCCTCTAGCAGGGATCGGTATCTGCCCTACTGCCGCGTGAGTGAACTTGATGTAGTCGGCCATTTTGTCCCCGATCGGATTCTGTGCATGCTATGCGCATGCGCGTAGGGATATTATGGCATAAAATCAGACATTATCAGCAACGAGCGGGTAATCTTAGAATAATTGCAAATACAATGCTTTATGGTATTTTTTAGCGCATTTACTGGGCTGTAGAATTTTTCTTATTTAGGATGGAGTGTTCTATGGATTTTTTCGACCAGGCTTTCTACGCCTTTTATCGTTAGCTTCTTTTGCGGCCCCTTGACCTCGGTAATGTAATTGCCAACCAGTTGCTTTGTCCGGGTGTCGACCATATGAACCATGAAATAAACAAACAGAAAGCTTGCCTTGTGTACCCTGCCAACGAGGATGTAGTCGGCTCCATGTTGTTTGCCTAGTTCAGCGGCGACATCAAAATGATCGAAGAGATAACCGGTCGCAGCATTGGCATTTGCCTGAACCGAGGAATCAATATTGACCGTCGTGTAATTTCCCCTGGCAACTAGGACCTCTTCCAACATCCCCCTGATGGATCCAGTCCTATCGATTTCCTCGGGAGTGTTTGGGTCCAGCGTCAGGTCTCTGAGTTCAAAATCGAGGACCGCAATCCGGGTTTGTGCCTCCACAGGCGAAGCCAGGATCAGAATTGCGCAGAACACAGGAACCATTGCCCATAGCTTTATCCCTCGATTCGCCAATCTTTCGCTCATGTGTTGCCGCATCATTTACTCCGGTTTATTGATAAAGCCCTTGGAAATGGCCAGGTATTCCACCCTTCTAAAAAATCTGATTTGAAAAGATTCATTACTCGACAATGACATGGGACCGCTTTGGTCTGAGAATAAACCAGGCAATATATCCGGTCGGCCAAGCCAACAAGGCCAACATCATTCCCTTAGCAAGCGCCAATGCACCGGCAATAACAAAAACCAATGGCAAGATGGCGCCCTTGAGACCCACGTCCCGGGTTGCAGAATCACCATAAATCCACAATATGCTACAAACATAGACAGAACATAAGATGATAAAGATGAATACTTCTAACGAATTACTAAATGAAATAGACATATTAAACTCCTCAAAACTTATCCTTTCATATGGTGTTTAGGATGAACGGGACGCATGGTTGCGTTCATGACCAATGCAACGAACAGGACCACTGCCATAAGATACATGGTCGAATTATAAAGCCCTGAAGTTGGGTCAATCGTACCTTCAGGAGCAATCTCCATTAATTTACTTATCGTTACCGTCTTCGCAGAAACCAGTTGGTTCAACTGGTCAATACCCGCACCAAACTTGGCTTGAAAGACACCGGGTTCAATTTTTTCTATTAACCCATTGATTGCGTTCTTGATCGATATCTCACGCAGCGAAGTAATTGCAAGTGGACCAAAAACACCCGCACTCGCCCATGCTGTTAACAGCCGACCATGAATGCCGCCAACATATTTCGTACCAAAGATGTCAGCCAGGTAGGCTGGAATCGTTGCAAAACCGCCACCATACATAGTGAATATGATCATGGTTGCAGCATAGAAATAAACTAGCCAAACGGTCGATGGATTCACACTGACTTGCTCTGCGGAATAGGGTATTGAGCAATACAAAAGTATGCCTAGGGTAAAAAATATCCAATAAGTCTTTCTGCGGCCAATAAAATCTGAGGCGCTAGCCCAAATAAAACGCCCAAGCATGTTAAATAGACTAATCATCAGCACATAAGTTGAGGCAAAACCAAAATCGACAATATTGGGCAGGGTTGTGCCAAATATGTCATTCATCATTGTTTTGGCCACCCCTATAACCCCAATACCGGCGGTCACATTAAAACAAAGAACGATCCATAATTGATAAAATTGCGGCGTTTTCAAGGCTTCATCAATATGAACATGATTCTGAGTGATCATGGAGCGACTTTGATTGTTTTTTGGCGGCTCATATCCTTCTGGTTTCCAACCTTCACGAGGCACGCGATATCCAAATGCAGCAATAAGCATGATGAAAAAATAGATGGCACCCAATGAGAAGAATGCTTCTGCAACGCCCACCGTTCCAGTACCAACAAGATAAACGCCCTCCGGACCGGGCACATACATGTTGGCAACGTCATTGGCTCCAACAATAACGACTTCCTCGAGACTGCACGCTGTCTCCGCGAGACGTCGTCCATTCTCATCAGTAATCAATTTAACCTTGTCAATCGGACCCAGATAGTCAGGGAGCTTGTGAAAGAATGCAATGAACGGCTCAATCATAAATTTGGCAATCATTGCTCCGCCGCCAAAACCCATAATCGCAATACCTGTTGCCATTCCTCGTCTGTCGGGAAACCAACGGATTAGAGTGCTGACAGGAGACACATAACCAAGTCCCAGGCCACATCCACCGATCACTCCGTAACCTAGATACAGCAGCCAAAGGTGATCTGTAAGGATACCAATACCGCCAATCATAAATCCGCCGCCCCAGCAGAAAGCGGCAACGGTGCCAACCATCCGAGGACCAACCCTCTCAAGCCATTTTCCAGCTACGGCCGCTGACAATCCAAGAAATACAATAGCGACTGTAAATATCCAGACTACGCTTTTTAACGACCAGTCATCAGCCGCGCTTGTTACTACGCCCAAGCGTTTAATTAATGCTGGATTGAAAAGGCTCCAAGCATAAACTGAACCGATACAAAGGTGAATTCCAAGTGCAGCAGGAGCAATTAACCATCGATTAAAACCTTCTTTGGCAACGATGCGCTCTTTAGACAATAGATCAAACATGATTAAATTGAACTCCAATTTTCTTTTTTGTTATTAACAATCACTACTTGTATGCTTGGTTTTTGACGGTTAATCGTTGATCCTCTAAATAATAATTAGATTGTTAAGCTAATTATTTATCTTCAGGATATTTCTTTGGTTTGCCACTCTTGATTGATTCAATACGAACTGGTATTTAATGATCGTGTAAAGCCAGCATAGGTAAAAGGCGGACGCTGCCCTCGCAACACCAAACAACAGACATTCATTGAATGAATTTCCCTTGCCATGATGTAACGGTGCCGGAAAGCAACCAGAGACCCATTGCCTAAGGTTGAAACCACAATCGGCCGGGTTAAAATCAGGCCATGCTGTGGATAGCGGTCGAGATCCGTCAGGCTCTTACATCTCACTTTCTAGGGCATTCGAATGCTCTACTCGATCTCCAGTTGTAATCAAAACAATTGACCTGGCGGCTATGACGGAAAGAAATAAAATAACGCCTGTATGTGGTCAGGCCAATCACATCTTGCTCTCCTTACCTAAAATCCGACACAGGATAAGCACAATCATGGATGTCCGTCAAAGAGATTTATCGACAAAGGGGGTTCAACGCTGATCAATGAGGTCCGCGAGTGCTTTCACAAGAAGATTCTGTAAGAGATAAAACTGCGGACATGTCGGCAGAAGCTCTTCGGTCACCTGCAAGCGCACTGTATAAATTCTTGAGACTGAGTTCATCTAAGATAAACTCAGAGGGCAGCAGTATGATATGTAAACTCGTGAGGCCTCTGGTCGCCAGCAGCCTAAGCGGGAACGGTGCTTGGTATCCCAACGACACTCCCTTGTAAATGGGTCGGCCTCTGAATTGCCACAAGTCCAACTTCAACGAATATGGCTAATATCTAGACCACGCATAATTGAGTAACTGTTAACCCAGTTCCAAGGTGAAGCCTGAAAACAAACGGGCTTCTGAATGTTCGCATCGCTGCATGAAAGGGGTTTCGCAGATGGGACAGGAAATCAAACACAGCTTATTTGAAAAACGGGACTTTGAACGATTCCTCTCCCGCCTTGGCGACGAAACTCGTTACCTGGGTAATCTGATCCGGAATAACGCTTTATCAACCCGAGGGATGGTGGCCGGTTTTGAAATCGAAGCCTGGCTGGTCGACCGGAATATGGAGCCTGCACCAGATAACGAAGCATTCTTGAAGCGCCTCAACAGTCCCCTTGCATGCGCTGAACTGGCTCGCTTCAACATCGAACTGAATAATAGACCGGTAACCCTCAATGGTCGTGCACTGGGAACCCTATCCCAGGATCTGGAAAAGATTACAGGGTCCGTTTTGCAGACTGCAAAAGACATGAATCTTTGCCTGCTGATGATCGGGATCCTGCCAACCTTGCACCAAAGCCGGCTAACCCTGCGGAATATGTCCAACCGTAATCGTTTCAGGGCATTGAACGAACAGATTTTTCATGCTCGCGAAGGTAAACCCATCCACATCGATATTGGTGGCCACGAACACCTCAAGGTTGAACACTTTGATGTAATGCTTGAAGCGGCCGCAACTTCTTTTCAGGTTCATTTGCAAACGCCTTTCGATTCGGCGCACCAATATTACAATGCAGCAATCATGGCCTCGGCACCTTGTGTTGCAGTCAGTGCCAACGCACCCTACCTGTTTAACCGCGATCTATGGGCTGAAACACGGATCCCTCTGTTCGAGCAAGCGGTGGAAGTCGGTGGATACAACAGTGTATCTCACGGCCCACTACGCAGGGTCAGTTTTGGCTCCGATTACGCACATAAATCAATCATGGAATGTTTCAGGGAAAATCTGGAACATTTTCCGATTCTTCTACCCGTTCAATTCGATTCAGGCGCAGAGAAGATGGACTATCTCCGCCTACACAACGGAACAATCTGGCGCTGGAACAGGCCGTTGGTCGGTTTTGACGATAACGGCACACCGCATATCCGGATCGAGAATCGAGTCTTCCCAGCCGGTCCAAGCCTTCAAGACATGATGGCGAATGCTGCATTTTTCTACGGATTGACCCATTATCTCAGGCTTGAAAAGGTGGATCCGGAACCGGTCCTGCCTTTTCATCTCGCCAAGGATAATTTTTACCAATCCTCCCGCTACGGACTAGAAACAACCATCACCTGGTTGACCGGGGAAAAAGTCCGGTTGAAAGAATTGTTCCTCAACGAGCTAATTCCCCAGGCAATGACCGGGCTCGAACGGCTCGGATTATGCCAGGTGGAGGCGGCACAGCACATGGAGATCATTCAGCAACGTGTTGAATCCGGGAGGAATGGCGCAACATGGCAACGTCTCTACGCCGAAAATCATCATCGAGACTTGAGAGCCATGACAACGGCCTACCACGCAAACCAATGGTCCGGAAAACCGGTTCATCAATGGACAGTCTGACCCAGTCCTGCAGGCTCACGCAGATGGATGAGATGCCTGACGGGCTGACGGAGGCCCTGCCGGAAGATCTTTACCGGATACTTCCCGGTCCCACCCTCATCCACCTCCCGGGGGAGAAACAGGAACCCTTGTTGATCTCAATATTGCTTCATGGAAACGAACCGACCGGTTTCCTCGCGGTCCAGTCACTCCTGCAACAATACCAGTTCAGCTCTTTACCCCGATCAATCTCCATATTCATCGGAAATATCATTGCGGCAAAAGAAAATATGCGGAGACTGGATACACAGCCTGATTTTAACCGCATATGGCCAGGTACCGAACTAAGTGAATCGGATGAAACGAGACTTGCGGCAAATGTGGTCGATGAAATGGTACGCCGCAATGTCTTTGCCAGCATCGATATCCACAATAATACCGGACTGAATCCCCATTACGTCGGCGTACACCGTTTCCAGAACCGGCATTTTCAACTGGCCCGCTTGTTCAGCCGTTTGGTGATCTATTTCATCCGCCCCAAGGGCGTACTTGCTGCTGCTTTCAGCCGCCACTGTCCTTCCGTGACTCTGGAATGCGGCCAACCGGGGCAAAAATACGGCGTTAATCATGCACTGGAATTTCTGCACAGTTGCCTCCAGATCACGACAATACCCGATCGTCCTGTAGCCGCCAGCGATATAGACCTTTTTCACTTGATTGCCCAGGTAACCATCCTTGATCATGTCAGCTTTGGATTCGGTGCGGATCAAACGGATCTCGAACTGATCACCAACATCGATCACATGAATTTCACAGAGGTTGCTAGAGGCACGGTAATCGGAAAAGTCCGGACGGGTGGTAATACCCCGTTACTGGTCCGCGATGAATTCGATACTGATGTTACATCAAGGTATTTCGGAGTTCAGGAAAACCAGCTTGTTCTGAAAAGAGACATAATGCCGTCGATGTTTGCACTGGATCCAAAGATCATCCGTCAGGACTGCCTGTGTTACATCATGGAGAGGATTAC
>DBZZ01000024.1:49924-59393 GCA_002311315.1 Methylococcaceae bacterium UBA1147 | reverse complement strand
GAACCTTGATGCCTGAGAAATGGACCGGTAATGGCCTAGACGGCAGGACGCCGAGGGGTTGGCATCAGAAATTGCAAGCTCTCTTCCAGATCGTTTCCTCGAATCAAGTGGCCTTTTTCAGCACCAACTTAATATAAAAATCCGGATTTTCCTCCGTCCCACCGGTCAGGATGTCGATTTTCGCATCAATGTTCTTGCCCGCTCCGATCTCGCTACCGAGATCTCGCGAAATGTCGGACGGCAACTGTCCCAGGATCTCTCCGTCTGCAGTCAAGACATTCACGCTGGCATAAAAAAAGGCGGTCTTATTCTCTTCTGATTCCTGGACCTGTAGATGCAACACCGTATCGGCCGTCAGCCCGCTGATCGGCGTGCTCCGCGGCGAACCATCAGGATTTTCACTAATTGACCCCCTGATTTCGGTAAAAATAGGTTTTCGATTCTTTTCGGCCATCGTGGCCATTTCCTTGCGGCGCACGTAAGGTAGCCAGATAACCCCTATCAGGATGAAAGCGATCGTTCCAAAAAGGACCACATTCCCGGCAAAATCACTTGCACTCATGGTTACTCTCTTCTTCTATGAATGCCCGGAATGACGCGTATGACCGCCCAGACCGTGCTAATTGTTATGTTCGACGATAAACGCATCCTGCACGCATCAATTATCGAATCAGTGTGCCGAGTATCCTATCACAATGGTTATTCGTTTAGGGGGGGTAAACATGCCATTCTAGTGAACAAAAGGTACCGTGGGACAATCGTAAAACATGTGACCGAAACGATAGCGAGGAAGCTCTTTCCAGGCGCTTTATCCCCGGGACAAACAGGTTAGGGGCTTCCAATCGCAGCCAATTCCTGTTCGATTAACTGATCCATGACGGAAATGACCCCTGGGTAGGTTTTGGCAAGGCCACCGCCGGTCTGATACTTTCCATTGATCACGATCGCCGGAACCCCGGTGATCCTGTAACGCGCCGGCATGCTCTCTGCCTGTTTCAGATGCATCGCAACCGTGAATGAATTGTAGGCAGACTGGAAATCTTTCCTGGTCACGCCGTGCTCGGCAAAGAACTCGGCAAGCTGTTCCTCGGTTTGAAGCCTTCTTTGTTGCTGGTGTAGCGCGTGGAAAAAATCGGCATGGATCTTGTCGATCACGCCTAAGGATTCCCCGATGTAGTAAGCACGGGCGCCAGCTTCCCATTTGGAACTGAAGATCACCGGCTGGCGAATCAGACGGACATTGTCTGGCAGGTTGTTGGCCCATTTACTGAGGTAGGGCTCAAAACTGTAACAATGCGGACACCCATACCAGAAGAATTCAATGACCTCCACCCTGGCCATATCCTGGATCGGCTGGGGAGGGACAACCTTGACGAAGCCTTCACCCTTGCTGACGTCAGGAACACCAGCGTCGGCTGCCAACAAGGGGTTTACCAGTAGAAGGCCGAATAACAATCCGGCCAATCGAAAATAATACATCATCAATGTCTATCTATTCGGTTCTGTCGGGCCAGCCCTTAGCGCAGGCTGGAAAGAAACGCGGAAACCGCATTGATCTCGGCCCGCGACATTCTGCTCGCAATGGTTCTCATCATGGCGCCGTCATCATTCTCACGCAGGCCATCTCTGAAATCGTTCAGCGATTTGATGAGGTAGGGTCGATACTGGCCCTTGACGGACGGAAAACCAGCCGGACCGTTTCCGCTGCCACGCGACCCATGACAGGCATTGCATGCAGCCACCGTAGTCTCTTCGTTACCAGCGATGAATAACGCCTTTCCTACGGCGATGAGTTTTTTGGTTACCGGGGTTTCCTCATCCTCGTCGAGGTACTGTTCGTCGACCCTCTTTGCATACTTTGGAATTTGACTCTGGTAAAAGGCGCCAATGTCCTTCATGTCCTCGTCGGACAGTCCTGCAACCATCGCCTGCATGGTTGGGTCGGCCCGTTTCCCGCTTTTGAAATCCGCGAGTTGCCGAATCAGGTACTTCTCATGCTGCCCCGCCAGACGCGGAAAGATCGGTGCCGTGCTGTTGCCGTCTTCCGCGTGACATCCAGCACACAAAGCGGCTTTCTGCTTTCCTGCAATGGCATTCCCCTGACCGTATGCAATGCTACAGACGCCGGCAGTGATTACAAAGCACAAAAGATAGCCGATAGCCTTGCTCATGACCTGATTTCTCCACAAATTACCTATAAAATGAGCCAAAAGTCTACTATAAATCTGCCTGTTGCGCATCGATCATGAATAAGGTTTACCGTAATGCCCGTTTCCTCCTGAGCGTGCCCAACGTTGATCTCGCCCCTGCCGACATGGGGCTAGAAATCGCTTTTGCCGGTCGTTCCAATGCCGGAAAGTCCAGCGCGATCAATGCTATAACCGACCAGAAAAGCCTGGCTCGTACCAGCAAGACACCGGGTCGAACCCAGCAACTCGTGTTCTTCGAGATCGATGAGCAGAAACGGTTTGTCGACCTACCGGGCTACGGTTATGCCAAGGTACCCGCCAGGGTACAAAAACAGTGGCAACAATTCACCGAGCGGTACTTCCAGAAACGAATCTCGCTTCGGGGGGTTTTCCTGATCATGGACATCCGTCGTCCGATGACAGCGTTCGATGAGCAGATGATCAATTGGTGTGCCTACTGCGGAAAATCTCTTCACGTTGTCCTGACTAAATCTGACAAACTGCGCTACGGTGCTGCCAAAACGGCTTTACTCGATGTCGGCAGGCAACTGGACAGGATCAGCGTACCAACAACGGTACAGATTTTCTCGGCTACCGCGAAAACAGGCATTGATGATGCACACGCCGTGCTTGACGAGTGGTTCGGGAGCAGTGCCGAAAACCAGTCGACGACCCAAGCCGAGCCCTGAAACACCAGCGGTAGGCAGGCACCGGCAGTGCCATCCCAAATTGGCTGACGAAATCGCAACATGAATCCACGCAAAGCGCTGTTACCTGACGTTGACATTGTCTATAACTTTGGCTCCGTGGAAACACACTGGAAGAAATTGAGGTCACTGGGCCTACTCCACCTGCTTCTGGGGTCGGCCGGACTGGCCTTACTGCGTTTATCCGAGACATTCAGCAAAGAACCATCCGGTCTGCTACTTCTCACGGCGGGCCTCTTGCAACTTTCTACCGCCGTTTTTTATTGCCGGGGATGGAAAGCCTTCTGGACTCAGATCGGGACTGGTCTCCTGTACATGCTCGCGGCCGTTGTATTCCTGATAGACTTTCAGCACGGATGGACCTTTCAGCCGCTGATCCTGGGGGCAATCCTGGTCATGTCAGGCATGCTTCGGTCCATTTCCGCCCTGCATCAGGCCGGTAGCCCTGCCTGGAGGTGTCGTCTGCTCAACGGAACGATCGCGATCTTCATCGGTTTTCTGACGATGGCCGGCTGGCCTGTTTCCGGGCCCGAGGGGTGCAGTCTGGTGGTCGCTACCGAACTGGTCATCTCGGGATGTTCCACTGTGTTCTTCACGATGGCAATCGGAAAGATACTTGCGGAAAGCCCATAGATCCCGACAATCCGACTCTTGCTGTGATCCCCGGGAGTCAAGCTCACAATTTCATTCCAGTAAGGTAATCTCCAGCCCGCCGTGCGATCAGGTTACAGGCAAGATTTCCTCCAAACCTTGCCGGAACCACCCGCAGTGAAACGAAGCCCAGCAAGATACGTGACCAGCAGGCCTGCATAACTTCCTCACCGCTTTCAGCAAGAACCTGATCCAAGTACCGACTGACAACCCAGGTCGAGATGGCCGAATGTCCTGAAGAGATGTTGTCGATTGAAAGGTGCAGGCGGACGATGGTGGCGTCGATTGCCCAGTATTCCATCGACTCCGCGAGCCGTCGATAACCGGCACCGAGCCCGCTCAATTCGATTGCCAGGTTCAGGCCGACTATTTCTGGAAGGAAGGAGCGTGGAAACTGGGAAATAGCGAGCAGATAAACCGGCAGGTCAAACGCGCCGCCAACAAAGCTCTTGTCGATAGAAAAATGGCGCTCGGATATTTCCGGTAGGGCAATTCCCAAACTATCCAGTAGCCGCCGGTAAATGAGCGGATGGTTACAGAGCCGGTCGCCGTCACCAACTTCATCTGCAAAAATCTTCCATAAAGGGCCGGAAACCGGCGACGACTCGAGCCCTGGATCACTCACGTTCTGCAGCCAGCAGCCGTCCACCAATACTGTCGGAGCGAACTGCTGGATGAGCCAAGCCCACTCACCACGATCAAGCCGGGGCCTTCCCCGCAAGGGCTTGTATGCATCCACCTGGCACCGGTAGATCTGCTCGATGCGAGCGTGGAAAAGCTGATGATCAAACGGGAAGAACGTCAGATGCCGATTCAATCCCAGAGTCAAAGCCAATTTCGAGTAACGAAGACAACGCCTTGCGTAACGCCGCGCATGTGGCAAAATCCCGGAGTGTTCCCGAACATTAACCAATTGGTGAAACATCTCCGTCTTTCCCGGGCACTGAGACTTTGTGATTGCCGCGATTCGATCGGCACCTCGGGGCTGATTACGGAGGCGAACATTGGCTACAGTCATGGACCCTGTGTCACGGCAGACTGACTTCGGCGATTCAGCAGCAGATTTCAGCCAGTCCCGAATAGTTGCCAATTCCGCCGGCGAAAAAACCCCGAACATGGGGCCATTCGGAGAAAGGACGTTTTCAAAGAAGCGGCTTTTGTCCGGATCATCTAGGTTAAACCATTTCGACTGGAGTAAGGCTTCGAGAAATCCCGAGTTTTCATTTAGGGAACCCGAGAACCAGTCGTCAAGGCTTTTACCCGCGAGGCTGATCCGGTGATGGAAACCCCGGCCATGGAAAGCCTTTTTCCTGAACAGGTCAAGAACCTTTTCTGCCGGTAATGCACGGAGCTCGACCGCGGCCAGAAACCCAGACCAGAATTCTCGATCCGCGGAAACGTAGAGCCGTATTCCATCGGCAATTCTTTCGCCGGCGGTTTGATCTGATCCATGCTGTAATGCGTCCACCAGAAATCGCTGCACGGCTTCCCGGCCAAGCGGTTCCATACCTTGCCTTCTGGACTCGATCAACGTGTGATAGCTATTGGCCAGGCCGTTGTCCCCGATCCATTGAAACACCCATGGTTCCATCATTACCGACAAACCGAAGATACTGGCAAGTGTATAACCCAGCAATTCAGCCAGGTACTCTTCATCGCAGCGCGCAAGACACAGGGGCACCAACGCCAGTTGGAAAGCGGGATCGTTCAGTCTGTCATCCCAGCCCGCATCCAGCGACGGTACAACGATACCTGCAGAATGCATAAGCACCTTGTAGGCGGCAACATCGGATTTTATACCTGGCTCCGACAGGCCAGCCTTATACAGCCTGAACAGGGTCGATGCAATCTCTGTATCGTTGTTACTGGCTTTTGAAAAACCCTGTAGCCAGCAATGTCCCTGTAGGGCGAAAGGGGCGAACTGCAAGACCAGGTCCCGACACTCATTCGCTCCAAGGCCGGTAGACATTGTTTGTATTGGCAACACTGTTGGATCGATTGCAATCTTGCCTCCGGCGATGTCGGGCACTTCCAGTACCCGCGTCCTAGCCTTTGAAAGTTCATGGCGAAGCCGGTCTTTTGCGCAGGGAAGGAACTCCATGTACCTTTCCGGGTTTCGCAGCCAGTAGAACAGTTCCCGATCACCCGCCACGGTGTTTCCATTCATCGACACGGACTGGGAAACCCGGACGTTCATGCATGATCCGGTTTGGCAATTAGGAAATCGCCAATGACCAACGCGTCCAGCCCCGTCGTCAAGAAAACGCTGACTGCATCTTCAACCGAATGCACGATCGGTTTCCCCATAACATTAAAACTGGTGTTCAGCAGTATCGGAACCCCCGTTAGCTTGTCAAATTCGATCAGTAGGTCATGGAACCGCTTGTTCCAGTCCTTGCGCACGGTCTGCAGACGTCCGGTACCGTCAACGTGGACCACAGCCGGAACCCTGTCGCGCATTTCCGCCCTGAACCGCAGTGTCCGCTCCATGTAGGGGGTGAATTCGTAGTTTTCAAAGTACCGATCACCGAATTCATCCAGTATCGACGGGGCAAAAGGCCTGAATTCTTCGCGGAACTTGACCGACCCATTTATTTTTTCTTTCATATCCCTGCGCCGGGGATCGGCGAGAATCGACCGATTTCCCAGGGCCCTCGGCCCAAACTCGGCGCGGCCTTGCATCCACCCGACCAGTTTACCCTCCGACAGCATTCGGGCAGTTTCCACATGGCAGCGAGCCGGTAAATGCCGGACCTCCATTCCTCGGCTGTAGCGTATAAGCCTAGCCAGCGTATCGGCCGATGCCTCGCTGCCTAGATAGGGGTTCATAGGTTGGCCATCCGTCTTTCGGCTACCCGGAAAAACCTTGTCGCAAGCAAGCACGGCCGCACCGACTGCCGTCCCATCATCGGCGGGTGCTGGCGGGATATAGAGTCGCTGATATTCTGTTCGCTGCAGAAGCTGTCCATTGAAAGCCGAGTTCAGTGCACAGCCGCCGCACACCACCAGGTTTTTCGACAAGCCCCGGGAGTGGAAATTATTGACTAACCCCAGCATCAATTCGGAAAAGAAATGCTGCCCAGTGTGGGCCAGATCGGCAGCATCCATCGGGCGACATCCAGCATACTCCCGCTCCAGCGTATCCATTCCGGCACGGATACTTGCCAAATCCTGTTTCAGACGCAGCCCTTCGACTCCGATCATTGACCTGAAAAGGTCATAGATGCGCTGATCAAAGGCCCCATAGGAGGCAAGCCCCATGACTTTCCATTCCTCCCCCTTGATCCAGTCGAAACCGCACAATTCGGTAAGTTTCATGTAGAAAAAGCCAAGGCTTTCAATCCCAATGAATTCTTGGCACAGCTCAACCTCGCCATTCCTGTACCGGTAAAAGGCAAGAGAACCACGTTCGCCGTAAGAATCAGCCACGAAACAATCCGCTTCTTCAAACGGACTCCCGTAACAAGCAAAGGCAGCATGGGTCAAGTGATGATCAAAATCCATGAAGCGCAGTTGCGTCGAGGGGAAGGTCTCGCGCAACATCCGCGAAAGGTTGATTCCACCCGATGACATTGCCTGCCTCTGGCACGCCAACATGTGGAACAGTTTGTATTTTTCAAGAAAGGTGGAACGCTTGCCGAATCGTGGGCGCAAAAGGCCCTGTGGCGTAAAGTAGCGGGTCGCATGGCAAAAATGCTCGTAGAAAGGCCGCTTTCGGCGCCAGTTGCGGGCGATGAAAAGGCGCTCAGCACCGAGGCAGTATTCCCCGAGTAGGTCGATAATCCGGTACAGACTGTCGGGCTCGCAGTTGAGAGCCCGCTTCAGTTGCAGATGACGTTCCGTAGCCTCGGCAAACAGTAACGTCCGCGAAGAATCGACGATCGCAACCGCAGGATCATGGTAGGTTACCGAGAGCCCGATGAAATAGTCATTCTGACTGGTGCTGTCACTCATTGATAACCTTGTTCAGGAGTCATGGCGAACCCGGATACAACCACGTATCGAATCACGGCAGACACACCTGTGACCGCCCAGGCTTTTCCAAGTATTATAATAGACCGTCAAGAGCGTTGTTTGCAGATTCTTCGCACCTGAAGAAGAAAGCCAGAAGGCAACGTCGATCCGGCATAAGAGGCCTCGGGGAAAGCCAGATCGGGACCGGAAACAGGCAGAATTAAAACACAAAAAAGGACAACGAATGAGCAACTCTGCTGCCAGACCTCTGAAATCAAGGCGTCCTCCCTGTTACCTGTTGAGCCTATTGATCCCTGTTTATTCCTTTCTGTTCGTACTGACCGGACCCCATTCAGCTTCATCTGCGTTTCTATGGGTTCTACCCATGTGGCTCACGGTTCTGGTTGACATGTGGAGCGTCCAGAGCCCTGCCCGGTCCACGGCTGGAAGACAGGGACTCTCCTACAACTGCATCCTCTATATTCTGGCAGCGCTGCAAATACTGACAATCCCGGCGTTACTGCATATGGCGACAGATCTAAAATTCGCCACACCCCTAGACTGGACGATCAGCGTCATGAACCTTTTTGCAATTAAGGTGATCGTCGGTACCAGTTCGAGTTTTTCCGGGATCGTTGTGGCCCATGAACTGATCCATCGCGGGGACACATTCAATCGTAATCTAGGACGTCTTCTGCTTTCTCTTGAATGCTACGAGCATTTTGCGACAGAGCACCTACTTGGACATCACAGGAATTTTTCCCGCCGGACCGACCCGGCAACAGCCCGCTACGGAGAAAGCTTCGAGGCCTTTTGGCGACGCACCGTTCCGGCACAGTTCCGGAACGCCTGGACACTGGAAAACAGGAGACTGAATCTGCCACACGGATTTAGTGCCGACAGTAGCTACCTTAAACACCGGGTAGCCCAGGGTATGGTATTCGAATTTGGATTGCTGGTACTGGTGTTTATGCTATACGGTGTGGTCGGAGTGGTCGCGTTTGCGGTACAGGCAGTCGCGGCAATCCGCAAACTAGAGGCCGTAAACTACATTGAACACTGGGGGCTGGAAAGCGTTTCCGAACACCCACAGAGCCAGCTTTCATGGGACACGGATTCCTGGTTTACGATGAGTTCGATCGTCGGGCTGTCACGCCATTCCGACCATCACCGCAACGCCTGTAAACCGTACCATGAACTTGAGCACACGCCGGGAAGCCCCAAGCTTCCCTATGGTTATTTCGCTTCCGTATTCCTGACCGTTTTTTTCAACCCGCATTTCCAGAAACTTGCCCGCCATCAACTTAGACAAATGGAGCTACAGGTGGCCGAACCGGAGGCTACCGGCCGCTGACCATTGTCATCGAACCTCTGTTTCCAGGCATACTCCAAGTCATTGTACTAGAGTATAATCGCCGATTTTTTGGTCCCACCGATCAAGTTGTCGCAAAACGCGAGCTCGACCAAATCGAAGACGCGTTCAAACACGCGGCGTGGGTTTGGAAAGGAGTCACCATAGCCGCGCGCTATGACAACCCAAACCTTGCTCCCCATCCATATACAACTTGGTGATCAATTGGAAACCTAAATCCAGGTGCTTGGAAAATGACTGATGAGTAAACAAGAAAAAAAATTGTACATGACCGTCTTGATGACCCCGGAAATGGCAAACTTTTCCGGGGTCATTCACGGCGGGTCCATCTTGAAACTGCTTGATCAGGTCGCTTATTCCTGTGCCGCTCGGTATTGCCGCAACTATGTTGTCACCGCATCACTCGATCAGGTAATTTTCAAGCAGGCCATCCGGGTCGGTGAGCTGGTGACCTTTAAGGCCAACGTAAACTATACCGGCAAGACTTCGATGGAAATCGGCATCAAGGTTGTGGCTCAGAACCTGACCTCCGGCCAGGACCGACATACCAATTCCTGCTATTTCACGATGGTAGCCAAAGGAGAGGATGGAACACC
>DBZZ01000024.1:38376-49850 GCA_002311315.1 Methylococcaceae bacterium UBA1147 | reverse complement strand
AAGCTGGCGAAATGCGCAAGAAAATGCGCAAGGAAATCTACGAACGAAACCGTGCACTGCACGTGGGTATCCCCGATAGTTCCTGAACTTGCGAGAAAAGCGAATGAGAGGATTTTTCTGCTGAGTCGCTGCGACTAGCGGAACCCACCGCAATGCAGCGCTCGCCCCTTGAACGGGTTTAACGGCAGGTTCATTAAAACAAGGACCTCGAAAACTCATCTGAAGGAGCCCGGCTTCGCCATTGTCAGGTAGCGGGCATAGGCTTCCCTCGCCGCCGACCCGTAGCCTTCGCTGTTCAAAACCTGGGATCGGTAAAGTTCCATCCCCGCCAACGGCAATTGTTTATGACGAACTGGCACATCGACTAGGTACGGGTCGGTCCCGGACGACTGGCGGTCTCGGATTCGTTCCATGAAATCGAGTAGGTTTCTACCGACCATCCAAGCCACTTCGCCGCTCTGCTGTCTCAACTGGGTTACCGGTGCCTGATACTCAATCACCGGCTTGTCGTCATGATTGATCGGAAAACCTTCAAACGCATCACTCAGCATCCCCATGTTACCAACATAGTGAGATAGAACCGGCACATCGCGCCCGATTCGTTGCGGCGCAGTCGACGAAAATAGCATGGCATCGGGCTGGAGGGGTTTTCTAATTCGCCCTGCCAACAAACCCAGGACCGGCCTGCGGGATGAAAAGTCGCCCCTCCAGAGGGTTACTTGTTGAAACACTTCCAGCATCGTCCGAACAATACTGCCGAATCCACGAAAGGACAGCTGGTAGGCCGGCAGCCATTGCATAAACAAGCCGTCTGTTTCCAGGCTGTCACGAACGTTAAGATAATGTTCAACTGTGTAAAGACTACCAACTCCGGAACGCCAGGGAACGAAAAGATCCGCAATCACCAGATCGAATTTTTCCGGGCTCGCAGCAATGAGGCTACGACCATCCTCCGCTACAATGACCGCCCTTGGATCAACGAACAAACCATTGTTGAAACTACCGAAATAATTCTCCGAAGCAGTAACAACATCGGCAATCAATTCAGCGACAACTAGCCGCTCGACCGGAAATCGAAGCACTGCACCGGCGGAAATGCCGCTGCCAAGCCCCAGAAAAAAAACCGACTTCGGCCGCGTATGCGCCAGCAACGGCAGGTAAGCTTCGACTTCCTCTAGTTCCTTGGAATCCGAGCCACCGAGAGTGTAGTAATTGTTAACCTTGATTTTGAGTGCATCACCCTGCCTGACCACCGCTACCGTACCGCTGCCAGATTCCCATACTTGCAGAAGCCTTTCTCGGTTCGGGTCGGGATCGATCCGAACTCGTGGCAAACGCGTAGGATTTAGTGCCGAAACCAGAAGCAGAATGGCCGCCATTGGAATCAGCATGGACGGACGATTTGGCTTTTCGAGACCGTGAACGAGGTACATAGCGCCAACCAGATAGCTCATCCCAACCAATCCGATCCCCGCCCAGGCGCCAATGGTCTGAAAGATCACGAATCCGGTAATCAGTGAGCCGCCGATGGCGCCGACCGTGTTTACGCAAACAAGTTGCCCGACCAGACGCCCGGGTACCGCCTGCATCGGTTCGGCAATCCTGACAAGCAACGGGAAAACCATGCCCAGCAAGATCAGAGGCGGGCCCATCACCGTAAATTCAAGGCTCAAAACCTGAAACAGGTATTCATTCCAGCCCGACCGACCGCTGACGAAATGAAGGCCATCCGTCAAGTAGTTGAAGAGAAAAGGCGTCGCAGAAACGATTAAGGCACCAGCGACCATGATGACGAACAGGGCATTCAGTACATCGGAATAGCGATCAATGATCCGATTTGCCGCCGCCGCACCCAGCGCCAAGAAAATCAGAAAAACGAAAAGGATGCTTGCAAAGGTATAAACGGAATTCTGTAAGACCTGTGCAAACATGCGCGTCCACAGCACTTGCAAGCCCAGCATCCCAAAGCCGGAGAGCGCTGAAAGTAGCCAGATGGTTGAGGCAGGAAGCCGTTTACATCCCGTATCCGGGATTATTCTGGCCGCTACTGGTCGAGTCCCTCTCTTTCCCAGAGTCCCTCGGCTAGCCAGAACCAGCGCCATGCAGCCAATCAGTAATGAACAACCAATGGCACCGCGATAGGACAACGAGAAGCCAAACCAGTTTGGCAGGAAGAATCCTGCCAACAATGCACCGACAGCGGCGCCGAGCGTATTGACCGCGTATAAGAGTGAAAGGGTCTTGCCCGTACGGTTAATGTTGCTCGACAGGTAATGGGTCATCAACGGCAGGGTTCCGCCGATGAAAAACGATGCTGGAAAGAGTAGCAAAAACGAAAGCAGGAACTTGATCGAAACCAGCACCAATGGCGAATTTCCAAACCTGCCGTAAAGGTGCGGGTAAATCACATGATAAGTGTCCAGAATATAGAAATAGCCAATGACGCTGACCGCTACAGCCAGTTCCAGAAGACCGTAAGTCTGCAAGGGGTTCCGAATCCGTAACGAACGGCGTCCCCAGTAATACCCGCCGGTTGCTAGTCCGAGAAAGAACACGGCAAGCGTAGTGGCCGTAGAAAAGGCCGTATTTCCGAACAGCAATCCCAGTTCCTTCATCCAGAACACTTCGTAAACGAGTGTTACGCATCCGGAAAGGAAAAATAAAACCATCACCCCGATAAACCAGAAGCGGGAAATCGTTATCAATTATGTACCCCTAAATAACTTGAATGAATGGTTGTGGGTGAAGTACTGCAACGGTTCCCCGCAAACTGGGCAATGGATACAGTCGGCCGCGCGGACAAAGAACTTGATACGCAAGCATCATGAAGGCAGTAGTCTACCGGGGAAACCCCTAGGCCGCGAAATAGCGGCGATTGAACCCGGTCTTGCACCGAACCGATCGAATATACCCTGTCTGGTAGAAATGCGCAGGGTATCGGCATCCCTTAAATTCTCCGGTCATCAACCGTGATTTGATCCTCTGCGAGCCCGGACAGAGCAGTCGCCGCCAAATGCCAAATGAGTATCCTGGAGACCTTTACATCCCCTCTTTGACTTGCTAATTTTGTGATTAATCCAAGCTTTTTTCAGGTAGCGTCCGGGCGTGGCCAGTGATTTCTACCGGGTGGTCTCGTACACTGGAAAATGAAATACAGAGAATGGCAAGCCGGCATGGTGGCGCAGCGCAAGTCATCCACGCCCTGAGTAACGGATCGACCGGTTGCATTCGAAGCTTGAAATACAGTTCGACAAACCAACTTTCCGCCAATGGTATCCATCCCGGCCATCCAACCGGGTGAACCGGCCAGCCAGGAGTGCGACTTAAATGTACGAACCGATTCTTCAGAAAGATTCCAACGAACCTCCAGCCATCCGCTCGGCTAAGCCGCTGGCCATCGGTAAGGGGGTCATCGACCAGTCGACATTCACCGCCATCGAAGCCGATCGCCTTTTTGACGCCGTCAATCACTGCGAAACAGTCGCCGGTCAGGCCACGCTTTATCGGTCCATTACCGAACCCCTGCGTGATGAATCTGAGATCCTGGCGAAGCAAGAAGCCGTTGAAGAATTGCGTTCCAATCCTGAGCTGGCCCAGAAAATTGAATCGATGGTTCAGGCTGCGAGCGAAAAGGAAAAAGGCTTCTTCACCCTACTATACGGCACATTCATCGGTATGCTGGGGAATCCTCATCATGAACACGAACACGAAGGGTACGGCTATACCGCCTACCGGACGGCAGTGAGCTTCATGCTGGAAATGATCTTCGATGCCGATGAAATGCCGGATCCTCGATCCGGTTACCTGAAGCAAACCATCCAGAAGATCCGGAGCTTTTCCGAAACCCGCTGCGGACAATTGATGAACGGTCCCGTATACAAGACCGAAAGAGGAATGCTGACAGCTTCCGAAAAAGAAAAACGTCGCCTAACACCCGGTTTTATCTTCAGGCCTACCCTGATCAAGCCCCTGCTAATCCTTTGCTTTTTACTAGCCCTGTCTATTTTTTATCACTTTGCTCCTCTTTCTCCTGGCTTTTCGGTCTCGGTACTTCCAGCACTGTTGATGTTTTCCTTTCCACTGGCCATCGTCTATATTCCTGCCATCGGTACATTCGATCGCGACAGTTGTATCTACCCTTTGCGGGATATCTACAAACAGTCCAACGAAGTGACCGAAACCTACGAAGCACTCGGACGTCTTGACGAACTGTTGTCCTTCGTTCGTTTTGGCAAGTCTTTTGGTCCCGATGCTGTGTTTACAGAGATCATTCAGTCGCAACACCATTCCATGGTCGTCAGCGGCGTCAAGAGTCCCATCCTGGCTCAGGAAAACAAGTCTTACGTTCCCAACAGCCTAGAATTGGACCAAAAGCGCCTAACCCTGATCACCGGCCCTAACAGCGGCGGGAAAACGGCAATTTGTAAAACCCTCGCCCAAGTTCAATTGCTGACTCAGATTGGATGCCCGATACCGGCCGATCACATCAAGGCAAGCGTGGCGGACTGCATCTTCTACCAGGTACCCGAGTACAACTCATTGGAGGAAGGCGAAGGCCGCTTTGGAACCGAACTTCAGAGAACCAAGGAAATCTTCCTCGCCACATCGGCAAGAAGCCTGGTGATCTTGGACGAATTGTCGGAAGGCACCACCTACGAAGAAAAACTGGCAACTTCGGAAACCATCCTCGACGGTTTCAACCGGAAAAACAGTTCTACCTTATTAATAACCCATAACCATGCACTCGTTGATTTGTTGATCAATAAGGGGATCGGACAGCCCAGGCAGGTCGAGTTCAAGGACGGAGACCCAACATTCCGTCTCATCGATGGAATCTCTCGGATTAGCCATGCCGACCGAATCGCCAGAAAGATCGGTTTTTCGAAGGAAGACATTGACCGCTATCTGAATAGCTGACGGCCTTCCGTAGATACTTACACGGCCAGAATCAATCCGACTCCGGCGAAAACGAACCAGATCCGAATGCACGAGTTGCCCCCTGCCAAATTGCGACAAGACAAGGGTCAAAGATCCAAATTAATTGAAACCAGGATGGAGATTCACATACATTTGCCGCAATTGCTTCCATTCTCATCGTCGTCTGGCTGTACAAATCCACCGTCAACGCAAACAAACACGATGCCGCCTACTTACAGCAGCCGGCATCGTGCTTTTCTACCTCACCATGCAATTATGGAGTACGCTGGTTCTAAAACCGATCATGGGCAAAAGTTTCGGCGAGCACCCCATCGAGACAGCCCTGACCATCGAGCTTTCCTCGGTCGTCGTTGGGGTCGTTGTACTGGCCGTGGTTCGAGCCAGGTACCTAGCCGGTGGCCAATGACCTACGCCACCCGGTTTACTGGGCCTCGCTGCGACTGGTATCCGCCTGTTCGGCCGTTATTCAGCGGCGCAACTGGATGATTGCAACCGGGCAACCTTTTCTTCCCAGCGCTGAACCGCTTCCTCGTAGTAGAAGTAGACGCAACGCTCACAGCCACGATTACAGCATTCGGAAGGATCCGGCTCAACCGGTTTTGGGGGAAGTTCTAACTGTTTCAACTGTTCCATTGATAAGACCGACCTGCAACGGTGGCTGTTAGCCTGGGTCCTGCGGTATCAAGACCTCCGACCTGAGTCCTTTCAGATACCAAACGATCGCGTATGGGGCCGATCATCAAGCGTAACCCAGGTATCGAGCGCGTTAGTTTATGCCATGGATCCCTTCCAAACGCAAGGTCGGAACCCGACACCGTGCGAGTCCAAGACCCCACCACAACCGGATTCGGCCATTGCATATAACTCCTGTTAAAGCTTTTCTGCCTTCAATCTGCTGCTGTTGCCGTATAACAGAGCCGCGTCCGAATCTCTGCTTGAACCCGAACCAGCCGGCCTATACAGTAACCAGCAGCGTCAATGGTCAACGTCACTACACTAGCCGGTATGCAGACTAATTCGGTGTTTTATCCACTGGAGGCGGTGCATCAAGACCTAATTCTTTACAAGCATTGAACGCGCAGTGCAATGTCTCTGCTGACTCGATGAGTCAAACGAATAACAGCCACAACTCGCTGGAACAGATCCAGGTCACCCTGAGAGATCACTGGACGGACATCCACGAAGCCCCTTTCCATTGCCTACCGAATGAATCACCGTCATTCCATTATCATCAATTTGTCGCTTTTGTGCTCGCTAATAAACTAGTCAGATCATAAGGACAAGGAGACAACCAGATGCCCACCAAACGTATTCTGATCGTCGATGATGAAGCCGCGATCCGGGAAATGCTCCAACTGGCGCTAAAAATGGCCGGGTATGAGTGCCTTGAAGCCGAAAATGCTCAACAAGCCCACGCTCAGGTGATCGACGAACAACCGGATCTTATTCTGCTGGACTGGATGCTGCCGGGTACCAGTGGCATCGAACTGGCTCGCAGGCTGAAAAAAGACAGCCTGTCAGCGGACCTCCCCATCATTATGCTGACCGCCAGGAGCGAAGAGCGCCACAAGATTCTGGGCCTCGAGGTCGGCGCCGATGACTATATCACCAAGCCTTTTTCAACGAGGGAGCTGGTGGCTCGGATTAAGGCGGTACTTCGAAGAACATCCCCCCTCACCGAAGAACAATGCCTAAGCGTCGACGGCCTAATCCTCGATCCGGTTTCCCACCGGATTACCGCCCGAGGTCAAGCCCTGGAGGTCGGCCCTACTGAATTCAAACTGCTGCTGTTCTTCATGACTCACTCGGAACGTGCCTTTACCCGGGGCCAATTACTCGACCATGTTTGGGGTGGCAACGTCTATATTGAGGAACGCACGGTGGACGTCCATATCCGCCGGCTTCGAAAGGCCCTGGGGGAGGCCTACGCGCCACTGATCCAGACGATACGGGGAACCGGATACCGCTTTTCGTCGAACATTACCCTTTAACACCATGCTCTTTTTTTACTTCAGATCCATTCTCCTATGTCTGCTTGTCGGTGCCTTACTGGGCATTCTGTTCAACTCTCTGGCCTGGGGTGTAGTGCTGGCACTGGGGAGTCTGCTGGGATGGCATTACCATCAGATCTATCTACTGAGTCACTGGCTGGAACAGAATCCTGATTCCGAAATACCGGAGGGGTTGGGAGCTTTGGGCAACATCTTCGACGATATCTACCTCCTGCAGAAGCGTCACGCACAATCCCAGGCCCAATTGAAGGCCATCCTCAGGCGAATGCAGAAGTCCAGCACCGCCTTAAAAGAAGGGGTCGTAATGCTCAACGCTCAAGGTAATCTGGATTGGTGGAATACCGCCGCCAAAAGGCTATTGGGCTTAAAACGGTCACAGGATCAGGGAAATGCCATCACCAACCTGGTGCGCCATCCACGCTTTTTACGCTACTTCCTCAATCGCAACTACACCGACCCCTTGAAACTGCCCTCGCCGCTGGATCGGAATATCTCACTAGAAATCAGTATTACCGAAATCGGCAAAAACGACCGCCTGTTGATCGTCCGGGATATCACGCTCCTGCACAAGCTGGAAATAATGCGCCAAGACTTCATCGGCAACGTATCACACGAGATCAAGACTCCATTGACGGTCATTCAAGGCTATCTGGAAGCCTTTCTGGAGCAGACGACCCTCCTGCAAGGGCCCATGAAGAAAGGCATGGAGGAGATGTTATATCAGGCCAAACGCATGGACAATCTGGTCAATGACCTTCTGATGTTGTCACGACTGGAGATCGATAACCAGCGAGAGAATGAGACCCAGATCGACCTGCACCAGCTGCTACCGAATATTCAAAAGGACGCCAAGGATCTGGCGCAGCAACTGAATAAGCGCCAGGAAATTTCCCTGAACATCGGCCATCCAGCGAAGATAATGGGTTCCGAGAAGGAAATTTTCAGTGCATTTTTAAACCTGGCCTACAATGCGGTGAAGTACACACCCAATGGAGGAAAAATAGAATTCAGATGGTGGATCGACAAAAACGGAGGTCATTTCTCGGTGATCGACGATGGAATCGGTATTGCCTCCCAACATCTTGCACGTCTGACCGAGCGCTTCTACCGAGTGGATAATAGCCGGTCCACGGCCAGCGGCGGCACCGGACTGGGTCTAGCCATTGTCAAACACGTGCTGTTACGGCATGACGCCAGCCTGGAAATCCACAGCCGGCTTGGCAAAGGCAGTACCTTCAGTTGTCATTTCCCCAGCCAATTGCCGATCGGTCAGGTTCAAAGTGGGCCGAAAAAAACCTGATCTCGTTCGTCTCCATCCTCTATCCCAATGGCGAGACCGATGAATGCGATGTCTATCCGCGTGCCGGCAGCAATGCTGACACTGATCACCTCATCACTGTTTAGCCGGCCTTCGATGGAATCCTTGAACGGCTTCGATAGCAAAAGGGTGGTTGTGACTATCCGGCGTTAATGGCGAAGAATCCATCTCAACAACGTATCCTGCACTTGGTTTCCTGATTCATAATCGACCAATGGGTGGTTCACAAGGAGGGCTACCATGTACCGGTTACCCTCCTCGCTGGTCACGTAACCGGCCATGGAACGAACGTGATCCAATAATCCCGTTTTAATCCGTACCCGGCCAGCCGGCTTTTCCTTTTCCAACCGGTTCTCCATCGTTCCATCGGTCGACGCGATGGGAAGCGAAGACAGGAATTCAGGCCGGTAGCTACTCTGCCAACCCTTCTCCAGCAAATGAATTAAGCCGCTTGCTGATACACGACAGATGCGGGAAAGACCCGAACCATTTTCGAGGACAAGCGTCGGCATATCCACACCTTCGGACTGAAGCCATCGTTCAATTCCCAGTATTCCTTTGCCCGGTGAACCCGGCTTTCCATAGATTTCACTTCCCAGGGTCATCAGTAATTGCCGGGCCATGGTATTGTTGCTGAACTTGTTAATCCCAGCGATCACTTCCTTCAGCGGCTTGGAGCCCCCTTCGAAAAACTCTTGTGCGCCTTGAGGTACCGGGCCGTGCAATAAGGCTCCTTCAAACCCACCTCCCAATTCTTTCCAGCCTGCCCTGAACAGGCCGTAGGTATAATCGAGGTTGGACAGAAATGCACGTGTAAATTCCAGATTGCCGCAATTTCGCGGATAGTTACCGCGAAGACTTACTCGAGTACCGTTAGCATTCTGGTCGATGGTATAGCCCCATCCGGCAAAGTCTCCGCGGCATTTTTTTTCTGTCACCCGGATCCTATTCAGTATTTCAAGATTCGAGATTTCGGGTTCGACAGCCACGCTGATGCCCTTTTCTTTCGGTGTCAAACTAAACCGCGTGGCAGAAAAATTAACCATTGCCGCACTGGGAATGACGTTATAGCTGCGATACGGCTTGTCGTCAAAGCGTCCCCGGTCAAACTGATCGGGAGCAAACAGTGAATCATCAATGATCAGATCTCCGGAAATATTCAAGATACCCCGACTCCTTAATGCCCGCAGGTGCTGAAAGAAGATTTCTGTTACCAGGTAGGGGTCTCCTCCACCCTGAATAACCAGGTTCCCTTTCAACTCCCCCTGATCCAATATTCCATCAATCAGGTAACGTGTCGCCCACTCGTGAGTGGGCCCCAGCAATTCAAGCGCAACCAGGGTTGTCACCAGCTTGATGACCGATCCCGGGTTTCTGGCCACGTAGGGATTCAGGCTGACCACTGGCTGGGACTGATCGACCCGTTTCAACATCAGGCTGACGGCATTCATCGGTATGCCGTAGTGTTTCAGGACGCCCATGACTTCTGTCGGCAGAGGCGTGGTCGTTGCCTGTAGGGGGCGCGCAGGCTGGAATAACCCGATGAGCAGCAAAAAGACCCAGATTATCGGTACCCGTTGCCACTGAAACGGTCGTGCATGCATCGCAAAAATCTCCTTTCGAATCCTATTCCCGGCCCGGCCCTTCGCGGTTCCCATACAAAGTCACGTTGCCGATGTATCCGGCAACCGAATCCCCTGAATGGGGTAAAAAAACGGAAATGAGAGTCTGTGGAGTCTGCATTTCGGACTCTCTTCTGCTTTACCCAGCCATTACTGCACACTAACAGTCTACGGATTGTCCGCGTTTCATGAAAGGCCTACACTCGGACCAATATGGCATTCACAAGCCTAGGAAAAGAATGAAAAAACAAACTTTCCTCGCGCACATCAAGGAATCACAACCCTGGCCCTTCAGAAGATTGAAGCAGCGCTCTTTCAGTGGAAACAGAAGTCTTGGTCAAAGACGGTATTTCGGTTTGTTCGTAACGCTCCATTGCCTAGCCCTTTCCCTGTTGCTTGGCATGCCGTCAGCGAAAGCAGTCCAGCAAGCAGCCTGCTCGTCGGAAACGGCCACCCGACATTTCCGACAGGGGTATGCTGCCCAGCATGCCGGTCACTCTGCCGCCGCGCTTGAACGCTATGCCGATTGCCTCGACGCAGATGATGCCTGCATTGTCTGCAACTACGAAATCGGCTGGAGTTACTGGAGTCAGGGTCATTGGGCAAAAACAGTTTCCGCCTGGAAACGAACATTGGAACTGGACCCCGAACACCAAAATGCCCGAACATGGCTCATCCTGGCCCTCCAAAACGCGGAGACCGCAAAGCTCCGGGATTCCGGAACGCTCAGAGTTCCGATCGGAACGGACAGTAAGCCGGTCCAAGCGCCGGTTCGTCTCAGGCTGGTCGCCCGATTCCAGAATTACGCAGTTAATCCTGTGTCATCCAACGACCATTACGATACAGATATTCATTCGCCGAAATCAATCCGCTTCACAACCACCGGAAACAAGGCTTACGTCAACTCGTTAGAAGGCTTCAGAACGGTTGTTTATGATCCTTCGTCTCTGAAGAAGATCGGGACCGTGAAACACCACTTTGGCAAGGCGCAGGAAGACCTGTTCAAGGGCCAGGCATCGGTATTCAACTACCTATTTCGCCATCATCCGGCTTCAGGCAATGTCAATCACTTCAACGGCAAGCCGGTGGAAAGCGAACTGTCCCACGGAGGACGATACCTGTGGATACCGTATTATCGCCGTGACTATGATTCGGGGGCGACCTCTCCATCGGCCGTTGCCGTAATCGATACCAAGGATGACCGAATCGTACGTGTCTTGCCGACCGGCCCTATCCCCAAGTACGTAGAGGCGTCGCCGGACAATAATTGGCTGGCTGTCACCCACTGGGCAGACAACAGTATTGGATTGATCGACATCAGTGCAGAAGATCCGTCTCTATTTGCTTACCGGCCCGATCGTCTGGTCGTCGAACAACTGTTGCCGCAAATTGGACTGGAGGATAAGAACAGGGACCGATCCTGCGGATATTGCCTCAGGGGCACGGTGTTCAGCCCGGATTCCGAAACGCTGCTGGTTGCTCGAATGAAGGGTGGCGGGATTGCAGGCTTCGATGTCGAAAGTGGAACCTACCTGGGTACAGTGCTGGGGATGAAACCCACACCAAGACACCTGCTACTGTCAC
>DBZZ01000024.1:33386-38277 GCA_002311315.1 Methylococcaceae bacterium UBA1147 | reverse complement strand
GCATCAGTTCTTGAATCTCTCGCCAGCGCAGATGGAAAACGGATCGATGTCAGAGGGTGGAAATCGGTCCATGTCGGCCTGGGAGCGCGAACAATTGATCAAGATCCATCAGGACGTTATTTGTTTACCGCTGTAAACGGAAGTTCCGAAGTGGTTGTGGTCGAGACCGAAACAATGGACATCATAACGCGGGTCCGAAGCGACAGTTACACGGTTGGCCTGGCGGTTTCACCGGACGGTCGACAGGTGTGGACCACCTCTCAAGGCCGAGACGGAAAGGGCGGCAACTCCGTTTGTGTCTATGAAATCACTTATGTCGACACCAACAAGGATGAATCCGAAATGGCCGGCCGAACCACTCAACCGTTTGGTTTGAATGAACACGCAGACACGAGTGTGACCCTGCACGAACAAAAGACCGAATCATTGTCTCAGGCAATTTCAACCGGTCAAAATACAACGAACAAGACCGGCGATGATTCAGTTTCTTCCATTCTAATGCAAAAGGGCTTGGTGCCGGCAGCAATGGTACGGTAAACGGAATCAGGAAATTCAGAAACAAAAGGGCCTGCACATTACTATACAGGCCCTTTTTGCCGAAAAGATTCCTTTTTAGTCGTGCAGATGCTTCAGCACTGCCTCAAGGGTATCCTTCGCATCACCAAACAGCATCCTGGTGTTTTCCTTTACGAAAAGTGGATTGCCAACACCCGCGTACCCGGATGCCATGGTCCGTTTCAGAACGATGGTCGTTGCGCCGTTCCAGCACTCCAGAACCGGCATTCCCGCAATCGGACTGTTCGGGTCTTCCAGTGCAGACGGGTTAACGATGTCGTTCGCACCAACCACCATAGTGACGTCAACTTTCGGAAAATCATCATTGATTTCATCCATTTCAAAAACGATGTCGTACGGCACCTTGGCCTCTGCAAGCAACACGTTCATGTGTCCGGGCATACGGCCAGCGACCGGATGAATACCGAAACGAACATTGACTCCCTTGGCCCTCAAGGTCTTGGTGATTTCCTTAACAGTGTGCTGTGCCTGGGCAACGGCCATTCCGTAACCCGGAATAAACATGACCTCCTTCGCAGAATTCAGCAGGTCAGCCGTGTCGTCGGCATCAATAGAGGTCACATCACCCGTGATTTCCATTGCAGGGCCACCACCGGAAGACGCTGAATCCGTTCCGAATCCACCGGCGATCACTGCAATGAACTTACGGTTCATGGCTCGGCACATGATGAAACTCAGGATGGCACCACTACTTCCGACCAGTGCTCCGGTCACAATCAGCAGATCATTCGACAGCATGAACCCGGTTGCCGCAGCGGCCCAGCCGGAATAACTGTTTAGCATCGACACCACGACAGGCATGTCCGCTCCGCCGATTGCCATCACCATGTGAACCCCAAATGCAAGAGCAACCAAGGTCATTAACAATAACGGCAAGGTGCCCGCACCTTCTGCGGTACCGTCCAGAAACAAGCTACCGAGCCAGATCGTGGCGATCAGAAGGCCCAGATTGAGCCATTGTCGCCCAGGTATCGTGACCGGCGTCCCGCCAATTCTTCCGCTTAACTTGCCGAAAGCGATAACGGACCCGGAAAAGGTAATTGCACCAATCAGGACCCCAACATAGATCTCCATCTCGTGGATGGATTTTTCGATACCGATCAATTCGGAGGTCGGATCCATGAAATTCGCATAACCCACAAATACCGCCGCCATACCTACCAGGCTGTGCAGGATAGCGACCAGTTCCGGCATCTGGGTCATTTCCACTTTCTTTGCCAGAACGAAGCCGACACCGCCGCCCACTACCATCGCAATCACAACGATGAAATACGAAGTCACGGCATCGCTCATGATGGTCGCGAGAACCGCGATGACCATCCCGATCATGCCGTAAACATTGCCCCTTCGGGCTGTCTCCTGACTACTCAGGCCCCCAAGCGCAAGAATAAAAAGGATCGTTGCGCCAATATATGAAACTGTAACTAATCCACTTGACATGGTTTCATCCTCTTTAATCTTTTCTGAACATTTCCAGCATTCGCCAAGTCACGGCAAAACCACCGGTAATATTCACTGCGGTAATCATGATTGCCAATCCGGCAAGCAACGTTATGGCAAAGCCAGGAGCCGAAATCTGGATCAGTGCACCGATCACGATAATGCTGCTGATCGCGTTGGTAACACTCATCAGCGGAGTATGCAGCGAAGCACTTACATTCCAGATCACCATGTAGCCGATGAAACAGGCCAAGATAAATACAGTAAAGTGAGACAGGAATGACGCCGGAGCACCGTTTCCAATTATCCAGAACATCAGGCCGCCCAATATAAGCGGCAGGTTCTTCCTGACTGGTTCCGGAATTAACGATTTCTTCGGTTCGGCGACTACAGGCCCCGGAGCAGCAGGTGCAGCAGATGCAGCAGGTGCAGCCGACAGCTTTGGTGGTGGTGGTGGCCAGGTGATTTCACCTTCCTTAATCACGGTCGTTCCGCGAACGACTTCATCCTCGAAATCAACGACCCATTCACCGTTCTTTTCGGCGGTCATATCGGAGAGCAGGTGACGGATATTTGTTCCGTACAACTGGCTGGCCTGGGTCGGCAGACGGCTCGGCAAATCGGTATAGCCAATGATGGTCACGCCATGAGCAGTTGCGACTTCGCCCGGTTCGGTCAATTCACAATTGCCGCCCTGCTCGGCCGCTAGATCGACGATCACGCTCCCGAGCTTCATCGATTTGACCATCTCCGTGGTAATCAGTTTCGGAGCCGGCCGGCCGGGAATCAGGGCGGTCGTGATGATAATATCGACTTCCTTCGCCTGTTCGGCAAACAGGGCCATTTCCGCATCGATGAATTCCTTACTCATCACCTTCGCGTAACCACCCTCCCCAGTTCCGTCTTCTTCGAACTCAAGTTCGAGAAACTCGGCATCCATGCTTTCGATTTGTTCCTTTACTTCCGGACGCGTATCGAAGGCTCTGACGATGGCACCCAGGCTCTTCGCAGTACCGATGGCGGAAAGCCCCGCCACTCCAGCACCAATCACCATAACCTTTGCAGGAGGCACCTTGCCGGCAGCGGTAATCTGACCGGTAAAGAAACGCCCGAAATGTTGAGCAGCTTCGATGACTGCACGGTAACCCGCGATATTGGCCATGGAACTTAAGGCATCTAATTTCTGTGCACGAGAAATTCTCGGAACACTGTCCATGGCAAGAACCGTGGCTTTTTTATCAGCCAGTTGACCCATTAATTGTTCGTTTTGGGCCGGCCAGATAAAGCTGATCAGGTTGCCCCCTTCTTTGAGCAAACCCACTTCTTTCGCTTCTGGCGGACGCACCTTGGCAACGATATCCGATTTTGCCCACAATGTTTTCGCGTCTTTGACGATTTCGACACCAGCCTCGGCATAGTCTTCGTCAGAATAATTGGCCTTTGCTCCAGCCCCTTTTTGAATCAAAACCTCGTAGCCAAGCTTCTGCAGTCTTCCGGCTACCTCGGGTGTCGTCGCAACACGCTTTTCGCCACGGTGGATCTCTTTGGGTATTCCAATTTTCATTGTAAGTTTCCACTCCCCTATTAAAATTGCGTCCCGATCTGGTGACCGTTCAAACCAAACGACCGATTGCTCGGGACAATTTATTGTTACCACTGGGAACCTTCCGGCCCCGTTTGCAAAACCCGGAGAGTTCTGCATTCCAGCAATCATTCCATGTTGCTTTCAATCGGCTTCGATACCCGAAGCATGAAAGGTCTGTCGAAGCGGTTAACCAACCGCCACGAACACAGTAATTCGGACAAAATCCGAACGCTATACAAATCTTCCGGAATATTCTTCTCCAGAAAACCTGAAGCACAGGAAAACGCGCAGTACCGATTTTGAAGCAAACGTTCCGGATCGATCTTTCCCGACACAGCATCCCGGGGAAAACCGGACAATATCATCACCGACCAGGAAAGTCGCATCAAGAGCAGGCTAAATTATGCTCCATTTACCAAACCAGACCTCAGCGGCGCACGATATGATATTTATCAAAATAATTCAATAGTGCATATCAACAACCTTGATCTAATAATTCGGTTAGTGTATCGATGAGGCCTTGGCTATGACTGTAGCGCTCATTCATTCGATATCCCACTTTGGCTCCCCGGCGAAGTACAACTGTCGTCCCTTTAAATATTTTGTTCTCCCTTCACACGGACTCGTTCCCATATCAGTTGACCAGAATCCCAGCCCCGATCTTTGACAAGGCCCCGAAAAGAATCCCAATCTTCTACTGTCTGGTCCCGTCGCCAACGACTGAACATCTTGGCATCAATCCTCAGCCCCCTGGCGAGTCGTTAGAGATTTCTGGTTGGTAAACTTGACGGCTTCGCAGATGAATTCCGAACCGCATTTCTTGGTATGACGCCTTTGTCCACCATCTTTATTTACGTATGCACCGATAAAACTAAGAAAACCACCTTCCTGGAAGTGCTGGCTGAACCCTCGGATTGGATGCGGCATCTATCCGCAATCGATGAGCACACATATTAAGCGACTTTACCGTCTAAATCTGTTATCCTTTTGTTGTTGCATGAGCTTGTCTCGAGATTTCTAGAACACCTACTGGTCACTCTGTGAATCCTCTTAGCGTCATCTGCACCACAATGTTTTATTGTTAATTTTTGTTATATCTGGAGAATTCAGAATGAGTACCGGAAAGGTTAAATGGTTTAATGATGCAAAGGGCTTTGGTTTTATCAGTCCTGACGATGGCGGAGAAGATGTCTTCGTACACTTCCGTTCGATTGTAGGCGATGGCTTCAAGTCACTTGCTGAAGGACAGAGTGTAAGTTATGAGGTTGAAAAAGGTCCTAAAGGCCTCCA
>DBZZ01000024.1:27347-33268 GCA_002311315.1 Methylococcaceae bacterium UBA1147 | reverse complement strand
AGTTTTGTTCCCTTAGTATGTCCGAAGCATGAGGATATTTCCGTGAAAAAAATCTTTGTCGGCAGTCTGCCTTCCTCTGCAACCGAGCAAGAAGTCACCGAACTTTTCTCTAAATATGGGAAGGTCCGCTCCATAAAGCTTGCTACCGATCTGTTTTCAAATCAGTGCAAGGGCTTCGGCTTTATTGAAATGGAGGGCCACGAGGCCCGCGCAGCCATTGCCGCTCTCGATGGCTCCGAATTCAACGGCAAGAACTTGCGGGTTAATTTCGAAAACCCGAAAAATAGACGTCGTTAAGCCTCCCGGTTGCACCGAACAGGGTCTCATCCAGGGAAACCCCTGGACCTGAAACCCCGCCCCGCCCATGGGCTTGCCGCCCTACGTTAATTCCTACCAGTCGGTAGTAGATTAAGTACGGCGTTCGAAAGATTCTCCTACTCCCCGGCGTTGCCTGGCTCTTGTAAATCGCCTATACTCGGCGGAATTTTACCTGCGCAAGCCGTGGAAAACTGTGACAAAATTAGTCATCTTCTGTTCAATCCTGGGTATTTTCGCCGGCATCCTAGCGATTATCGACAGCGCTTTCTTTGAACTGGAAACTCCTGCTCCCGCGGCAAATGCATTTCCACAGGCGACCCCACAGAAAGACATTAACCCACCAGAGCCACCGAGGCCGGAGCAAAGTGAAGTCCGACCCAGGGAAAACTGGCGATCTTATACCATACAGCGCGGTGACAACCTGTCACGCATCTTTTCGAAGTTCAAGATTCCACCCAAGGTTTTGCAGGAAATCCTGTCTGACGACGAACTTTCGTCTGAACTAACAGCACTGTACCCTGGGCGCAACATTGAGCTTCTGGTAAACGGCAACGGACTGCTCGATCAGTTGCGCTATCACCAGGACAAGATTGACACTGTCGAGGTCAGTCGAACCAATTTCGGTTATTCCATCACCAAGTCCAGCAAGCCTCTCGAGAAAAGAACCGCAAGCGCACACGGAATCATCCACTCATCTCTCTACAATGATGCAAAGGTCGCCGGCCTGAGCGACAAACTGGTCATGGAGATGGCCAATATCTTCGCTTGGGACATTGATTTCGCGCTGGAAATTCGGGTTGGTGACGAATTCACTGTTTTTTATGAACAATTCTACCTCGACGACAAGCCTCACCGGGTCGGTAAAATTCTAGCGGCCGAATTCATTAACCGAGGGAAGGCCCATACTGCTGTCCGGTTTACCGATGACAACGGGGTCGCGGGCTACTACACACCCGATGGGGAAAGCCTCAGGAAAGCATTTCTACGGACTCCGGTCGAGTTCGCCCGCATCAGTTCCCACTTCAATCTCCGTCGACGACACCCGGTTCTGAACAAGATTAGAGCCCACAAGGGCACTGACTACGCAGCCCCGTCCGGAACCCCCGTCCGGGCAACAGGTAAAGGCCAGATCAGCTTTCGCGGAAGGAAGGGCGGATACGGCCGCGTGGTGATCGTCCAACACGGCCAGCAATACAGCACCCTGTATGCACACATGTCCCGGTTCGGAAAACCACGCAAGGGCAGTCAGATCAAACAGGGGCAGATCATCGGTTATGTTGGCAAATCAGGGCTCGCAACCGGGCCCCACCTACACTACGAATTCAGAGTGAACGGTGTCCACCACAACCCATTGACCGTGAAACTGCCCAATTTGATCCCCATCGACCAGACCTCCATGCCACGATTCAGAAAGGACACCCAGACCTTGCTGGCGCAAATCCGCACCTACCGTACCAACACGATAGCCAAGGCCGACTACCCCGAAAAAACCGGATCCATTGAACTCGACTGACGACTAACAGCGAGACCATTTGGCAATATCAGGCTGCGCGTAGGCCACCCCATCCAAGGTCGGAACCAATCAATGAATTCATTCGGTGAAAGACTGGATTACACTACCCAAATTCGTTCACAGAAAACTGAGCCGGAAAGGCTTTCCTGACACTGGAGTGGTCATCGCCCAGCATCGGCCCATCGAACAACCTTGGCCAAACCAGAGAACTGAAAATCAACCGCGATCCGAGAGTTTACGATTCGTTTCCCGCAATTACCGAAGTTTAATTCGACAACAATTACAGCCACATCCCCTTATACGAGGCCACGCGCCCTGGAAAAGGCATGGCGGAAATCGATGAAAATAGGTTCTTCGGATTCAAGCAGCAGGTCCAGCAGAACATGCTGAAGATTGTATTTCACGTCACCGACCGCCAGCGCACCGATTCCCACTGCGCCCGGTGAATTCGTGGCAAATTCCAGTTCCCGACCGAAATCGTGACGTTTAATTCCTTCAACACCCAAGGGTGGCACCGCGTTAACGTCACCGACGACCTTGAGTTGATTCGCATCCGCCAGCACCGACGCGTTCAGAACCTGAATGCCTGCTTTTGCGGTACAAAAAACGACATCCGCATTCGAAACCAGGCGGGCCTTGTCAGCATCAGAACTGGCGTAGGTTCCCCTCATCGAGGATTCGCACAGAGAGTTGTACTCGTCAGAAACTTCCAAGGCGGTATCAATCGAAATGTGATCAACCAAGGTAACATCGGCACCGGTCGAAGCCGCGATCACACCCGTGGCGATCCCGACCGGCCCCGTACCACCGAATACCACCGCCCGGCATCCCTTAAGATCTGTATTGTGCTTGGATCGGAGTTCCTTCTCGACGCAAGCGACCAACGCGGCGGCGGTGGTAAAAGCACCACTAGGATCCGCCAGAACCGATACTTCAAACGGCGGCACCATGGCCTTTCTGGCACCGTCCAGCATGGCCATGGCCATACCCATGTCGCGTCCGCCGATGAAAATCCCGGTCATCTTGACTCCAGATGGTCCGCGGGAAAAGATCACGTCCTGGACCAGCGCATTGATTTCCTCCAGCTTGACGTTACTGTAGGGCACGATCACGTCAAATTCCGCATCAACTGCAAAGTTGATGTCAAAAGGACTCGGATGGGAAGATGGGTCAAACATGTGGATGACGCTACGCTTATCCATTCAAACCTTCCTCATTAACAGATCCATGCTTACAATCTCCGACGACCAATAACGTCCGTCAGACACGAACATACTCGCGCGCGACATCAAAGGCGTGCTCGAAATGCAAATACACCGGCTTGTCTTCCTCGATCATCCGCTTGAGTAGGCGGTTCTGCGCGTGGTATTTCACGTCCCCGATCGCCAGTGCCCCGATTCCGACTGCTCCGCTCCGGCTTCCTTCGATCGGACCCCCGTTATGGTTGGCATGGAGGCCAGCGATACCCGAGGGCGGTACGGCGTTTACATCTGCTGCAACTTTCAACTGGGGGGCCGACGCGACCATTTCGGCGCTCAGAACCTCGATGCCTGCCGCCGCGGTGGCAAACACGATATCAGTCGTTTCCAGATACTCTTGTTTGTCCACATCGGCACCACCAGTAATCCCCGTTTCGTTGTTACCGAACTCGGAATTGCACATTGCCGCAATGCGTTCCGCCTTTTCTTTCTGACGGCCAATGATCCGTACGTTGGCCCCGGCCTTCGCTGAAATCACTGCCGCAGCTTGTCCAACCGGCCCGGTTCCGCCAAGCGCCAGGATATTCTTGCCGATCAGGCTGGTACCGTGGACTCTGGACAACTCCCGTTCTACCGCGGCGACCATGCCGGCAGCCGTGGTAAACGCACCGCTGGGATCAGCAAAAACCGGAACTTCGAACGGAGGAACCATCGCCTTCTTAGCGGCCTTCAGCATACTGATCGCCTGGCCGGTATGCCGACCACCGATGAAAATACCGGTTCTGCGTACACTGTTGGGACCGCGAGAAAAGATCGCATCCTGCACCAACCCTTCGACTTCTCCATCTTCGACGTTGATGTATGGAACGGCCGAGGTCCAACCGGCGTCCAGCGCCATGTTCACGTCAAACGGGCTCAGGTTTTTTGCCGTCGTGAACATGTGTAAAATGTATTGTTTTTCCATCCGAATATCCTAAGTTTTTTGGTCGGAGTAATATAGAGAAACGACAGGCCAAAATCAAATTGATTTCAGCCTATCCAGAAGCATTGATCCGTGGGGTTTCAGACCCTTGCGGGTCAACACGGGCATCCTGCTCCAATACGACCGTTGCCGGCAACCCATTCAAGGTGCCGGCTACTGACCCTCATCCGGTCTTCCCCTAATTAAGCCGCAATGACCATCGTTCAGCAACTCTTGCCGACCCCAGGAGGGAAGAAAACACTCTCTGGGCTTTACCTTGCCCATGCCCTGCATGAACTGGGAAGCCTTAGCGACCCTTTTGTTTACGGGAACTTCCTGTCCAGTTTGGACGGACGAATTTCATTGGTCGACGCGAGAACCAAGGATCCCTACCTTCCAAAAACGCTGACCAATGCCAACGATTACCGGCTATTCCTTGAACTGCATGCCCAGTGCGACTGCCTGATTACCCACGGTGGGTACCTGCGTTCGATGGGGAAAGGCAAGCTGGGTAATATCCTACAAGTCGGCACCACCTCGGAGACAAAAGAATTTCTTGACTGGAGAACCAGCCACGGATTCGCCCTGCAACCCGCGATCGCGATCGCTAGCACCAGCCTCGAGTTCCCGATACCGCCATCCATCAGGCAACATAACCAGCCCTGTTACATCGTCACAACGGCTCGGGCAGAGCGAAAGCGGGTCCGTAACTGGGAAGACGCTGGATACCCGGTGATTGTCGTCGGCGACGGGAAAATGGTATCGGGCCAAGCTCTGGTCAAGGCTCTCAGGGAACTTGGATACTACCGGATGTACCTGATCGCCGGACCGCACATGCTGGATACCATGATCCGGGAACAACAGTTGTCTCGACTCTACCAGACCGTATCTCTGCAACTGCTTGGTGGTGAGACCTTCCACACCATGATTCCAGGTATACCGCTCGGAGAAAAAGGACAAATGCAGCTTCGAGAACTGTACTACGATCCCGGAAACGATCACCAGTGTGCGCAGCTTTTCACAAGTTTCGACCCCCTCAGGCCTTCATTGCCCGGTCTTTAGCTGACACGGTTGGAGACCCGCAACAAACTGCTTTCACCGGATCAACGCAGCTGGTTCTCTCGGTTTGACTCCTGAAATGCCCGAGCTTTCCAACCCCGGAAACGGGTTTCGAACTGCTTTCCGTGCCGATCAGTCAGTTCCGAAACATAGGCCCCTAAGCTTATCCGCTAGCTTACAATAGCGAAACGAGTATGCGAAAATCAGCCCTTTGAAAATTCGAGAAAACCAAATGCACAAGGTGACGCTGATCAAGGGAGATGGCATTGGGCCTTCCATCATGAATGCTGCAGTAAGTGTCATCGAAGCCTCGGGAGTCAAAATCGAATGGGAAGAACAGCATGCCGGCCTTGCCGCTCAGGAGCAATTTAATAACCCCCTGCCTGACCAAACACTGGAGTCCATACAGAGGACCCGGCTCGTTTTCAAAGGCCCTCTGACGACCCAACTCGGCGAAGGGTTTCGAAGCATCAATGTCGCGATGCGGCAGGAATTTGACCTCTACAGCAACATCCGGCCGGCGAAAAGCTGGAACGGAATCGATTCGCGCTACGACAACATCGATATCGTCGTAATTCGAGAAAACACAGAAGGACTATACGCCGGACTCGAACACTACATTGGGATAAAAAAAAACATCGCTGAAAGCATCGCGGTAATCACCCGTGAAGGCACGGAACGGATCATCAAATTCGCCTTCGAATATGCAATAAAAAACCAGCGCAAAAAAATCACGGTTGCGCACAAAGCCAACATCCTAAAGTTCAGCCAGGGCCTTTTCCTGAAAGTTGCACGGGAGATCGCTCCACGCTATCCGGAGATTGAGTGCGAAGAACGAATCATCGATGCAACCTGCATGCATCTAGTCATG
>DBZZ01000024.1:26831-27305 GCA_002311315.1 Methylococcaceae bacterium UBA1147 | reverse complement strand
GGTCTCGTTCCCGGAGCCAACATCGGCTATGACGCTGCTCTGTTTGAAGCGGTTCATGGCAGCGCGCCGGACCTCGCTGGACGGAACATCGCCAACCCCGTCGCGGTTCTTCTTGGCGGGGTCATGATGCTCAGGCACGTTGGTGAAGACCAGGCGGCAAACCGAATCACCCACGCCGTGGAACAGATCATCGACGAAGGCAAATACGTCACCCCCGACCTGAATCCTGCTTCGCGTATCGGAACCGACGAAATGGCCAAGGCGATCATCGGTGCAATGGATTGAGTGGTGTCCCGTGGCAACTTAAGACGCTTGCCCTGAAAAAGAAGGAACTCCGAAAAAAGGCCTATTCAGCCCGAGTCGGTCAACCGGACAAGGGCCAAGCCAGCGAGCTGATCTGCCATGCATTTGCCGCGCTGGACCGATATCGCTCAGCAGATACCATTCTCTACTACCTCGACTGCCGGAGCGAAG
>DBZZ01000024.1:20881-26679 GCA_002311315.1 Methylococcaceae bacterium UBA1147 | reverse complement strand
CCTGTGGCGAATCAAATCGATGAATGAATTGGTAGCGGGTATGTGGAACATCCTGGAACCGCCGAAAGACCGATGGGGCGAACCGGGAAAAGAAGTTCCACCCGGCGAGATTGATCTGGCCCTGATCCCCGGCGTCGCCTTCGATGCCAACGGAGGACGACTGGGCAATGGCAAAGGCTACTATGACCGCCTGTTGTACGAGGTGCGTCCCGATTGTGAACTGATCGGAGCGGGTTTCCAGGCGCAGATTTTCGAACAAATCCCGATGGATGATCATGATGTTTACCTCGACGGGGTACTGACCGAAACACATTTCTACCGCGGCAAGGGTCGTGGCTTCGGCATTCATGAGTAACTCAATCTCCCGCATATTCCGCTGCCTTTCCCACGGTGTTTACGTCATCGGCGTCAGTAACGGGGGGAAATACAATGCGTTTACTGCTGCGTGGCTGACCCAGGTTTCCTTTGATCCACTGCTGCTTGCGCTGAGCATAAACCCAAGCCATTCCTCGTGGCCACTGATCAAGGCGTCGGGACGTTTTTCGGTGAATGTTCTGAACAGTGAACAACAAGAAATGGCGGCGCATTTTGGCAAACCGGCGCTCGAGATAGACAAACTGGGCTCTGTAGCCTGGCGCCTTTCGCCGGCTCAGATGCCGATCCTCGACCATGCACTCGCCTGGATGGATTGCGAATACAGCCATGAAACACCGGCTGGCGACCATCTTGTCGTCATCGCCAGAGTGAATGCTGGCAAACTGAACCAAAGCGCCATCGCGCCACTACTCTACCGTGACACCGGGAACATGGACGGTAGCAGTGCTCTTTTCCCCGAATCCTTCCAGCACTGACCGGTCATCACTAGCCCATGCCAATTCGTTCCCGTGATTTTCTCGAAACATCCGAGGGCTTGGTTTTCGCAGTACTGGTTGATGAACCCGAGGAAGGACGATCCCTTTGCTTCCTCCGATATGTCCGAGACGAGGACGGCTTGAGGAAGATGGCAACGGGAGAGGCAAACAGTCTTCTCGCTACCCGTTTTCCCCACTACCTGTTCCATTCGAAGAAACGCGATGCCAGCTTGCACGGCGTCTACGAAGACCGAGTTTCTATCCACCACCAAGCATCCCCGCGCCTGACTGAAATTATCAACAGTAAATCGCCTGACCCACTGGAAACCAAGCTCGCATTCGTTTGCAAACTGCTGACCGAAGGAGGATTAATGCTTTCCGACCTCGGTGTTACCGGATCCCTACTGATCGGGGCCCAGACCCCCCACTCGGACATTGATGTCGTCGTCTATGGGCGAAAACAGTTTATTATGCTCAGAAGGAAGCTTGAACGGGCGATCAACCAGAGCACCCTTGATCCATTGACTGAAGAGCAATGGAAAGATTCTTACGAGCGGCGCGGCTGCAGCCTGAGCTTCAGTGAATACATCTGGCACGAAAAGCGCAAATACAATAAGGTCCTGGTATCCGGCACCAAAGTCGATTTCAGCCTCGTTTCCGATGCCGGGTACGAAGCTGACCAGTCCTACCGGAAGACCGGTTTCCAGCAAGTGACTGCTAAAGTCACCGATGACAAACATGCTTTCGATCACCCATCCATCTATCGGATCCGCCATCACGAAATCGAAGAAATTTGTTGTTTCACTCCCACCTTTACGGGCCAGGTCAAGGTCGGAGAAACCATTGTCGCACAAGGAATGGTGGAAGAATCGTTGTCAGGCGCACGTCGTCTCGTTATCGGTTCTTCGCGAGAAGCGCCCGGCGAGTTCATCAAGATCCTAGCCGGAAAAGCCTGCGCCCACTCATGACGCTCGAATTTTTACCCCCGTTCGGCGCGGTAATCTTTGACCTCGATGGACTGGCCATCGATTCCGAGACAACATACCGGGTGGCATGGCAAGCCGCCGGCAAGGCGCTGGGTTACCCACTGAACGATAGCCTTGTCCGCCGGTTCACTGGCAAATCCTATGATCTGATTGAAGAAATACTGGAATCCCGCTTCGGCACAGAATTTCCGACCACTAACTTCAGACACGAGAGCGCACGATTCTGGCACGAAAAGGTCGAGCAATCAGGGATTCCACGACAGCCCGGACTTGATGAATTACTGGAAACCCTGAAGGTCCGTTCGATCCCCTATGCCCTGGCGACCAACAGCCAGGCCGTCTACGCTGACAAGTGCCTGGACTACGCCGGCTTGTCTGACGAATTTCCGATTCGCATCACCCGGGATCAGGCTATCACCCCCAAACCGGCCCCCGATCTTTTTTTTATCGCTGCCGAGAGCCTGGCTGTACCACCAAAACAATGCATTGTCCTCGAGGACTCAGAAACCGGGGCCCAGGCCGGACTGAACGCCGGCATGCCAGTCATCCTGGTTCCCGAGACCGACGAATCCCCAAGCCCGATCGGAGAAAAAGTCCTCGCCGTACTGGACAGCCTGGACCAAGTCCGGATTCTGATCGAAAACACCTGTGCAAACCACCGGGTTGGATCCGCAGAATCCGGATGACACATCTCGACATCTGCAACCCAGAAACACCCTGGCCAACGAACTGAAAGATCACCTCAGTTGTCTCTGCGCCGGTGTCAACGCGATGGCGTGGTCTGAGAGCCTGGTTACTGGTTCCCAGTAGCAGATTCAAGGCCAGGCAAATCACCAGTACGGATAAACAGGCTTGGGAACCGTTGCAGATATCCGAAGAAAGGTTAAGATGGCCGATGCTCGTGACCCGACCTTTCCAATATTGAAACCTTCCAGATGCCTGAAATCGCCACACTCTACGCTCGGGGAATTCCCAGCGAATAGTGGATCCGGCTATCCTTTTGTACCCCCGGATTCATGTGCCAAGGGGAAACAACGATGGCGATAGAAACCCATCCACAACATCTAAGAAATGGACCCTGTACATTTAACGTCAATAGAAATCAACCCTGACACCTCCCAGGCCGATTCCTGTGTAATCTGGCTCCATGGCCTCGGTGCCAGCGGCCACGATTTCGAACCAATGGTTCCCTTTCTCGGGCTACCGGATTCCCTGCAGACCCGCTTTGTGTTTCCGCATGCGCCGGAACGGCCGGTCACAGTTAACCAGGGTTACGTCATGCGGGCTTGGTACGATATTACTGAAGTATCGATTAACACCAGGACCGATCACCCTGGAATTAAATCGTCGGTCGATCAGATTCATGCATTGATCGATCGAGAGATTGATCAAGGCGTTTCCTCCGACCGAGTCATTCTGATCGGCTTCTCTCAGGGAGGGGTGATTGCGACCCAGGCAGGATTCGGCTATCGGTCCCGCATTGCCGGCATCGTTGCCCTGTCGACCTACCTTGCCGATCCTGGTTCAATTCCCGAGGGAAACCTGCCGATCTTCCTCGGACACGGCCAGGCCGATCCGATTGTTCCTTTTTCTCTGGGCGAACAGGCCAGGGACAGGCTGAATCAATGCGGGTACGATGTGTCCTGGCACTCGTATGATATGGAACATTCAGTTTCCATGGATGAAATCAGGGACATCGGCAACTGGATCATTGCTCGCCTGGTCGGATGAATCGACCTCGCGTCCAGACGCTTTCGACAAATTCGGTTTCGGCTGGGCTACAGTACCTTTCGCCGAAGCCTGCATCCGGCGATAATGGTCTGTCCATTCATCGCCTGGAACCCTACCCATAATGGATCTTTATCCCCTCCTCAGACCGATCCTGTTCAGCCTTGATCCTGAAACCGCCCATTTCCTGACCCTGAAATCGCTGCCCCTGGCCACCCGACTCGGATTGCCAGAGCGTGTTCAGCCGGCAGACGCCAACACCACGACCGAAGTTATGGGCCTTGAATTCCCTAATCAGGTAGGCCTCGCCGCGGGACTCGACAAAAATGGCGATTACATCGAGGCCCTGGGGAAACTGGGTTTCGGCTTTCTGGAAGTGGGTACGGTAACCCCCCGGCCGCAGCCGGGTAACCCCAAACCGCGGCTGTTTCGCCTCAAGGAGGCCCGCGCGATCATTAACCGAATGGGGTTCAATAACAAGGGTGTCGATCATCTCGTCGAACGCGTCAGGAAAAGCCGCTACCGTGGGATCCTGGGGATCAACATCGGAAAAAACTTTGATACCCCGATCGATCAGGCGATAAATGATTACATTCAGTGCATGCGCAAGGTTTACCCATACGCCCACTACATCACGATCAATGTGTCATCGCCGAACACGAAGAACCTGCGAGACCTTCAGAAAAACGATGTCATGCACAAACTGTTGCAGGCTCTCAAGAACGAACAAGCGGCGCTGGAAAGCCAGTACGACAAGTACGTACCTCTAGTGGTCAAGATTGCCCCTGATCTGACCCGGAATCAGGTCCTGGACCTTGCCGACCTGTTCACCCGGCACCAGATTGATGGAGTGATCGCGACCAATACCACGATTTCCAGGGAAAAGGTGAACGGCCAGCCTCTGGCGGACGAAACCGGCGGCCTGAGTGGTCAACCGCTTTTCGAACAATCCACGGCCATCGTGGAAATCCTTGCCAGCCGCCTAAACAAGCAGATACCGATCATTGCCGCAGGAGGCATCACCCGCCCCGAGGACGCGATTCGGAAAATCGAGGCAGGTGCAAGCCTGGTTCAACTCTACAGCGGACTGATCTACGAAGGCCCCGGGCTGATTCCAAGAACCGTGAGAGCGATCAGTCAATAAGGCATGAGGTCCAGCTCAGACCGTCCAGGTAGCCTGTAACCCGCGAGGGGCTGGCGATCAAGCTGGAAACCCGGGCCTGCAAAGAAGACCGAAACTCCAGTCAGGCCTTCCTGACCGCCTTACGCAGTCGCTCCATGCCGAGTTCCAATCTTTCCATTGATGTTGTATAGGCAAAACGCACATAACCTTCCGGTTGGTGTAGGCCGAAATCCTTGCCCGGTGTAACGGCAAGTCCATGATTTTCTAATAGCTGATGCGAAAAGTCGAAGCTGTCCTCTGTAAAATTTCGGCAACCAGCGTAGACATAAAAAGCGCCCTGAGGCTTCGCGTGAACCTCAAAACCCATCTCCACTAGCTGAACCATCACGAAGTCCCGGCGTTTGCGAAATATGCTTCGCCGCGTTTCCAGTTCCCGAATGTTTGACGGTCTAAAAGCTGCTAACGCCGCCGCCTGGGAATGGGATGGTGCCGAGATGAACATATTCTGCGCGAGGCGTTCAACCGGTTCGACAAAAGCCTCGGGTACCACGATCCACCCGAGGCGCCATCCGGTCATCCCAAAATATTTTGAAAAACTGTTGACCACGAATACCTGATCAGAAACATTTAACGCAGTTTCTGCTCGACGCTCATAGTGAAGCCCGTGGTAGATTTCGTCGAAAATTGCGAACCCGCTGTGCGACTTGACTACATCAATCACCGCCTTGATCTCCTCCAGGTCAATCATGGTCCCGGTCGGGTTCGACGGTGAGGCAATCAAAATGCCCGATGTTCGTTCACCCCAGCAGTCATCGACCCGACTGGCGTTCAACTGGTAGTTACTATCCGGCCCGACCGGGATCAATCTCGGTTCGCCGTCAAACAGGCGAATCAGATTCCGGTTGCAGGGATAACAGGGATCAGCCATCAGAACTTCGTCCCCAGAGTCCACCAAAGCCGCAAAGGCCAGCAACAGGGCGCCGGCCCCTCCCGGGGTAATGAAAATGCGGTCAATCGGAAGGTTGATGCCGTGAAGCGCGGCGTAATGCCCCGCGATCTCCGCTCGCAATTCAGGTAGACCCGCGGCAACGGTGTACTTGATATCACCGG
>DBZZ01000024.1:0-20761 GCA_002311315.1 Methylococcaceae bacterium UBA1147 | reverse complement strand
CTGCAGACGACGGGAATAACGGGTCAACGGGATACCTCCGATAAACAGGAAACGCAAGTCTAACGGATCTGGCTTCGATGGAATAGCCGGTCTGGAATGCCACACATCGGTGGCCAGACTAGGTCAGCATTCCCATGTTTTGATACAAGCCCTGTCGCAGACAACAGTATGGATGCACCCTATCCAATCATACCGGCAGCTGAACAGTTCATGGAAAATAGGAATCTTTTATGTGATAATAAAGGGTTTGGCATGGAAGAAAATACACAAAGTCTTCCATTCTTCGAATTGGCTGACAGCATTTGGGCAACGGACTGTACACAAGGCCGCCAATTCCAGTTTCTCCCCGAAGCCGAAGAAGAGGACAAGGGGAAACGATTTTTTATCAAAAAGAGATAGAGGTATAAATAATGAGCACGAAAAACAAGCCCTTGCTTGAATGGGTCGACAAAATGGCTGCGCTATGCCAGCCGTCAGAGGTTGTCTGGTGCGATGGGTCCAAGGAAGAATACGACGCGATGTGGGACATCCTGGTCAAAAGCGGTTCCGCTGAGCGACTGGACGATTCAAAACGTCCGAACAGCTACTACGTCCGCTCCGTACCGGCAGACGTTGCCCGCGTCGAAGACCGTACCTATATCTGCTCCGAAAACGAACAAGACGCTGGTCCGACCAACAACTGGTGTGAGCCGAGCGAAATGCGTGAAACCATGAACGGGCTGTTCAGCGGCTGCATGAAAGGTCGGCCCATGTACGTCATTCCCTTCAGCATGGGTCCGGTTGGTTCTCCGATCGCTCACATCGGGATCGAACTCTCGGACTCTCCGTACGTTGTCACCAACATGCACATCATGACCCGCGTCGGTCAGGCGGTGCTTGACGCGCTGGGTGAAGACGGAATCTTCGTTCCCTGCATCCACTCTGTCGGCGCGCCGCTGGAAGACGGTCAGGACGACGTTGCCTGGCCCTGTAATCCCGACAATCGCTACATCGTACATTATCCCGAAACCCGTGAAATCTGGTCTTTCGGCTCCGGCTACGGTGGAAACGCGCTGCTCGGTAAGAAATGCTTCGCATTGCGGATTGCGTCTGCCATGGCAAGAGATGAGGGCTGGCTCGCTGAACACATGCTGATCCTGAAACTCACCAATCCGGAAGGACAGGTTCGTTACGTTGCCGGTGCGTTCCCGAGCGCATGCGGAAAAACCAACCTGGCGATGCTGACTCCGACCATCCCTGGATGGAAAGTTGAAACCATTGGCGACGATATTTGCTGGATGAAGTACGGAGACGATGGTCAGCTCTACGCCATCAATCCAGAAGCCGGTTTCTTCGGTGTAGCACCAGGAACAAGTATGGATTCAAACCGCAACGCCATGCTGACACTGACCAAGAACAGTGTTTTTACCAACGTCGCCAAAACAGACGATGGCGATGTCTGGTGGGAACAAATGACCGACGAAGCACCGGCTCACCTGACCGACTGGAAAGGTAACGACTGGACCCCGGAATCTGATACCCCAGCGGCTCACCCCAACGCCCGCTTCACCTGCCCTGCAAGTCAGTGCCCGGTAATCGCGGACGAGTGGGATGATCCGAAAGGCGTCCCCATCAGCGCGATCCTGTTTGGCGGCCGCAGGGCTACCGTTGTACCCTTGGTACATGAAGCACGTGACTGGACCCATGGAACCTTCATGGGCACCATCATCGCCAGTGAAATGACCGCTGCCGCTTTCGGCAAGATCGGTCAGCTGCGCCGTGACCCGATGGCCATGCTGCCGTTCTGTGGATACAACATGGCAGATTACTGGGGCCACTGGCTCAAAATGGGCAAGAAGGAAGGAGCAAAACTGCCCAAGATCTTCTATACCAATTGGTTCCGCAAGGGCGAAGAAGGCAGCTTTCTGTGGCCTGGATTCGGCGAGAACAGCCGTGTTCTGAAATGGATCTTTGGCCGTTGCGACGGAACCGCAGAAGCGGTCGACACCCCGATCGGCATGGTACCAACCATGGGCGCTCTGGATCTGGATGGACTGAATCTGGACGATGCTGCGATTGCTGAGTTGCTTAAAGTCGATGTTGACGGCTGGCTGCAGGAAATTCCATCCATTATCGAGTACTACGAGTCATTTGGAAGTCACTGCCCGGAAGAACTCAAGCAGGAAGTAAAAGAGCTCCGCCAGAGACTCGAGCAGGCACAGTCTGCTGTTGCATAAAGAACCGCTGGATAGACAGCCGTTCATCTAAAAAACAGCGCCCATACGGGCGCTGTTTTTTTCTGATCAGAAATTGCAGACTAAACCGTATTCTGCTATTAATGATAAATTTTACACACGATCGCTAGGAGTAGATGTGGTCAGTCAGGATACGCCTAAAAAAACATTCTCTAACTTCGAACCCTACGAAATAGTCGAAAATGAGAAATACATGAATGATTCTCAGATCTCCCATTTTCAATCCATCCTGAAAAACTGGAAGACCGAACTCATGAAAGAAGTCGACCGGACAGTCCATCACATGCAGGATGATGCAGCGAACTTTCCGGACCCCAATGACCGAGCCACCCAAGAATCAGAATTCGGCCTTGAACTGCGAACCCGGGATCGCGAGCGAAAACTCATCAAAAAAATCGATGAATCGATAGCCGACCTGGATTCCGGCGATTATGGTTTCTGTGAATCTTGCGGCATCGACATCGGACTCCGGCGTCTTGAAGCACGGCCAACCGCAACCCTGTGCATCGACTGCAAAACGCTCGACGAAATTCGTGAAAAACAAACCGGGTAAATAAAACCGGCGATACCCCCGCAGAATTCTCGCAATGCTTCGGTTTCCTGAACCGCTATGCACATTCCCCTGCAGGGCATGATCTACTGACCGTCCGGCAGCTGCCAATGCCCGGCATCCATACGACCCGAACTCATTGGTTATGTATCGGCATCCCCTCCGTTAACCAGGCTGGCCGGTGAAACCATCAATGGACCGACATAAGGACCCCGAGAAACCGTACCGAGGCCGCTTCGCGCCCTCACCGACCGGTCCACTCCACCTCGGTTCATTACTCTGCGCAGTAGCAAGCTTCGTGGATGCCCGCCACCATGCTGGTTCATGGCACCTTCGTATTGATGACTTGGACACACCGCGGATCCAGTCAGGCGCCACTTCGGCAATCCTCGAGATACTAGAATCCGCGGGCCTAACCTGGGACGGGCCGGTGCTCTATCAGAGCCGGCAACTGGAAAAGTATGACGCAGCACTTTCCTGCCTCGAACAACAGGGACTGGTTTATGCTTGCACCTGTTCCAGAAAAGCCTTGCAGCAACTGTCCGCACAAAAAGGGACCCCCGGGGTCTACCCGGGATACTGCAGCAACAAGGACAATCCGCCAACCATAGCGCACGCACTCAGGCTAAGGACCGATTCCACTGCGATCGGATTCAAGGATCGGATTCAGGGTTACCAGGAGCAGGACGTCTCGCACCGGGTCGGCGATTTCATCGTCCGTCGCAAAGACCGGATTCACGCATACCAGATTGCTGTGGTTGTTGATGACCAGTCCCAGGGAATATCCCACGTGGTGCGCGGCATCGACCTACTGGAATCCACGGCCAGGCAAATCTTCTTGCAGCGCAAACTGAGTCTTTCGAGCCCCCTCTACGCTCATATCCCGTTGGTTGTCGATCCACAAGGTACAAAGCTCAGCAAGCAGTCAGGCGCCAAGGGAATCAGGAACAAGAGGGTATCGAAAGTCGTACACGATGCCCTATGTCTTTTACGACACCCCCCACCCGTAGACATGGCAAATGCATCATCGCCCGAACTGTTGTCATGGGCAATAGAAATCTGGGACATACAGAAGCTGGAAAAACTGGAAAGCGTCGCCTGACTCCTGCGCTGATCATGCGACATCCAGGCCCCGCGTGGTTATCGATTGGACGAGAATAGCGAACGCTTTTCGAGCTGTTGCCACGGCATGATGTGGAGGGCATGTTCCAGAACCGAGAAGTCGATCGTGTCGCCGGTGACCAAACCATTCCGGGTGGCCACATGCACCGGAATTTCCAATGTGAAATCCAGGCTTGAAGTACTCGACCGAACGATCAGCGTACAAAGCCCTCCGACAACAATCAACTCGAGAATTTCGCCCCGAACAGGGTTTTCCCTAACACCCTTGGATGGCCGAATCCGGCTGTGCAGCAAAAGGCTGGAGGGTGGAATTGACCAGGAAACGCGCTCGCCTGTGGCATAGGCCTCATGATACCTCGCTGCCAGCCGCAGCCCGTTGCATTCGAGCAAGGTCCGATTCCTTTCCGGCTCCTGTTTGGTGACCCGCGCCGAAAAGATATTGCGAATGTCCAGAAGCCCCGCGACCAGCGTGTTTTCGGGATGCTGCATAAGGTTTTCTGGTCGACCGCACTGCAGGGTTTTCCCGGCATGAATCACACTCATGGAGTCAGCGAGCAGGAACTCCTCGTCCAGATCGTGGGTGACCAGAACGATCGGTATATTTAAACTTCGTGTCAGTTGAAGGGTTTGCAATTTTAGCTTTCGCCGCGTCACCTGATCAACAGCCGAAAACGGTTCATCAAGCAAAAGAACCCGAGGGTTCCTTGCCAGAGCCCTTGCCACAGCGACACGCTGTTTCTGACCGCCAGAAAGGTCCTCTGGAAACCGTTCCTCAAGACCATCCAGATCGATATCCCGAAGTAGCCTCATGGCTTGTTGATTACGCAGCCCCCTGGCTAACCGAGCATCAACGGCTAGGCTCACATTCTGCAGGACCCTCATGTGAGGAAACAACGAGAAGTCATGAAATACAAAACCCATTCTGCGCTGCTGAGGCTTTACGTCAACCGATTTGTCGGTCTCAAGCCAGGTTTCCCGACCGCAGAGGATCAATCTCATTGCCGGCCGGTAAAGACCGGCAATGCACCGCAGAATGGTGGATTTCCCGCTTTCCGACGGCCCGACCAGCGCCATGACTTCTCCGGACTTGCAAAGCAGGCTGACATCGAGAGGAATTGGCTCGGACTGGTGCAACCGGATGTGAAGGTGCGCTGATACCAATTAAGTTAATCTCCGGTCTTGCGCCTGTGATTAAAAACAAACACGAAGCTCACGATCAAAAACGAGAATAAAAGTAGAACCATCGACATCGTCCCGGCAAACGAATCGTCAAACGACTGAACACTGTCGAAGATCGCGCCCGAAATGAGCCCTTTCCTGGCCAACGGCAGTTCTATACGCCAGAAGGTTTCCCACCGGGACAACCCGCTGCACCAAGCAGCCTCTCTGACACCACGCGGGATGGATTCGAAAGCCTGCAGAATCGGCTGAACGGCAAATGGAACGCTGTAGATAACAGAGGCTACAACTAGTCCAGTGAAAGAAAAACCAGCGTTTCCGCGGTTAGCGATTCAACCAACAGACCGACGGGAGATTCCCGGCCCAAAAACAACAGCAAATAATAGCCCAGCACCGTAGAGGGAAGGACCAGCGGCAAGGCAACAACCGCTTCGACCATGTAGCGACTCGGAAACCGGCTCCACGCGAGCAGGCGGGCTACGGCAAGGCCCAGTACAATCAGAACTGCAGTCGTGCAGATTGCGAGTCGAAGTGAAAGATCAAAAGAGATCCAGTCCATATCCAGAACTACAATTCCCGAGCAAGGTGCTCTGAACGACTACCTTGAATGTCTCTGCCGGATTGAGGTTGAGGCATTAGGTATACAGTTATCCGGGCCCGGGTAGAAAAGGTTTCCACAGTTGGTGTTCTACAAACCATTGGATGCAAAGTAATCCATTACCGTTTCGGACTGGAGAAAACGAAAGAACTTTCTTGCATCGTCTCCTGCACCGCGAACCAGAATCATCTCATGGCTAAGCGGAGTGTAAAGCGTTTCGGATACCAGAACGGCTGTTCCCCGACCGGCAAATCCTTTGCCTAAAACCAGTGAATACGGGAGTAGCGCGGCATCGGCATTCCGGCTAAGTACGAACTGCGCCGCCTGCAACGCACTTTGCCCAATCACTAGTCGTTCGACCATCCTGTCCCAAACTCCCGCACGACGAAGCGCCTCGCCGGTAATCCTGCCATAAGGCGCTGTATTGGGATTTGCTATGGCAAATTTTCGGACACGAGCCAAGTTATTGTGCTTGCCGCAGAAAGGAAGACAAGCGAAGCGGACTTCCTTCAGCAACAAACAACGCCAGGCGGCCTTTGCCGTAAACAATCTGTTGGCCATCGGCCCGGGAATCTTCCTAGAGAAGGCGGATCGATTCCGCATCAGCACTGAGAAATATATCTAAGGAGCCCCTGCTCTGATCTGGTGGGCCAGCCCCCGCGACGACCCGAATATCAGTTTCACCGACTGCCCGCTGTGATTTCGATAAAGGCGCGAAATCTCCTGCAAAACTTGGTTTAGGCTCGATGCCGCTGCCACCTTGGGCTCGGCAGCCATCAGGGGAACGTAGAGAAACGCCAGAACAACGCCGCTTCCGATAAGCCAGCCCAATCTCGGGTAGCGTGGCATCTTGAATACCGACCGAATACAGTTGCTAAGACCACCTGCGTGTGCGGACCTTTTCTTCCAGAATCCGTCAGTTCCCTTTACAATGGAGCATCCCCAAAAATTCACGATCATTAAAAATGGCCGCCTATTTCCGGTCTATCAATCTTCCCAAAACAGAATAACAGTGATGGACCATTATACCCTGACCCATCTGAAACAGCTTGAAGCGGAAAGCATCCATATCATCCGCGAAGTCGCTGCCGAATTCGAACGACCTGTGATGCTCTACTCAATCGGCAAAGATTCGGCCGTTATGCTGCACCTCGCCATGAAGGCTTTCCATCCGGGCAAGCCACCTTTTCCCCTGATGCATGTGGATACCACCTGGAAATTCCGCGAAATGATCGAGTTCAGGGACCAGCACGTCCGCGACCTCGGTCTGGAACTAATCGTTCACACCAACCAGGAAGGACTGGCGCAGGAAATCGGACCGTTTACACACGGAAGCAAGAAACATACGGATGTAATGAAAACCCAGAGTCTCAAGCAGGCCTTGGATAAGTACCGTTTCGACGCTGCCTTTGGCGGTGCTCGCCGGGACGAGGAAAAATCAAGGGCCAAGGAAAGAGTGTATTCGTTCCGCGACAAGAACCATCGATGGGATCCCAAGAACCAGCGTCCGGAACTGTGGAATATCTACAATGGAAAGATCGACAAGGGTGAAAGTATTCGTGTCTTCCCGCTTTCCAACTGGACCGAACTGGATGTCTGGCAGTACATTCATCTCGATAGCATTCCGATTGTTCCGCTTTATTTCGCCGCAAAGCGGCCGGTGGTCATGCGCGACGGAGTCCTCATTATGGTCGACGATGACCGCATGCCTCTTGAACCAGGCGAACAACCGGTGATGAAAAATGTCCGCTTCCGAACCTTGGGCTGTTACCCGCTAACCGGCGCGGTCGAATCCGAAGCCAAAACGCTTCCCGAGATCATCCAGGAAATGTTGCTGACCAGAACCTCGGAACGCCAGGGTCGCATCATCGACTATGACCAGTCCGGATCAATGGAAGAAAAGAAGCGGGAAGGATATTTCTAGCAAAATCTTCTTGCTGTTCACCGGTAACCACAAATCCTCCCGAAATCCAGCGACAGACTTCAAATAACCTATGTCTCATCAATCCGAACTCATTCGTACAGATATTGACGCCTACCTGGCACAGCATGAGCAAAAGGAATTGCTGCGCCTGTTGACCTGCGGCAGCGTAGACGATGGGAAAAGCACCTTGATCGGCCGGCTTCTGCACGACTCAAAGATGATTTACGAAGACCAACTCGCAGCCGTCAGGGCAGACAGCATCAAGTCCGGAACCACAGGCGGCAAAATCGACCTGGCCCTACTGGTTGATGGGCTCCAGGCTGAACGTGAACAGGGCATCACGATCGATGTTGCCTATCGGTATTTTTCTACGGCAAACCGCAAGTTTATCATCGCCGATACCCCTGGGCATGAGCAGTACACCCGAAACATGGCAACCGGTGCCTCGACCTGCGACCTGGCGATCATCCTGATCGACGCGCGGCACGGGGTAATGACCCAAACGAAAAGGCACAGCTTTATCACTTCTCTGCTGGGCATCAAGCACATCATCGTAGCCATCAACAAGATGGACCTGATGGACTTCAGTGAAACGATCTATTCCGAGATCAAGGCCGAATACGAGGAGTTCGCCCGCAAACTGGAGTGTACCGATATCCGTTTCATTCCAATCTCCGCACTGAACGGCGACAACGTCGTGAGATTGAGTGAAAACACTCCGTGGTACTCAGGTCGCCCGCTGATGGAAATCCTTGAATTCATCGAGATCACCAGCGACCCGAACTACCACAACATGCGTTTCCCGGTACAGTATGTTAATCGCCCGAACTTGGATTTTCGCGGTTACTGCGGAACAATCGCCTCAGGCATTATCCGTAAAAATGACCGCATTACCGTATTGCCATCCGGACTAAACAGCAAAATCGAATCGATTGTCACTTACCAAGGGGAAATCGACGAAGCCTTCCCACCGATGGCCGTCACGGTCACCCTGGAAGACGAAATCGATATCAGCCGTGGAGACATGATCTGCCTGACCGAAGACCTGCCCCTGGTATCCGATCATTTCGATGCCACACTCGTATGGATGACGGAAACCCCGATGACTCCGGGCAAGGAATATTACATGAAGCTGGGGCCGCGTATGGTCACGGGATCCGTTTCCAAAGTCCATTCCCGAACCGATGTCAACACACTTGAGAATCACCCCGCTGACTCCCTCAACCTGAACGAAATCGGCCTCTGTGAAGTATCCCTGAACAGTCTGATCTGCTTCGATCCGTACCGGCAAAACAACGCAACCGGCTCGTTTATCATTATCGACCGCCTGAGCAACATAACCGTGGGCGCGGGAATGATCGTCGGACCCGCAAGCCGGGAACATGAACTTGATCCGATAACAGGTCTGGATCGCGCCACGCGATTTGGCCAGCAACCTACCACCCTGTGGTTCGTCGGCGAAAGCGCGCTTCGGATCGCTCAGGAAATCCAAAGAAAGCTGTTCGACAGCGGACGTCCAAGCGCTATTATCAGCAACCCGGCAGAATCGGACTCCGACTCGATCGCCTCGGTTCTGAACAAGGCCGGACTGATCGCGCTGTGCGTCTGTAAGAGCCATCCGGCGTCCGTGACGGACAATGACCTGATCGTGAATACCGCTGACTCGGATGCCGACAGCGTAATGAAACTGCTAAGCAAGAATCACATCAGCGACTGATCGTGCCCTGTAAGCACAGCAACCGGGCTTTGTGAAACCGATCAGAATGTCGTGCCTGGCGCCCGCCCACTTAACAACCCACTCCCCGGAACGCCCATCGCCCGGGATAACCAACTGGCGGGGGTTCACATAGCCTGCTACACCAAAAACCAGTACCGACAAGCAAGCTTTCCTGGCTGTCCGGGCCTTGAAATTATCCACCCGATTGCTTACCGTAGGATCAGGCACTTTGCTCCACGCGGCAACTGAAACTCAAAACCGTCCAAAAAAAGTTCAAGTAGCATTGGCCTAATCCCTAGAAAACCTGTTCACAAGGGGCGCCAACCGCATCCATCTTGCCATGACCTTAAGGGGGATGCGGCAATCACGATTCGTTTCATGACTCATTCGAGGAGATTGTTGATCAAAAGACGGGATCATTAATTCTATTACAATAGAAACGGGAGGTTATGGTGACTGAATACACATCAGAAGCGATCAGGAATATCGCCCTGCTTGGTCATGCCGGCTGCGGCAAGACAGAACTAACCGAAGCCCTGCTTGTCGAGGCAGGCGCAATAAGTACCCCGGGCAGTATCGAAAGAGGTACAACCGTCAGTGATTTCGATCCACAGGAGAAACGGATCGGGCACTCCCTCAACAGTAGTATCTGCCACCTAGAGCACGACGGAATCCACATCAACCTGATCGACACCCCCGGATACCCGGACCTGATCGAACGAGCCTTGAGCGTCCTCCCTGCGGTGGAGACTGCGGCAGTCGTCATAAATGCCCAATCTGGGATCGAGGCCGTCACCCATCGAGTGATGGAGAACGCGGCTAAACGCGGTGATTGCCGAATAATCATTGTCAACAAGATCGATGCCGACAATATCCACCTGGAACGCTTACTCTCTTCGATCAAAAACTGCTTTGGCCAGGAATGTCTACCAATCAATCTGCCCGCTGATTCCGGCGAAGCTGTCATTGACTGTTTTTTCAATATCAAAGACCAGAACACCGACTTTCTTTCTGTCGCTCTAGCGCACGCCGAGATCATCGATCAGGTGGTGGAAGTCGACGAAGAACTCATGGAACTCTACCTGGAACAGGGAGAGGAACTGGCTCCCGCACAATTGCATAACTCTTTCGAAAAAGCACTCCGCGAGGGCCATCTCATTCCTGTCTGTTTTGTCTCTGCCCGCACTGGTGCTGGTATCCCCGAACTCCTGTCCATCTTCGAAAAACTGATGCCAAACCCATCGGAAGGAAACCCGCCGCCCTTTCTGAAAGGAGAAGGCAGCGAAGCAGAGTTCGTAGAAGTGGTCCCGAACCCCGAACGACATGTAATCGGTCATGTCTTCAAGATCTCGGTCGATCCGTTTGCCGGGAAAATGGGTATTTTTCGACTCCACCAAGGCACCGTTACCCGCAATAGCCAGTTGTACATCGGCGATGGCCGAAAACCTTTCAAGGCCTCACACATTCTTAAACTGCAAGGCAAATCGTATGTCGAAATCGACCAGGGCATCCCCGGCGACATCTGTGCCGTTGCCAAGATCGACGACATTCACCTCGACGCAGTTCTGCACGATTCCCACGACGAAGACTATTTTCACCTAATTTCTCCAGAAACAGATCAGCCGATGATGGGGCTTGCACTGGAGACCGTTCGCCGAGGAGACGAGCAAAAACTGTCGGAAGCCCTTCAGAAACTGGCTTCGGAAGATCCGAGTATCCTTGTGGAACACAATCCTTCCGCTAATGAAACGGTTCTTCGAGCAATGGGCGAACTTCATTTACGGATCCTGCTGGACCGCCTGAAGGAAGTCTACAACCTGGAAGTTCATACCCATCCACCGAGCATTGCCTACCGCGAAACCATTCGGACAGGTGCACCAGGCCACTACCGACACAAAAAACAAACCGGCGGTGCCGGGCAATTTGGTGAAGTGTTCCTGAAGATCACCCCGCTACCGCGCGGTAGCGGATTTACTTTTCTCAACAAAGTTGTCGGCGGTGCCATTCCAAGCCAGTTCCTCCCTGCTGTGGAAAAGGGCATTCGCCAAGTGATCGAGGCAGGAGCCATCGCAGGGTATCCGATGCAGGATCTTGAAGTGACCGTTTACGACGGCAAATTTCATGCGGTGGATTCAAAGGAAATTGCTTTCATCACGGCCGGCAAGAAGGCCTTTCTGGATGCGATCGGAAAGGCCGGCCCTATCATTCTAGAACCAATCGTGAACATCACCGTGGATACGCCGAATAAACACGTCGGGGATATAACCAGCGACCTTTCCTCGAAACACGGCCGGATCAGCGGCACTGATAGCAGGGCCAATGGCCATGCTTTAATTTCAGGCCAGGTTCCGCTCAGCGCACTCGACCGTTATCATTCATCCCTGAAATCGTTAACCGGCGGTGAAGGCACCTATTCAATGGAATTCAGCCACTACGAAACGGTTCCCGGAAATATACAAAAGGACTTGATTACCCGGTATGAGCGGCAGGAAGACGAGTGATCCGATCGATATTCTGCCCCGCGTCGGAGTCGGTGCAGTCGTTTTCGACCAGCAAGGCAGGATCCTTCTTGTAAAACGCAATTCACCACCAAAACTAGGGTACTGGACGGTGCCTGGTGGCAAGCAGGAGCGCGGAGAAACGCTCGTTCAGGCGTGCACTAGGGAAGTTCTGGAAGAAACCGGGCTTTCAATCACGGTCGGGCCAGTGGTCGCCGTGGTTGAAAGGATGCAGGGAGCGTTCCACTATGTCATTATCGACTTCCTGGCCTATCTGGCCGATCATTCCGCAAATGCCCCTAGGCACGGGGGCGATGTCAGCGATGCCCGGTGGATTGATCTGGACCGACTCGACAACTACGCCCTGGTGGATGGACTGGAGCCAATCCTGCGCAACTCGACAACCCTTTCCTTGACCGGTCGGTCGGGAGGCTTGACCGATCCCAACGGAAACCTGTTGGATTTCATCGTATCCCCGTGGTTCCCAGACCCGGATTCATGATAATAATGCGCCCTTTTTTCGAGCACAGGCTATGGCAAAGGGATTCACAATCGAACTCAGCGATATTGGCAAGTCCTATTCCCAGGCAAGCAGGACTCAATGTATCTTCAACCAGCTTAATCTCAGCATAGCCGAAGGCGAATTACTGGTTCTTCTCGGACGCAGCGGTTCCGGGAAATCCACGCTTCTGAACCTGATCGCTGGAATCGATCTACCCGACCATGGCAGAGTCACGATCGGCAGTACCAAGCTGGCACTTCTTTCGGAGAAAGAAAGAACCCTTTTTCGACGCCGGCATATCGGTTTTGTGTTCCAGTCGTACAACCTGATCCCTACCCTGACCGTCCGCGAGAATCTTCTGCTACCCCTACAGTTGAATCGGATCGACTCCAGCCTGCATGATCGGAAAATCCGTTCATTACTGCGTAATGTTGGCCTGGAAGAACGCGAAAAAGACTTTCCGGATCAACTCTCAGGTGGCCAGCAGCAGCGGGTAGCCATTGCCCGTGCACTGGTTCATGAACCCGAAATCGTCCTCGCGGACGAACCGACCGGGAACCTGGACCTGGACACGGGACGAGAGGTCCTTGACCTACTCGACCAGTGTGTGCGTGCAGCGGGAAAAACACTGATCATGGCCACCCACAGCCAGGAGGTAATGGGAAGGGCCGACCGAGTCCTCACCATCCGCGATCAACGCCTATCAGCCGATGGAATTCGCCATCGATCTGAAGCCAATGATGTGGTAACAGCTGGAGCCGTTAGTCCCCCAGTTTATGGCGGGAAGTAAACCGTTTCCGGTCAAACTAGTCGTTTCCCCAGACTCGATGAATCCAACTCGATGTATCGTTTGAAGCTACCGGTGATCTATCTGGCCTGGTACCGTTATCTACTGCACTACCCCGCTCAGTTCGCGCTCGCGATCATGGGAATCTCACTCGGAGTCGCGGTCATCGTTTCCATCGGCCTGGCCAAGGACAGTGCCATGGAGGCCTTTGTTCAGGCGACCCGTACCATCTCCGGCAAGGCGTCCTACCGCATCGTCGGCCAATCCGGAACAATCGAGGAGAGCCTCTATGTCCGTCTGAGGCTGGACAACCTGGCCTTTCGGCTGATCCCCAGGATCGAAGGATACGTCCAGCCGGAAAACCAACCAGGAGAAAAAATCAGGTTAATTGGAATCGACCCGTTCGCCGAAACCGGCTTCGGATCGATAGAAGCTCTTGCTTCGGCTTCGTTTTCCGAAGAAGGTCCTTCCACCATAGCACGGATCATGACCCAGCCAGGCCACGTTGCTCTCTCGGAAAACACCGCAAAAAGGATGCAACTCAAGGCCGGAGAAGATCTGCTTGTCAGCATCGGTAAGGAGCGGAAACTGCTCCGCGTTGCCACCGTACTGAAATTCAGCGACCGCCTGATGCAACAGGCCATGGAAGACCTGATCCTGACCGATATCGGCAGCGCCCAGGAAATCCTCGGCCAAGTTGGGCGTATTAGTCGGATCGACGTCATTGCGCCTGAATCGGGTACCAGCCCAACCGCGGTTCAACAGTTGGAACAACGCTTACCCGAAACAACAACTCTGATCTCCTACCAAAGCCTGACTCGCAATGCGCAGGACCTCACAGATTCATTCTATACAAACCTAACCGCCCTAAGCCTGCTGTCGCTACTGGTGGGAATGTTCCTGATCTATAACACGGTCAATTTCCTTACCCTTCGCCGACAACCCCTGACTGCAACGCTTCGAGCCATTGGCGCTTCCCGGCATCAGATCTTCATGCTGGTGATCAGCGAGACTGCACTGCTCGGATTTATCGGCACGCTAATTGGGTTGTGGCTGGGAACCCTGTTCGCACACGGCCTGTTGGAATTGATCGCTAATACCATCGACAACGTCTACTTCCCGCTACCCAGCCCCATACTTACAATCCCTTTTACAAGCCTGGCTCAAGGCTTGATGATCGGTACGATAGTTTCCGTGGCAAGCGCCCTGCCTCCAGCGGCTACGGCAATGCAGACCGAGCCCGCCCAGGCCTGCCTTCGCTCGCGTCTTGAGTCGCGGACAAGGAAACAGGTGGTACGCAGTGGCGGCATTGGGATTTTAAGCGTAGCTACCGGATCGCTAACCATCTTCGCATCCGGTACCAGCGTGGCATACGGCTTCGCTGGCCTGATGTTGCTGGTTCTGGGGTGCGCACTGTTGACACCGTCTCTTCTAATGGCCTTCAGTCGTTTCGCGTACCCGACCGTGGTGCGGATGTTCGGGGTCGTTGTAGCGTTGCCCCTGAGGGCTCTGGACGCCAACATCAGCCGGACCGGGTTTGCCGTCGCCGCCCTGATGGTCGCCATATCAACGGCAGTGGGCATTCAGATCATGGTTGCCAGTTTCCGCTACTCGGTTAGCGATTGGCTGGAAAACCGGCTCGATGCCGATTTCTATGTCAGCGCCGGACAGGGTTCCGTCATGAACCAGGCCCCGCTTGATGAGGGTGACCTTGCGAGGATATCCGGAATCGACAGCGTCGGAGCCGTTGGAAGCGTGCTTCGCTACACCCTTCAGCGGCCAGAAGCACAGGACCGATTTCGAGTTTACCAGCTAACCGCAAGAGGACGCCATGGATTCGATTTCATCGCCGTCCAGCCCGACGGTGTCTGGCAGGACTTCTCGCACCAAGATACTGTCATCGTGACAGAATCCTATGCCTTCTATCATCATCTGAAAGTTGGCTCGTCGTTACCATTGGCAACCCGTCAAGGAATGCAAGAATTCCGGGTCATCGGGATCTATACCGATTACAACCCCGGACAAGGACTGATCGGAATCAGCAGGTCGACCTTCCAGCGCCACTGGCACACCGAAGGATTTTCAGTTTTCTCGGTTTACATGAAGCCGGGATCGGACCCAGGGCACCTGAAGCGGCAACTGCAGGCACTGAACACTCCAACACGCATCATCAACGTGACCGAACAGGCACGGGTGGTCAAGGTATCCATGGCCGTGTTTGACCAGGCATTTGCCGTCACCCGCATTCTGCAGTGGCTTGCGACATCGATCGCGGTGCTGGGCGTTTTCAGTGTGCTCAGCGCCATCCAGCTCGACCGGGTATACGAATATGGAGTCCTTCGATCGATCGGTATTACTTCCCAACAACTTGGGTCTCTGGTTTGCCTGGAGAGCGCACTGATGGGAGGATTCGCGGGACTGCTTGCCCTGCCGGTCGGAACCATGACGTCCGGAGTCCTGATCTACGTCATCAACCGCAGATCCTTCGGCTGGTCGATGGATTTCGAGTTACCCGTCGAGATCGTTGCTCAGGGACTTGCCGGCGGTATTCTGGCTGCAGTTCTGGCGGGATTGGTTCCGGCATACCGAATGACCCGGCTTTTGCCTGCCGAGGCACTGAGAAACAACCGGGGATAACACCAACGCTGTTTAGAACGCGATAATCAGAGGATTGACAAACCGGAGAAACAAACGCCTAGAAGAGATTGCGGGTCGGTCCCGGGCGTTGCCTCCAATATGCTTCAGGGTAGCAGTGCCAGCTCTTTCCTTTGCCCATCACCGAGAAATACACCCGGGATGCAGGCCGATGAAACAATGATTACAGATTAACATCCTCTTCGGCCATCACCTGCCAAACCGCAAAGATCGGAAAGCCTTCCATAATGGGTATCTGGCTATCTCCGTCCTGAGGATGACCACAACCCATGATCCCACCAAAACACTCAACATGGCCATAACGCGTACGCTGCTCAGGCACTTATTCATCTTTTCCCTGATTCGAGGCTCCTGTTTTGGTGTGTCATGCCAACAACGTATGCTGTTCTTACTATAATAGGTTTTCACCAATTGCTATTGCAGGACGACTCAAAAACGACATGCAGCTCCTAAAACTGACTCGCTGGCCATTTGCAGGAGCGACATTAAAACAAAAGCCGTTACTGGCCGCTACCGACCTTTGCGTCAAATGCGGCCTTTGCCTTCCAGAATGTCCGACCTACCAAATTACCCTGAATGAGAATGAATCACCTCGGGGCAGAATCTCCCTGATTCAGGGATGGGCATCGGGCGATCTCAAGGCCAGTTCGTCACTGCACCGGCACATCGACAACTGCCTATTATGCCGGTCGTGCGAGAGTGTATGCCCTGCTCAAGTACCCTATTCAAAGATCATCGACGAATTCAGATCCTTGGCCGGCAAAGGCCCACAGCGAGCCGCCGCCAAAGTCACCATGCTTGCTTCAAGAGCCGTTCTGGTTAACAAGGGGATTTCGCGATTTGCGAGTCGTTTTGCTGCTTTTGCCCGGTCATCAAGGTTGCTGGCAGCAATCTCGCAAAAATCACACCTGGCCCGGCAATTAACTACCTTCCTGAGCGACTTCCAGCCGCACACCCGACGCAAGACCTTTTACCCGGCTCCTTCGACAAAGAAAGGCTGCGTGGGACTGTTTACCGGATGCACCGGAGAACTATTTGACACAGAAACGATTGAAGCATCGATTCGGCTTCTAGGGCGACTGGGCTTCGATGTCTGGCTACCCCCAGAGCAGTCTTGCTGCGGAGCCCTGGACCTCCACGCCGGAGATACCAAGAAGGCAGGAATGCTGGCGGCCGCCAATGTCCGCGCTTTTGACCGCCCGAGACTGGATTGGATCGTCACTCTCGCCACCGGTTGCGGAGCGATGCTGAAAGAATACCCGGCTTATTTCCCGCAAACAGAGCAACTCGCGTCGAAAACAGTCGACATTTGCCAACTGGCTCGCGAGGTGATCGAAGACCGTCAAATGGCGCTCCAGCCACTGAACAAAACGATTCTGCTGCACGCTCCTTGTTCTCTGAACAACGTACTCAAGACCGCCGACGCACAAAAAGCCCTTGTTTCATCGATACCGGGAGCCACGATAGAAACCCTGGACCAAGTTCGCTGCTGCGGTGCCGCCGGCAGTTACATGATCGAACACCCGGAAATGGCGAGTGCACTGAGGGACAACATCCTGAAAATAGCAAGGGCCACGCGGCCCGAGTACCTGCTGACCCCGAACATTGGCTGCGCCCTGCACATAAAAGCAGGCTTGAAGCAGATAGACATGGCCATCGAGGTCATCCACCCCATCGTACTGTTCGAACGGCAACTAACCTCAGGGAGGACGATCTGACCGCCCCGGAGACCCGGTAGACGGACGCCGGTATCGGAACCGTTCCTAGTGACTTTCCAGGATTTCGAAATCGTGGGTAATTTCTACCGACTTGGCCAGCATGATGGAAGCCGAGCAGTACTTCTCGGACGATAGGTGGATCGCCCTGCCCACCACCGACTCCGTGAGTCCCTTGCCGCTGACGATGAAATGCACATGAATTCGGCTGAATACCTTGGGTTCGCTCTCGGCGCGCTCGGCACTGATTTCCACTTCACAATCGGTTACGGCATGACGGCCCTTCTGCAGAATATGAATAACGTCAAAGGTCGTACAGCCGCCCATTCCTAGCAAAAGCATTTCCATCGGGCGCGGCCCGAGGTTTCGTCCACCGTGTTCTGGAGGACCGTCCATGACGATCGCATGCCCACTCTCGCTCTCGCCAAGGAACATCGCGTTTTCTATCCATTTGATCCGTGTTGCCATACAACCCCTCATTGTAAAAAATGGCGAAAGAGTCTAGCACAGTTTTCACCCAATCCCGTTTTCAGGCGTCAATGTTCACTGGTCGAAACCGTTTCGGCCGGACCGTTTGCGGCGGGCCGGGTTCTGAAGGATCTCGAAAACAAAGGCCTGATTTTCGCCAAGGGAAAAACCATCGTCGTCTTCAGCACCCGCTGATCGAACCACGTTCGGCCTAACCCCGGAACCGGCGCCAACGCCTAGTGACTGCAGGCAGAAAATAATCTACGTTCCCAACCATCAGAGGCAATCGGATCCATGACACCGGAATTAACAGCCAGGGGACCGGCCAATACCAAGGCGAAGTCTTAAACCCCGAACAGTTCGCCCAGCTTTTCACCCGGCTCTTTGGCCTTCATGAAGGCTTCTCCAACCAGAAAAGCATTGACCGAATGACTACGCATTAGTTCAACGTCAGCTGGGGTATGAATCCCGCTCTCGGTTACGACCAGCCGGTCTGCGGGAATCTTGTCGAGCAACTCCAGAGTTGTTTCCAGACGAGTTTCGAAATTGCGAAGATCGCGATTGTTGATCCCGATCAGCGGCAGGTCAAGCACCAGTGCGCGTTCGAGCTCCTCGGTATTGTGCACCTCAACCAACACGTCCATACCAAGGTCCGCTGCTGTTCCTGCCAACTCACCCATCTGCCCGTCTACAAGCGCCCCGACAATCAGAAGAATACAGTCGGCTTCGATTGCCCGGGCTTCTACCACCTGGTAAGGATCAATGATGAAATCCTTTCTCAGGACTGGCAGGCTGCACGAATTTCTTGAAAGCTGCAGGTAAACCTCTGAGCCCTGGAAAAACTTCTGGTCGGTCAGTACCGACAGACATGTCGCCCCGCCCTGCTCATAGCTACGGGCGATGTGTACTGGATGAAAATTTTCCCGGATCACTCCCTTGCTCGGCGATGCTTTCTTGATCTCTGCAATAACTGCCGGCAGGCCTTGCTGCACGCGTTCTCTAAGGGCCCGGTAAAACCCTCGCGGGCTTGCAAGGTCCTTGCACTGGACCTGCAAGTCGGAAAAACTCATGCGGGATTTTCGATGTGCGATCTCTTCAGCCTTGTGATCCAAGATCTTCTGCAGGATGTTGGGCCTCTCCGATCGAAGCTTGTTTCCCGGGACAGAGGGGGCGGTCACAGATGCGACCGCAACGCTATCCGAAACGGATATCTTCTGCCTTTCCATTCCTGATCTTGTGGATTGCATGGACCGGCTCAACTTAACCAAGGCATTGAGCTTGAGACGCGCCGAACCATCGTCGATCACCTGCTCTGCCCGCCGGACTCCGGCCTTGATGCTGTTAGCGAGGCCTGCGGCGTAGATCGCCGCCCCGGCGTTCATGACCACGACGTCTCGTGCCGGACCCTTTTCGCCGGCAAAAACCTCGATGATCGTTCCAAGACTCTCCTGCGGCCCGTCCGCCATGATCCGGGTCAACGGGGCTCGAACCAGGCCAAGCTCCTCCGGGGTAACCCTGTAACTCCTAAACCATCCGTCGCGCAATTCGGCAATCCTTGTCGGGCCGGCAATACTGATTTCATCTAATCCATCGTCGGCATGAACCACAAGGACATGTCGACTTCCTAGGCGTTCCAGCACCCGCGCCATCGGTTCCAGCAAGTCAGCGGAGAAAACGCCCAGAACCTGGTTGCGCGCACCGGCCGGGTTGCACAGCGGCCCGAGCAGATTGAACAGGGTTCGCACTCCCATTTCCTTGCGCGGACCCGCTGCGTGCTTCATGGCGCCGTGGAAAACCGGCGCAAACAGGAACCCGATCCCGGCTTTTTCGATACATTGGGCGACCTGCCCCGGATCCAGGTCAAGATTGACACCAGCGGCTTCAAGTACGTCGGCACTGCCGGAACGGCTGGAGACCGAACGATTGCCGTGCTTTGCAACAACAGCTCCCGCCGCGGCCGCTACAAAGGCACTTGCGGTCGAGATATTGAAGGTGCCGCTGCCGTCACCCCCGGTCCCGCAAGTGTCAATCAGGTGTTCATCCGAAACCGGAATCCTTGCTGCCAGTTCCCGCATGGTCTGAGCAGCAGCAGTGATCTCCTCGACCGTTTCGCCCTTACAACGTAACGCTGTAAGGAATGCCGCGATCTGTGCAGCGGTCGCTTTCCCGGACATGATGGTATGCATGACACTTCTCATGCCTTCCGCGTTCAAGTCCTTCCTGTCGAGGACCGTTTGCAAAGCCAACTGTATTTCCATCGTATTCTTCGCCGGAAACCCGGCCTTCTTTGTTGTCAGTTCAAAAATTGACGCAGGGTTTTCTGCATCCCCGTAAAACGGGGATTTCGCACCCGTTTAAGAATAAACAGTAACAATTGTTCGTCCGATTCGCGGATTCACGCCGATGCACCTGCCTAGATGACTGGCTGTACGCCCTTTGCGTCAAACAGCACGACAAACCGAGCCGACGCCAGCCGGATCGGAGTCAGACCAAGGTCCGGTTGAACGCATCAACTTTTCACAGAGTACGATCAAGCCGCCATTGATTGTGATCGATGGAATGCGGAAGTACTACTGGGATGAGACAGACGGCAGCCAGGGTTTACACCCAACGCCTGATGATGCTAAACCTGCCTTGTTCCATGTTACCGAAAATCGGCGGCCTCGGCGAATCGGACCTGATAATCAACCGCCCCTCGGGTAGCACCCGACACAGAACACTTATGACTCAGTCCCTCACTTTCTGTCGCCGATTTTGTTCTGCTTCCCGAATGCAGGCAGCCTAGTGTGTCACCGAGTCAGCAAGTGTTCAG
>DBZZ01000064.1:22543-24702 GCA_002311315.1 Methylococcaceae bacterium UBA1147 | reverse complement strand
ATGATGCTTTCTGCCTGAATCTCAACAGTGCAATGATCATGTTTTGCAGCGAAAACGATGTGGAACCCGGAAAAGCTCTCGAAATCTGCATCATGCCTGAGAACGATATCGTACCGCCCATGACTGCTTTTATTGAAGTCATATGCAGTAACCCGATCGGTCAGGATGAGTACGAGATCTCTGCCTCAATCCAGGGAATCAAGGCGAACTAGAACCTGATTTTCGCCAGCAGCTAAACAACAAATCTTCTCCGATCCCGGCATTTTAATGTATTCGATCACCAAAGAGGTTTATTTCTGTTACGGACACCGGTTGATGAACCACGGCGGCAAATGCCGCCATATCCATGGTCACAGCGTAAAAGCAGCCATTACGGTGACGGCTTCCGAACTGGATGATCAGGGTATGGTTCGAGATTTTTCGGATATTCAGCAGTCTGCATCGGCATTCATTGAGGAACAACTGGATCACAATTTCCTAGTCCACGAGGATGACCCTCTGTGTTCTGTCCTTCAGCGCTCGGGAGAACGTTTTCTTTCCCTCCCAGACCACCCGACGGCCGAGGTTCTGTCCCGAATGATCTACACCGAAATGCAAAAAAGAGGCTTCAGTGTCGAAAAGGTCACCCTGTGGGAAACGGCTAGCGCTCATGCCAGTTACACCGAAGATTGACGAGAGCTGCAAATGCACCAGGAAAATCGGATGTGTGCGAACTTCCCCAAGGGCTCTTCATTGACGAAGGCAGAATGTACGCAAGCAAGACCAAATCAATGAGTTCGTTGAAATGCCAGCCGGGAAACCGGTTTTCCTCGATAGATTAGCTCATGCCGACACTAAACCCGATCAACAAGTCTTTCAATCTCCAAGGTCTCTGCGAATCCAATTTCCGCAAGATTTTTCAGTTGGCTCCCCACCTGCTGAATATCAAATGCGATGCCACGGCTCAGGCCAACGGACGGCCCGAACTCCTGGTTCGGATCGTTGACCGGCAACGCCATACAGTGACGCTGGAACTGACCCATCATTTCTCTCTGAAACAGGAAAACAACAAGGAGCCAGGACTCATAATCCGAGTTTACCTGGACGTGCGCTCAGCCGAAGTCATGTGCCGCACCCCACGTGGCTATTCGGACTATCAGGTGGATCACAGGCCCTCTCCCGAAACGGTTCTGGACTACAAGTGGACGGTTAACTACTTTCTCGAGAAGTGGTTGAACCATTGCCTCGAACAGGGATATCTCTTTGGCCGAAGGAAGAACGTGGAGATGGCTATCTGATCAGCGGAATCCTTTTTATGCCGATCATTTCAAAGAACCGTTTTGCCCTGTGCCATTCGCAAATGCCTGAACAACCCTGATGAAATGCTTAGCGTAGCGGACCAGTTTGCGTTCACCAACTCCGGAAAGAACAGCCATTTCGGCACGGGATTGGGGCTTGTGGGCAACCATTTGCTGAAGGGTGGAATCGTGAAAGATCATGTAAGGGGGAATTCCCTGCTCGCGCGCGATCCTTGTCCGTTCGTCACGGAGCTGATCCCACAATAGCCGCTCATTGCCGTTGAACTCCAGTTCGTTATATTTCAGCCTTCGCTTCTCGTCCGTCTTCTGTTCCTTTCGAGCGGTGAGACGACATTCCCCCCTTAGCAAGGGCCTGCTCGCCTGGACAAGCCGCAGAGCGCCGAATTGATCGTAACCGACCTCCAGTATTCCGCGCAGTACAAGCTGACGAAACAGAGAGTGCCATTCGGTCTGACTCAGCTGTTTACCGATACCCCAGGTTGAGAGGCGGTCATGGCCCAGACTTCGCATACGATCGCTGGTTTTGCCCATTAACACATCAACGACGTGGCTGACGCCGAATCGTTGGCCGGTTCGGTAAACACAGGATAGGGCCATCCTTGACTCCTCCGTGGCGTCCCACGTTTCTGGAGGGTCAATGCAATTGTCGCAGTTGCCGCACGGGTGAACATGGTTTTCTTCGAAGTAGTTCAAAAGTACGGTCCGCCGGCAACCGGTTGCATCGCAGAACTCAAGGATATGGTTCAGCTTTTCATGTTCTACCCGTTTCCGTGCATCGACCGATTCGGAGCCTTGGATCATCTGTCGCAGGCGAAAGACATCTTGCAGACCCAGAAACATCCATGCATCGGCTGGTAGTCC
>DBZZ01000064.1:19534-22487 GCA_002311315.1 Methylococcaceae bacterium UBA1147 | reverse complement strand
GGTTTGTCTATGCCCATACCGAAAGCAACGGTGGCGACCATTACGACACCTTCATCCATGATAAACCGTTTCTGGTTTTGTCTGCGGACATCCGCTGAGAGTCCGGCGTGGTAGTGACAGGCGTCAATATCGCTTTGTCGAAGCCATGTAGCGATAGCTTCGACTCGTTTCCGCGATAGGCAATAGACGATGCCTGATTCACCCGGATGAACCTGGTTCATAAAATCTAGCAGGCGTTTCTTTGCGTTTTCTTTTTTTGAAACCCGATATCTGATGTTAGGTCGATCGAATCCGCTGACAAATATTTCCGGGTCGACAAGTCCCAGGCGAGACACGATTTCATTCCTTGTTGATTGATTTGCCGTTGCAGTAAGTGCTACCCGAGGCACCAATCTGAAACGATCCTTGAGTATCGACAAGTGGAGATAATCGGGCCTAAAATCATGACCCCACTGGGAAACACAATGGGCCTCGTCGATCGCGAACAGAGCCAGCCGAATCCGCGAAAAAAGTTTGAGCGAATAAGGGGTCAAGAGTCGTTCAGGTGCAATGTACAAAAGGTCGAGTTCACCGTTCAGTAGGCATTGCTCCACTCGGGAAACCTCTTCAGCAGATAGGCTGGAATTCAGGCAGGCGGCACGAACCCCGTTCTGGACCAGCGCGGTAACCTGATCTTCCATGAGCGCTATCAGCGGCGATATGATCACCGCTACCCCGGGGCGAATCAGTGCAGGAATCTGGAAACAGACTGACTTGCCTCCGCCGGTCGGCATCACCACCAGTGCATCACGGCCCGAGCATAGGCAATTTATGACCTCCGCCTGGCAGCTGCGGAACGATGGGTATCCGAAAGTGCCGCGCAATACCGACAAGGGTGTTCGTTCCAGGCCAGCAGGATTCACCATGTCGGCTGCCTAGTGCCTTTGCAATCTCTACGGCCTTCCGTCAACTTGGATTCCAAAACCTGTGGCGTGACACGGCTCGGGTGGAGCGCTGAATAATCGTACACGTTATTCGTCGGTCAGGCTCTTGCCTGAGGAATTGACCGGACCAGGGAGGGTAAATGCCATCCCAGGAATACACCGCGCATGATATTGAACAGGGTCATGGTCAACCAGAGCCCATGATTCCCGTGATCCTGCAGTATCGTCCAGGAGGCCATGAAACCGCACCAGGCCCAGAAGGTCGCATTTTGCATCGGTTCAGTGCGCAAGGCTCCAATGAAGATTCCATCGAGCTGCCAGCACCAGAACGAGACAAGGGGGAGAACCGCCAGCCAATCGAGGTAGATTCGACCCTCAAGACGTACTTCTGGATTGACCGTTAAAAGGTCGATTATCAGTGATCCTGAACAGTAAATGCCGAAAGAAACAATCGATGCGGTTACTCCGGACAGTACGGACGACACGTTGATACATTGTTGGAGCCTGTTTCTGGAACCCATTCCGATGGCCTCTCCGACAAATGTTTCGGCTGCGAATGCGAAACCATCCAGTAAATAAGCGGTGAAAAGCACGAAATGCATGAGTATCGTATTCGCGGCCAGCAGGGTCTCGCCAGATTCCGCACTTTTGGCGGTAAAGAAGGCAAAGACGAACACGATAAAGAAGGTCCTGACCATCAGGTGTCGGTTAACAGTTAGGGTTTTGCGCAATGCGGACCATTCGAGAATGCTGCCATAATCGATCTTTCCCCTGCCTTGACCGAGTTGGCGAACCACCAATAAACATCCAACAACGGCGGTAGCTACTTCCGCAATCACAGTACCGGTCGCTATGCCCTCCACGCCCCATCCCATGTGCAGAACGAACACGGCGTCAAGCAAGGCGTTCGTGCCGTTCAGAAACAGTTGCAGCAACAGGGTTAGGTGGGCTTGCTGCCGGCCAATGAACCATCCGAGAAGCACCATATTGAAAAGGGTAAAAGGTGCACTCCAGATTCTTATTGAAAAGTATTCGCGTGCGCCGCTTTCAACGGCGGAGGTTGGTGTTACCAGGCTGAATGCAGCCCAGCAGATAAGCGGCTGCAACAGGACAATCAAAAGACCGAGCACGAAGGCAATCATGGCCGGACGGAATAACGCGAGACGCATTTCATCTTCATTCGAAGCTCCGAATGCCTGCGCGGTCTGACCGGTGGTTCCCATGCGAAGAAACCCTAGACCCCAGTAGATGAAATTGAAGATCATCGCCCCGACTGCGACCGCTCCGATTTGAGCGGGGTCACCGAGTTGTCCGACAATTCCAGTATCAATGATCCCGAGAAGTGGCGTCGACAGGTTAGAAAGGACAATTGGGCCGGCTACTGACAGAATTGAGAAATAGGTAATCGGGCGGCAGGTACTGGTCACGAAAGATTGAATGTCAGAATTAAACTGGGTTGCTATGAAATTTCCCCCCAAGAGGGTGTACAGCCGCGATTCCTGTTTCGGAACATCCTTATTCGATTCGACTGCGACCCAGTGCTTTCAGGGTCAGGTTGCGGCCGAACCGAAGGCAAGGGTAAAAGATCTTCGATAGCAAGGCACTGGAAAAGAGGATTGCATTCAGTCGATTGAACCACCCCGTTCCCGTACTCATCAACGCCAGTCGATGAATGCATTCCGCACCGAAATGGTATTGTCCGTCAATAATCAGCACCATGCCTTCATTAAGATCGAGCTTGCGTAATCGGATTTCCTCTACCATCGGCCCGCCATCCCGCGCGTTGATTAATTCCAAGTTACCGGCAGCACTCCTTATCCGGACGTATTGAACATACAGGCTGCAAAACGGACATTCCCCATCGTAGACAAGCATCATAAGACCGTATTAAAAGGGTTTGGCGTCATTCTCATTTTGAAATTGGTTAGCACCGGGCCGCGATGGGTGCGAAACCTAGGCTGGCCGGTTCATCAGGGATTCCATGAGATGCCCAATAATTGGCTCCGGCGAAAGCTGATCCTGATTGGGGC
>DBZZ01000064.1:14754-19327 GCA_002311315.1 Methylococcaceae bacterium UBA1147 | reverse complement strand
ATACCGACAGTGTGCGTGTGGCAGGAGGATCAGCGAATGCCCTCCCCGGTTCCAACAGGGCCCAGGCAATTACTGCAGATGAGGTCAATTGGGTCTTCATTGGGACTTTCCGTTCCCCCATGCCAGAGAAAATGGCTTCCGAACGGGTCGGTTCGCCGAAGAATGGAATTATACCGCAGGATCAAAGCCGGAAAACAGGAAACGCCGGCCCTTGCTTAATCAATGTCCGCCATCAAGTCATACTGCGAACGTTCTCCATATCACCGAAAAGTCGAAGATCTTTTTGTCCAGCAAATGGACAGTCCGAACGTAACACAGGGTGCCCTCGTTGGAAGCGCTCATTAAGGCATGGATTCCACAGACTTATCCACAGAATCTGTGATCAAATTCTGTTTCCTGAACGGTGCCAATGATTTAAGGCGGTTTGTTGAGAGATTATCTTATTTGATCTGGTAAACTTTGCCCAGTCAATGAAGCAGCCGCATTGCGGCCCTCATCTCAACCCGGAAAGGTAATGCGGTCCATCATGGATGCATTTCCTGGCATGCATCCCTGTACTGGCACACCGGTTGACGCCCAAGAAGCAATGCCCGGGTCGGCGAAAAGAATTTGCCGGCAACTGGCTGCTTTTTGCCTTAAACTTTGATACTCCAAGTGATTAACTCCAGCCACCCGAATTGCGGCTGCAGATTTCTAGTTCTTAATCATAACCCCAGATAAGCAGATGTTGAAAAACCAGGATAGGACACCAGAGAAGGATCCGGATCTGATGGCATCCATTCTCAGGCGTATCGCGACGGGCCCTCACTTGAGCAAGGATATCTCACGCAGCGAAGCTCGGGATGGAATGCTCCTGGTGCTTGAGGGCAAAGCGGATCCGGTTCAGGCGGCAATTTTCCTGATTGCACTGCGGATGAAACGCGAAACGGACAATGAAAACCTGGGAATTCTCGATGCCATTCAGGAACGGACCTGCACGACTAAAGTCCCGGTTTCCGAACTGGTCGATATAGCTGATCCGTATAACGGTTATCTGCGAACCCTGCCTGCTACTCCATTTATTCCTGCGGTCCTCGCGGCATGCGGCCTGCCGGCCTTCTGTCACGGGGTCGAATCGGTCGCTCCAAAGCACGGCCTTACGGCCAGGAGAATCTTTCGGGCAGCCGGAGTCTCCACCAACCTAAGCCCCGAGCAGGCAGGCGAACGGGTTAGTCATCAGGCCATCGGCTGGTGTTACCTGGATCAGGCCTCTTTCTGTCCAGGACTTCATGGACTCGCTCCCCTTCGGGACCTCATGATCAAACGAACATGTATTTCGACACTCGAAGTCCTTGCTGCACCGCTTCGCGCCGGCCAAAAAACGCATCTTTTGACAGGTTTTGTGCACAAAGCTTACCCGCGGATCTACGCGATGGCGGCAAGACAAGCCGGCTTTTATTCGGCACTGATTCTTCGGGGAATAGAAGGTGGTATCGTTCCTTCTCTGAAGCAACCGGTGACCTGTTTTAGGTACACGAATGGCGGGCCGGAAGCCGCGTTCCAGGCCGATCCATCGAAAATCGGTATTGGTCGGGAAAACAGAGCCGTGACCCACACATTGTTAAAAACCGAACCCACGAACCTCGATCGTCTCGCAACCGCAGCTGCTGAACTGGGTCTTCAAGCCCTTGGCGGTGCTCCGGGTGCGATGAGAGACTGCCTTGTCTATACCGGCGCGCTCGTTCTTTGGCATAGTGGCCGCAGTGCCTCGTTTCAGGCTGGCGCATCGACCATCGGAGAGGTCCTGGATAACGGTAAAGCCCTGAAGCGGTTTCGCGCGATCGATGGCTAGCAAACAGCGTAGCATCGGATCCGGCTAGCCATTTGTTCGGGAATCTGAACTGTGGCAACTCAACAATTTCGATTAGGGCAACCAACCAGGTTATTTCGAGGGACTGTCACCCGATCCGGCGGTCGGTATCAACAGGACGGTCGCCTGACATCATGGGCAAGCTGAAGACTGGATGAATTGTAGTGAAAACCAACGGTTGCGATCAAACCATGTCCGGATACGCCGTAGGCCAGCCGTAGCCAGCAGTCTGTCAAACACCTCCAGGGGATACTTGTAGGAATATTCGGTCACGATGTGGTTACCCTTTTCGAGCCGGATGCACTGTCCGTTTATTCTGACGGTCTGGTTGGCCGAACTGATCAGATGCATTTCTACCCGGTACTGCTCTGGACGATAGATGGCACGATGCTCGAACGCGGATACATTGAAATCGGTACCGGTGACACGATTGACGTGTTTGAGTGCGTTGAGGTTGAAAGCTGCTGTTAGGCCTTCACTATCGTTATACGCCGGTTCAATGATTTCCCGGGACTTGGCCAGATCCAGCCCCAGTAGAATGGCGCCCCTGTCGCCAACCAGACCTTTCATTCGCCTGAGCATGGTGATAGCTTGTTCGGGTACCAAATTGCCGATGGTTGATCCCGGGAAGTAAACGATCCGGCGGGCATCGGCCTCGATAATCCCGTCCAGGTTAAAAGGCGTATTGTAATCGGCACAAACCGGCTGAACCCAGAGATCGGGAAATCGAGCCGACATTCGTTCGGCCAGTTCAACAAGTTGTTCCCGCGAAATATCAACTGGCGCATAGCACCACGGTCGTTCAAGGGATTCCAGCAGCAACTCGGTTTTCTGTCCGCTGCCACTGCCGAATTCGATGATTGCAGCCTTCGGTCCGACGCAATGCCTGATCTCCCCGAGATACTCGTTCATAATCTGGAGTTCGGTTCGAGTCAGGTAATATTCCTTCAGATCACAGATCTTGCTGAACAATTTTGCACCGGTTTCATCGTAAAAAAAACGGCACGACAGACGATGAGGCGTTTCTCGTAGTGAGTGCAAGACTTCGCGGGTAAGGTCATCCGCTGCAGGCTCAAGATCCATCAGCGAAACTTGATTTTGAATCGGCGCACTCATCCCACGTTCCTTGCCAGTCGGATTCCACTGAACATCCAGCGGGAATGGGGAGGAAAAAAATTCCGGTAAGTGGTTCGGATGTGCTGTTCCGGCGTCGCAAAACTACCGCCTCTCAACACCATCTGGTTGCACATGAATTTCCCGTTGTATTCCCCGATGGCGCCAGGGAGAGGTGTGTAGTTTGGATACGGTGAATATGGACTCCGGGTCCATTCCCACAAATCTCCCAGCAGTTGGTGCACCTTGCCGTCTAAAACGTTGCTTGGCAATCCACGCGGCTGGAACTGGTCGTCATGCATCAGGGTTCCTTTGGACCCGGACCTTACCGTGGCCAGTTCCCATTCGTATTCCGATGGCAGACGAGCCCGACTCCAGCATGCAAACGCATCTGCCTCGTAGTAACTGACATGACTCACTGGCATATCAGGTTGCACGGCCTGGTAGCCGTAGAGAGTAAAGTGCGAAAAACCGCCTTTCTCGGCTTCCCAGTACAGCGGCAACCTCCAGTTGTCGGCCTCTGCCATCGCCCAGCCATCCGAAAGCCAGAATTCGGGTCGTTGATAGCCGCCGTCATTAATAAATTCGATGTAATCGAGATTAGTAACCATTCGGTCAGCTATCTCGAAGTCACCCATCAGGACTTCATGCCGGGGCTCCTCGTTGTCGAAACAGAAACCATTGTCCTGATGTCCGAAGCCGAAAACCCCGCCACTGATCGCAATCCAGTTCTGTCCCCCCGGTGATGCTCCTGAATTGGCCTGTTTGGGCTTAGCGTATTCCGGCCGCAACGGATTGCGGGCAAATGCGTGCTTGAGGTCCATCAGAATCAATTCCTGATGCTGTTGCTCGTGATGCAGTCCCAACGTGATCAGCCTGTTACATTGCGCCGGCAAACCTCCAGACAGGAGGCTTAGGATGGCTCGATCGACGTATTGGCGATAGGCAAACACTTCTTCAACCGTCGGCCGACTCAAAAGCCCTCTCTCGCTGCGCGCCCATTGTGGTCCGACAGCGTTGTAATAACTGTTGAACAGCACTCGGAAGATCGGGCAGAAGGACTGGTACCCAGCCAGCGATTTCTCCAGCACCAGGGTTTCAAAAAACCACGTGGTATGGGCCAGGTGCCATTTGGGAGGACTGGCGTCCGGCATCGACTGGAGCCCGAAGTCTTCGATGCAGAGCGGCTTGCAGAGTGCCTCGGTTTTCTGGCGGACGTGTTGGTAGAATTCGGCAAGCTCAGGTTGCGGGTACATTTCTGATCGCATCTCCTAGTCCTGACTATAGCCGCAACAAGCGCCAACCGGCGAGGTCTGTTCTTGGAGGTAGCCCCATTTGTCTAAACAAAAAAACGTAATTTATTAAGTGGAAACCCGCACGATTGTTATGCTGCCGTGGGTCGTGGCAGTGCGTTGTAGTAGAACGTCTCAGGCGGCACGCCGTCAAGATTTGAATGGGGCCTTCTCTGGTTGTTGAAGCTAATATAGGTATCAATTGATTGTCTGGCTTCCATCACCGATTGATAAGCCTTGAGTAGACCTCTTCATACTTGATGGTTTGCCCCAGCCGCCCCCAACGACATTGTCTGTCTAAATTCCCTTGCCATCCATG
>DBZZ01000064.1:3021-14683 GCA_002311315.1 Methylococcaceae bacterium UBA1147 | reverse complement strand
GTATTGAAGGCCTCAGGGGCGCCATATCGAGCGATGGCCTCAACGCCCATCTTTTTCATCAGGATGGCGACGTGTTTTCGACCGATATTCTCTCCATCCGGCCTGAGATAGGTCTCTGAGTATTCGTTCCGGCAAAGGGGCACCGAGTATGGAGTCGAAGGAATATACAGGTCATGTGAGGGAAGCGATCGACAACCGCCAATGAAAAAACATTTGTTTCAGTCACGTTTCTATGTGAAACGTTGTCATCCGTGGTATCGCATGTCAGGATGTTCGTTAACAGATGCTTGGTGTTTTCAGCCTGATCAGTCAACCGTAGACTCGGGTGCAAAGCCGCGTCTAAGAGTTTGCTCGGTAATGGTCCGTTGCGTGAGGAATTGCAACAGGTAATTCCGGCCCCCGGCCTTACTGCCGAAACCGCTCATTCTGAAGCCCCCGAATGGCTGTCTTCCGACGAGTGCCCCGGTTGTCCCGCGGTTGATATACAGGTTCCCTACCTGGAAATCTTTTTTCACACGTTCAATATTCGACGGGCTCCGTGAATAAAATCCGCCGGTCAACGCGTAGTTGCTGTCATTGGCAAGCTTCAGAGCATGATCCAGGTTGTCGGCTGATAGCACGGCGAGTACCGGCCCAAAAACCTCCTCACGGAACAAACGCGAATCACGTGGTACATCACTGAAGATCGTCGGGCCAACGAAATAGCCGCTCAAACTATCTGGGGGATGAATGGCCAATTCCAGCCTGGCAATTTTCCTGCTCTGTCGGATGACTTCCCTAATCCGTTTCATGGCCGCAGCGCTGATGACCGGACCGATCTGTACCGACGGATCTTCCGGAAGACCGATTTTTAGGCTTTTCGCCGCATAAACAAGCCGTTCGATAAAAGGCCGATACTGGTTTCCCACGATAATCAGGCGGGAACAGGCACTGCACTTTTGCCCCTGGTAACCAAAAGCCGAATTGATCACGCCTCGCAGCGCTTCATCGGGGTCGGCATCGCTGTCGAGGATGATGGCATTCTTGCCTCCCATTTCCGCCGTGATCCTTTTCACATGATCTTGCCCCGGCCTTTTCCTGGACACCGTCTCAACCAGTGAAGCACCGATTTCTACCGATCCGGTGAAGGTCACAAAATGGATATTCCTGTGTTCCGCAAGGAGTCGCCCGATGCTGGAGCCCGGCCCTGGTAGTAACTGAAGAACACTGCGCGGAACACCGCTCTCATACAGGAGATCAACGAATTCAGCTGCGATTATCGGAGTTACGGACGACGGCTTGAGGATCACCGTGTTGCCGCTAACCAGCGTCGCTGAGACCATGCCGGCAAGGATCGCCAACGGGAAATTCCAGGGTGCTATCACCACCCCCGCGCCGAGTGGTATGTAAGCACATAGATTTTCCTCGCCGGGAACATTCATCTGTTCAGGAGGCGTCAAGGATAACGCTTCCTGGCTGTAGAACTCTAGAAAATCGATTGCTTCCGTTACGTTGGCATCGGCCTCGTACCAGCTTTTGCCGGCTTCGAGGACCTCGAGCGCTGCAAAGTGATCGCGCTTATTTCGAAGAATCGAGGCTGCTCGCCTCATGATTTCGACCCGCCGGGTGACCGGAAAGGAAGACCATCCAGAGAATGCCTCTCTTGCGTTTCGAACCGCCTGATCGACATGCTCCTTGGCTGCGACCCGCACTCGACCCACAATCTCCGATGGGTTTGCCGGATTAACCGAGTTGATGAATGTCGGCCGATCGAGAGACACTCGGTCGATATGGGTAGCGTACAGGCGACCCATTCTGGTTCTTGCCTGTTCGATTGCAGCCCTGAATTCCAGCCTTTCCCGCGGGATAATGAACCGTCGGAAAGGTTCGTTCACGAAAACGGATGCTGAGTCATGTTTGCCGGGGTAGAGAACAGTGGGTGATTGGCGCCCCGTTGATGCGGATCCCGCACGCTTCGGACCAAACACCAGAGGCTGGTTTGCTGAAGGTTGAATTCCGGAGAGTTTACCAAGCAGTTGCGCTTGTCCCGTCGAGTTCTCGAGCAAGCGTCTGACCAGATATGCCATTCCGGAGATCGGTTCTCCGAACGGCACATAAACTCTCAGGCAGTAGTTCTTTGTCGCTATGGCGTGTTGCAAGCCGGCCCCCATTCCATAAAGCATCTGGAACTCGAACTGGTCGGTTCGCAATCCCCTGTCGCCGGCCAGCACCATCGCACAGGCTATGCTTCGAACATTGTGCGTAGCCACTGCCAGCCTCACCCTTGGATAGGCCGAGAACAGATCCTGGAGACATTGTTCATAGCAACGATCCGTTTCCGCTTTGGCAGTCCAGACCGGAATTTCCCATCCATGTTGCCTGGCAACGATGGTTTCGTAATCCCAGTAGGCCCCTCTGACCAGCCGAACTGTTACGGGAGCACCTCTCCGACCGACCCACTCGATGAGTTTCGCGATATCCCCCGGGGTTTCCCGTAAATATGCCTGCATGGCAATGCCGATATCGGTCCAGTCCCGGAAATTCTCTTCCATGAGCACCTTGCTAAACGTTTCCAGTACGATTTCCTTGTATTCGTACTGCTCCATGTCAATACAGAGGAATGCGCCGTTTTGCCGGGCACATCTGAGGATAGGTCGAAGTCGACCCGCAATTGTGTTTACACTCGCTTTCACGTTAACCGGACTTGCCTGTGAATAGAGCGAAGTCAGTTTTATCGAGAGGTGCAACCGAGGAACCGGTTGACCATCGAACCGGTCAAGCAATGGCAGTTCGGGTTCACGCGCAAGCCGCGGAGCAAGGTTGGTGATCAGTCTGATGTAAGCCGCCTGGTAATGATCGGCTTCCCTTTCTGTTACTACAGCCTCACCGAGCAGGTCGAGACTGGATCCGAGCCTCCGCCTTCGCAACCCCAGTATTGTCGACTTGACCTGCTCACAATCCTTGCCGCCAATGAACTGTCTGGATACTCGGGACAAGGCAGTTCGAACAAGAGCCGCGATCAGTGATGCGGAGTAAGCGGAGGATGAAAGTCGCCAAAGAACTCCAGATCCAGGATTGAGATATTCCTCAAGGTGCCTGATCAGGTCACGGTCATCGGACAGGGTCGGAAGGACATCCACGAATCGCAACAAACCGCTGCGACGAGATTCATCGGCAAGAACACGACCAAGAATCCGATCGAGGACGGCAAGACCCGTCCAGTCCAAAGGTTTCAGAGAGACCGCCAGATCTCTCCCAAGCTGTTCAATCCTCGTTTGGCAATCAACATTGCCGACCGCTTTATCGACCGATTCGAAATGATCAACCTGTACCATAGCCCCTCCTGATCAATGTTTCTCGGCCTGGCAGCAGAAATCCGTCAATATGAGGTAAAAAACTGGTTTTTTATTAGTTGAACAACGGTCGGCCAGTTACGGATTGTAAAGTGGTTATTTTTGCAAGAAGAAGTCCTACTCGGGGTCGGTAGGTAGAAGCATCAATGGAAAATCTGAACTTGTTGGGACTATTCGCTGCCCTGTTTGACACACTTACCTCCTGAAAATTCAGAAATAGTGGACCAACACTCCGATGGCCAAGACAGAGATGAGAAGAATCGTGCATCGGCCGGCCTGCAAGCTGTAACTGAAAACAAGGGTCAAGCGTTAATCAGGATTGCAGGACCACCGAGTAATCGCTATCGTTACATCCCACAACAACAAGCGAAGCAGCTAATGCAACACAAAAGGCCAAATAGCTTGGCATTGTTGCAAGGCATGGCGAAAAATCGATTAACCATACTCAAGACGATCGATTGCCCAGTATGGTTAGCCATAGCCGCACAGCCCTGATGCCATGTGGCACTTATGATTCGCTGTATCACCTCGGATGATTCAGTTCGGCGATGATCCCGGGCAAACTGTGTCGAAAAGAGGATAGCGGTGGCGAACAAAGGCCTCATTCGGCGGCTCATCCATTGGGGCCTATGGCGATTCCGATACGCCGGTCTAATGATTTAAAAAAAGCTGGATTGGCCCAGGATCCTTCGGTATATTTGCGTCCGCTGGCAAACGGCGAAAAGCATCCCCGGCGATTCTTGAGGTTCGATGAATGAGAAATTACACGTCGGTTTGCGACTATCTGGCGACTTCGCGACCTTCTGACCCCGTAATCTGCCATCGTCCGCATGCGGCTCGCCGCAGCGCCTTATATTTCCAAGAAAAATTCCCTGGCGACGTGTTGTATGCCGTGAAGGCCAATCCGTCACCTTTGATCATCGGCGAGCTCTATGCGGCGGGGATACGATCTTTCGACGTTGCTTCGATTGCTGAAATCACCTTACTGTCCGGCTATCCGGACGTTTCTCTCCATTGCATGCACCCAGTCAAGCACCCGAATCATATTCGGCGTGCCTATCATGAATTCGGCATCCGCTCTTTTGCCCTTGATTCCAGCGATGAACTGGAGAAGATCTGCCAGGTAACGGCCAACGCAACCGACCTGGCACTGCACGTACGCATCGCTGTTGACAACAGTGGAAGCCGCATACCGCTCAATGGAAAGTTCGGCGTAAGTCTCGCAGAGGCACCGGAGTTACTGATAGCAGCACGGCTGCGCGCTGACCGGCTGGGAGTCTGTTTTCATGTCGGCTCACAGGCTATGCGCCCGCAGAACTTCGCCAGAGCACTCAAGTGGGCCAGCCGAATTATCCACAAGTCCGGTGTAATCCTCGACTATCTGAATGTCGGCGGTGGTTTCCCCGCTGCCTACCCCGGTATCGATTCGCCGCCGCTTGACCAGTACATGAACGTCATTGGCCAGGCCTTCAATGACAGCCTGATCAGTAAGACTTGCACACTCATGTGTGAACCAGGACGTGCACTGGTTGCAGAATCCGCATCTATGCTGATCAATGTCATACTCCGCAAGAACCGGATGCTGTACATCAACGACGGTTCTTATGGGTCGATGTTTGATGCTGCCCACATGCAGTTTTCCTACCCCACGCGTGCACTGCGTGACGGCAGGATCAACCGAAAAGAACTGGAATCGTCCTTCAGTTTTTACGGCCCTACCTGTGACAGTATTGACTACATGCCGGGTCCTTTTTTATTGCCGGCGGATATGCGAGCCGGTGACTATATTGAAATCGGTCAGATGGGTGCCTACGCGGATACGATGCGGACGAACTTCAACGGATTTGGTGTTCGAAACCAGATCTGCGTTGCAGACGCACCGATGCTGAGCAAATATAAGCGGGTACCGCACTGCAACTACGACACCCTTCATTCACGCACCGGAATAGTGGCCGACGACAACAGCACAGCACAATACCTGAATAATGATTGATAGCAGAAAAGTGCAATCAAAAACGGCTCTTCTGAAAAGACCCATCGAGCACATCGATATTACCCGGATCGATGCCCGTCCGATCATTGATTCCATGGCGGGTATGTCCTTCACTTCCAGAGATCTGGCGCGTGCGGCATCAATCTACAACAAAATGCTGTCAGATCCTGACTGCGCCATCATCTTGACCATCGCGGGATCTACCTCTGCGGGCGGCTGCATGCAGTTGTATTCCGATCTTGTGCAGTACAACATGGTCGATGCAATCGTAGCGACCGGTGCCAGCATTGTGGACATGGATTTTTTCGAAGCTCTCGGCTTCCGGCACTATCAGGCTGAGGCTGAGGTTGATGATCGAAAACTGCGCGAACTTGGCATCGACCGAATTTACGACACCTACATCGATGAGCAGGAATTACAGGCATGCGATAGCACAATCGCCGATCTTGCAGATTCACTGCAACCGCGTCCTTGGTCTTCCCGGGAATTCATTGCCGAAATGGGGCGCTGGCTAACGGATCATGCGAAGAAATCGGGGTCACTAGTGGCAACCGCATTTGAGCACGGTGTGCCGATTTTCTGCCCCGCGTTTACTGACTCGAGTGCCGGATTTGGCCTAGTATTGCATCAGGACCGGAACCCAGAAAGACATCTGACCATCGATTCAATACGCGACTTCCGTGAACTGACTGAGGTCAAGATCGCAGCTGGCCAAACTGGACTGCTGATGATCGGCGGCGGTGTTCCGAAAAACTTTGCCCAGGACACCGTAGTATGTGCCGGGATTCTCGGAAAGGAAGTCAATCCGCACAAGTATGCAGTCCAGATCACGGTGGCGGATGTTCGTGATGGAGCCTGCTCAAGTTCCACTCTGCGGGAAGCCTGTTCATGGGGCAAGGTCGATGTCTCCAACGAGCAAATGGTCTATGCTGAAGCAACCAGCGCACTGCCGCTATTGGCCTCCGATGCCTGGCACCGGGGGACCTGGAAGAACCGTGTCCGGCGTTCCTACGCAAAGTTGTTCAGACTCTGAATGGTATTGTGTTGCATTCACCGCATCGCCCGGGGGTTAAATCATGAGTGGTGCTTTGTTGTCATTCCTTCCGGCCAGGGAAGCATTCCTTGGATTGCCATCAAATCAGGCTTGTGAGCCCTGCGATGCCGGCGCGGTGATCATTCCGTATGGTCTCGAAGCCAGTGTGTCCTATGGCGGTGGAACGAACGCCGGTCCGGCAGCAATGATTGCGGCTTCCCGCCACCTCGAGTTGTTTGATGACGAGTTATGGTGCGAAGCCCATGCGCGCTATGGGATCGCCACCATTGAACCACCGACGATCCCTATATGCATTGGCGATGCACTGAACACATTGGAAAACCTGGTCGAAATTGTACTGGACAACGGGCGTTTTCCGTTTGTCTTTGGTGGCGAGCATTCAATCTCCGCCGGAGCAATACGACCATTTGCTCGCCGTTTTGACGATCTAGTCATCCTTCATTTTGACGCCCACGCCGATTTGCGCGACGGTTATGACGGCCAGTACTACTCTCATGCAGCGGCCTTGAGACGATGCCTGGAATACCCGCACGTATCGTTGGTTTCTCTCGGCATCCGGAATATTTCCCTGAAAGAGGTCTCTTTTTTGGAAAAAAACCGAAATCGAATTCACCTGCACTGGGCACGAGAGAAAAGCGACTGGAGCCTTGAGGAGATTCTTGCACCAGTGACTGGCAAGCGGGTTTACCTAACTTTCGACCTGGACGCATTTGATGCCAGCCTCATGCCGGCAACGGGGACACCCGAGCCTGGAGGCCTATTCTGGGACGATGTCATGCCAATCATCAAGGGTGCCGCTTCAAAGGCAACCATTGTAGGAGCAGATATTAACGAACTTGCACCACGGAAAGACCTGCAATCCTGCGACTTCCTGGCGGCCAAGCTGGCCTACAAGATTCTCAATTACGCCCTTGTGAAATCATAGCGCGATCGCCACTCAGGCTACCTGAGTCCACGAATCTCGTAGCTATGCCTCTCGAGCTTACCGAGCCTCATCGACGTTGTAGGACTCCGACCTGATCGGGCACTTAGCGATTTTGTCACCCCTAGGGTTAGACTTCGTTGCGCAGATGGACTCATTCATGACAACGTCATTCAGTATCGCAATACCGTTTGCTTTGGCACCCAGAAGCCAACCTGGAGCCAGTGAAGCCGTTCCATCCATTAAAAATCACGGGCTGAATCAATCATTACAAACGGAAGCAACCTGAAAGGAATCCTGGCTTCAGCGTGGATGGAGTGTTCTATAGAGAATCTCTTATAAGCCAAGTAGTATATGGCTTTCTTGAAACACCATAAAATCTGCTCATGCCCTGCGCATGCGTAGAGCGCGCTTTTCTCCATCAGGTTAGGACGTGGGTTCAGCCGAAAATCAGCATCAACGAAAGAACGAGTCACTTGACTGCAAACATGCTCAACTCAAGGCTATGTTTTCTGAACCCAAAACTGGTACATTCCACCAAAAGCACCTGGGTTCATTAATTCAAACTGGTGCCACAGCGGCAATAAAGTAGGTGAATTTTCTTTTGGATAAATTTCTCTAAACTTTTTCATAATCTGAGCATTGCTCAGCTCAAAACCAATAAATTCAAGCCCTAGTTCTTTCAGGGCTATTTCAATTTGAAGCAAAGTAAAACGATGTTCTTGAACGTGAAAAAGAAAATCACGGCACTCACTCAAACTATAAAAACCCCGCGAATCTAAGATTTTCTGAAGGTGCGAGTTAGAATCATTCGACATATTCATTATTTCAGCACGAAATCGACGAATATCCTCTGGAGAATCACCATATTTCTTTTTTTCTATAAACTCGCGTGCTTCCACAATAGGCTCACGAGCCATATCGCTGTACAAACCAATTTGCATTAACCCGCTCGGACGCAATAAATCGACTAAAACTCTCCATCCGGCTAATGGGTTATCCATATGGTGCAACACACCTGAGGATTCAATAATATCAAATTGTCGCTCAAGACTGTTTAACTCCAATATATCGGCTTGCATATACTCAATATTCGAAACCCCTAACTCCTTGGTTTTCCTTATTGCATAAGACAAACTGTTTAAACTCAAATCAACAGCAAGAACATTGCAGTCCTTAAACCTAGAGGCGGTACTTAATGCATGTTGCCCAGTACCACACCCGGCAATAAGGATATCTGGGCTAACAGAAAATTGTTCTTCATTAAAGCTTAGTTTTATTTCTAATTCTTGTAAAACTTCTCCGACCACCAGAGGTTTCGCATATAGACCTGTATTGACCCACCGAGGATAAGGGCTTTGTTCATACTGCTCTCTAACCAACTTAGAGACCTTGTTATTTATCGATGTAATTCTAGGGACTTTTAAACTGAAATGTTGCTCTTCTCTAACCTCATTGATCTGCCTGACTAATATTTCCTTGATGTTTTCTACCGAACCTGATTCTTTCAATTGATCAGACCATGAAAAAATATGGAGTGGCCGATACGCACCTAGTATGGCAACCCAGGTAGCTGGAATCGCCTCTCTACCCTCGACCAGGGTCTTAAGCTTATTCTGAAGTCGATTAATTTCCTGTGTTTCTTCATCGGATTCCAAAAAAACATACTCATTCGTAAAACAATGAATGGCTAATGCTTTAAAGAACCGAAGCCCTTGGGAGTCTTGGTTCTCAACCGGCCATTGATTGAGCATCGCATGGCGCATTTGTGTCAACAACTGTTCTATATCAGGAGCCGGAATAGGACATAATTCCATTAGTCGAAGCAAGAGAGGAATTGATGCGAGCTGTCTGATTACATTACTTATTGTTTTATCAAGATCACCCGTTCTAGAAACTTTAAATGCCGCCTGCAAATTAGGCTGTTGACGAAGGGTATTGATTATACTTATTGAGATATCACTAGGACGGATAGAGGGCTGTTCTAGTGCTTGCAGGAGATAAGGTGACAATGTTCCACCGAATGCTGTGGAACCACCTTCTCGCAAAACATGCGCAAATTTATCCCAGAAGATACTATTGTTGGGGTCAATAGAAATCGCTTTCTGGATGCACAAAATCGCGTCGTCAAGTTGGCCGAGATCCTTGAGAGTAGTCCCGAGATTGCAATGCGCTTCAGCATAATCCGGTTTGATTCTTAATGCTCGTTCATAGCTGGTAACGGCTAACATCGGTTGACCGAGACCAACTAGAGCATTGCCCAAGTTATAATGTGCCTCCACATAGTCCGGCTTGATTTTTAGTGCCTGTTTATAGCTGGTAACGGCCGCCTCTACTTGACCGAGACCCTTGAGAACATTGCCAAGGTTACTATATGCTTCCGCATCGTCCGGTTTGATCTCCAATGCCTTGTTAAAGCTTTCAACCGCTACATCGAGTTGACCGATGCTCGCATAACACGCACCCTTGATATTGTAGAGTAACGATACACTTGGGTGAGTTGTAGTAAGAATAACCAGGGCATCCAGTGCTTCTCTGATCTGACCTTTGGAGTAAAGTGCTATTACAGTATCTATCTGGGCTTTGGTCGGACTGGAATAGTTATTTTGTAGGGTAGTATCCTGTAATGCCTTGAGCCCTCTTCTTGCCCTCTGATTTTGAGGGAATGTCTGCAGAAGCATCGTGTATAGTTGTCTAGCCTCATCTGTTTCACCTCTTTTTTCATGAGATTTTGCTTTAGCAAGAATACGGTCTATGTTCATTGTTCTTATTTGCTGTTGAACAGCGTACGTCGAGAAAGGTAGGTGTTCGGCCCTTTATACCTGACCCGTCTAGTAGACGCCTATTGTCTGTTGAAAGCATTGTGAAGTGGCCCAACAGATTTGTACAATCTCATTAGGAATCATTTACCTAACTAAGAGATGTTACATAAAAACAAAAAAAATTTTCCCAATAGCCTTGATATAAACACCCAACCATGTCGTGGAAATGGCATTGGATCGTACCATTGGCAACCAGGTTGAGGCGGCCTACCGGCGCGGTGATCTATTTGAAAAGCGGCGGCTGTTGATGGAATCCTAGGCAGTGTACTGTTCAGCATCCGGCCAGGTCGTGCCGTTCAGCAAAGGGGATGGCGCAAATTGAGGAGAGAGAAACTGAAAACATTGAGATCATTAGTTGTAATCGCGGTATTGGCATTTGCTTCTGGGGCAAATGCTGGTAGTTGCTGGGATGCAAATAAACCTGACGTTGATGATTGTAAGGTATGGGCAGAACAAGGGAATTCTGTTGCACAATCCAATTTAGGGATTATCTATCAATGGGGACAAGGAGTTCCCGAAGATTACAAAAAATCAGTGCATTGGTATTCCAAGGCAGCAGAGCAAGGGAATGCTGATGCACAATCCAATTTAGGTGTGATGTATCACACAGGAAAAGGAGTTCTTCAGGATCACACGAAGGCATTTGAGTGGTATTCCAAGGCAGCAGAACAAGGGCATACTGCCGCACAATCCAATTTAGGAATTATGTATGCCAGTGGAAAAGGAGTTTCCGAAGATTACAAGAAATCAGTGTATTGGTATGGGAAGGCAGCAGAGCAAGGGCATGCCTCGGCACAATACAATCTAGGAGTGATGTATTTTCACGGGAAAGGGGTTCCCGAAGATTATGTAAGGGCGCATATGTTTTTCAAAATTGCAGGGGCAAATGGTGAGAAAGAAGGAGTAAAGCAGAGGGGGTTGATTGCAGAGTTGATGACACTCTCTCAAATAGCGGAGGCAGAACGATTAGCAAGGGAGTGGATGCATCAACATCAGTAGAACCGACACCGAATAACATAAACAAAAGGAGTGCATCACCCCACTCCTTTTTTTGTGCCTGTTATTAATTCATTCTCACGCTTTGAAATTGATATCGTTATATTTCTTAGATTTACAACAATATATAATCATTAGCTCCCCACTCCGTCACACATCCGAGCAGGAATTCGGGTTGATTTTGGCGGATTCGGCCTTTTGTGCGACCCTTCTATTTATAGGCATTTTCACCCCTACTGGGCCTGAATGCCAGAGAATCGAGTCCAAACACCCAGCTTTACGGCCCAAATGCGCAGAACGCGCTTTTTTGCATCAGGTCAGGCCGTGGGTTCAGACAAAAATCAGGTAAGCCCTGGGATTAGGGCTTGATTTAGATTGCGACTTGAATGATCTGTCACTCACCTCGATTGCCCTTCAGGACTTTCCCATTGGTTCCGGATTATCAACCACACGGATGACGATCTCCGGAAAAAGATCCTCCTGCTTTTTCTGTACCGGCTTATCCAACCCATGCAGCTTTGCTAACGCCCAGGTTGCTCCGAC
>DBZZ01000064.1:0-2953 GCA_002311315.1 Methylococcaceae bacterium UBA1147 | reverse complement strand
CCGACCCTCTTCCTGTAATTCCCCAATTCTTGCTGTGATATTGGAGTTTTCAACCAGATCATGAGCGGCTCGGTTAACCGTTGTATTTTTCATTTTCGAACAATCGTAACTCTGTCGATAGGCTTCCGAAGCATTTTTGGTTGAGATGAATTGCTGGCAGAATTTCTCTTGCTTGGGGGTGAGTGTGCGGGGCATAAGGATCTGGATCTGGATCTGAATGACGTTGGCTTAGATGGCATTTAACCCAGAACTGTTTGCCTATCGCTGGCAGTACGACGCCTTTTATCTAAGCGAAGGTCCAGAATGTAGGGTTACCCTACAGAATTTTCACTCTGTGGATCGCTTAAAATTCCAAACCCGGCCGGGTGACATTCTACTTCTATGAGGCAACACGACCACAACAAAGATCGTTACCAGGAGGAAGACATAGAGTGAACGCAACAAGCTGATGGTCGACATGCCTTCGTGAGTGAGGAAAATCGGGACGGCGATAAATGCCCATACAACGAGAAACAGCGGGATGCTCCACCGTTTCATATTCCACAGGCCCCAGTAGGCATACAGCCCAAGCAGACTATTTACCAGCATCAAGAAGGTATATAGCCCGGGAACAACAACGAACTGCCCAATGGAACGGACTGCTAAAGAAGTACCAATGACAAAGAACAGTATGCCGACAACGCTGATTGATGGGGGTCGGGAGACTTTCATTTAATTTTCCCCTACTTAAAAACCGTGGAAAACTAATTGCAATCTTATCAAGGTCTTCGTCTATTTCTGAATGAGAGAAGACGGGATAACCTTCCAAAAGGTTGATTTTCCACCTAAGGATGGGCCTGGCCATCATATCGATAGTACTAAATCGATTACCTTACATGATGCGTTTTTCGGATAGTTTGCTGGCAAGAATTTCTACAATCTTCCTTAACTGTTTGCAGACTTTATCAACTAATTCTTTGCGTTGCTTCGGTTTCGGGGATGGTTTTGAATTTCACGCTCGATCCTCTCCCGCTTTTGACGGTAGAAATTGTCAGTCAATGAGTCGTCATCATTAAGACACAGCAACCCCCGTGATTCACAACATTCATGTATCGTTTTTGCGGTACATGAAGTACCGTCTACTGTATACATATAGACCATAAGTGTGATGAGTACACCGATAAAAATAAGTTTTTTCATGTTCTTTTTGTCCCCGTTATGGTTACGTTTTTTTAATCGAATCTTTCGGCATATTTTTCGTTGTCATCTATAGTCCTGATACCCGCTACCCAGCCTGGGTTTGAATTTTCTGGCTAGACTTGTCCCGTGTGTTTGTTTCTTTAGCTTCTTTTCCCTTCATAATTGTCTGGCATCTACATCAATCACCTCCCTACGTTGCCCCCACCTTTACACACGAACCCTCCAGCCCCCTTTAACCTATTTGCAGCTTCGCTCCTTTCTATTTTCATTTTTTTTGCGTATTCGTCTACGTCTGTGCAATATCCTGGCTTTCCGCAACCGCTGAGTCCCATGGTAACTGCCACAAACCCCAAAAGTTTAAAACTATCATTTAAAGTCATCGATATCGCCTCCACCGGGAGTGTATGTAGCATTGATGATTCTCAATATTGAGTTGTGATACGGATTCTTTCTTTAAGCTTTCGTGAGATAGTGCAGCCGAACGAACTTCTGACAGGCCTTCGCCTGCTAAGCTGCCAAAAGCACAGGATGAATCAATAAGTCTGCGCAATTCCGCCTCGCAGTGACCCGGCTGCCACCGAACCCCAGAGTACAGCGTGATCCCGAGGTAAAGCTCGATTGCCGGGAGGACACAGCCAGATACGAAGAAGATTTCGGTGAACCCCCTTTACTTCGTCATCAATGAAAGAGCGACGGGCATGGTAGATCACATGATTGTTCAGAAACTGCATATCCCCGGGCTCGAAGGTAGTCTCAAAACAGTTCTGGTCAGCGAGTTCGACGAGCAGGTCCAAGGCCTCCCACTGTTCATTTGTCATCGGGGAGACATCAGGTAGAAGCTGGGCTCCTTCGATGAAGGTTCGTGAGTAGTGGCTCGTGAATTTGCCATTTCGACAGCCGAACACCGGCAACGGGTAACATTTCTTATCTCCTCCCTTTTCTTCTCCGAGACGTGATCTGTAGATGGGGTGGTAAAGCGCCTCGGCTAGGTCCGGACGTTGCCTGATCATCTCGTTGTGTACGGTGACGGAGCTCACGATACGCGTTTCGCCGCCGCTCTTCGCCTTACTCAGACAGAACAACCCGACAACGTCAGTACGATCGGAGTGAAATCTCAGTTCATCGGTTGATGCAGTCCGCGCTCTGGAAGAAAGAAAGACGCCGTCACTCGTAGTGAGTTGGTCGTAGCGTACACGGACATCTTGATGCTCGTTACGGATTTCACGCAGTAATTGTCCTTCAGAATCCTGGCATACGGGAACGCCTAGATACTGGCAGAGGCCGTACCACAATAAACGCAGCTCCTGATTAGTGTAGCGACTGAGGGGAATTCCTCGTATCCAAGCTATACCGCTGCCCTCTTCGAGTTCTGTACGGATGGCATCTAGTTTTCCCGACAGGCCGGGCAATGGAAAACGCGCCTTGCTGAGCGATGAACACTCCATCTGTGCGGACACCGCGTTATCCAATGCCGTGTCGAGGCATGCCAAGTCTATTTCATCGAGTGTAAAATTCCATCCAGACCGCTGGTTTATGCTGGAGCCACGCCAGGCGAACGGCCCGTTTAATGGTCGAGGTTGCCCAAGTCTACTCACGCCAGACCCCATGGATTTGATTCTGTGTTCTGATATACGATTAGCGTCAGTTAACCCTGGAAATAACCACCCTCGGCGTGGAATTAAATGGCGGCTGTAGACGATCAAAGACGCCTTGTCGTGCAAATGAATGATTATATTCAGTGATGCAAATCAAACTCACTCGGTTATTACCCGAC
>DBZZ01000042.1:24466-24875 GCA_002311315.1 Methylococcaceae bacterium UBA1147 | reverse complement strand
GCACGGCGCTGTTCAACTGGCTGTGGGCGCGGCATCACGGGGGGCAGTTCATCCTGCGGATCGACGATACCGACCGTGAACGGAACGTCGAGCAGGCGCTGGCACCGATTCTCGACGCGTTCCGCTGGCTCGAACTCGACTGGGACGAAGGGCCCGAGGTGGGGGGACCCTGCGGGCCCTATTTCCAGAGCGAGCGCTCGAGCGAGTACGAGGCGGCCGCTGCGAAGCTATTCGACGCCGGCTCGGCCTATCGTTGCTTCGACACTCCCGAACAGGTCCAGGCCGATCGCGCGGAGGCCGAACGGGAAGACCGGACCTGGCTCGGCAGCCGCCGGTCGCTCGAACTCGATCCTGACACGATCGAGGCCTACCTGGCCGAGGGTCGATCGCACGTGACCAGGCTGCTGGT
>DBZZ01000042.1:5212-24368 GCA_002311315.1 Methylococcaceae bacterium UBA1147 | reverse complement strand
GGGCGGGTCGAATGGGACGCCGGGCTGATTCCCGACCCGGTCATCCTGCGCTCCGATGGCTCGCCGCTGTACAACTTCGCCACGGTCGTCGACGACGCCGCGATGTCGATCAGCCACGTGATCCGCGCCGAGGAACACCTGTCGAACACCCCCGTGCAGGTGCTGCTGCACGAAGCCCTGGGGCACGAGTTGCCGGTGTTCGCCCACGTCGCCTACGTGGCCGCACCCGGCTCGACGGACAAGCTCAGCAAGCGCAAGCTCGACCGCTACCGTGACAACCCGCACTTCCACCGCCTGTTCCAGGCCGCCGACCGCGTGTTGCCGCGGATCGGTTACCGTGACGATGACCGGCCCGACCCGGTGATGGTCGAGTACTACCGGGTGATGGGGTACCTCCCCGAAGCGGTCACCAACTCGCTCGCCCGTCTCGGCTGGTCACTCGACGACCGCACCGAGGTGATGTCGCGGGAGACGATCGTCGAGAACTTCTCACTCGACCGCGTGGTCAAGAGTCCCGCGGGTCTCGATCCCGACAAGCTCGCCAGCCTGCAGGCACACTGGATGAACCAGCAGAGCCTCGAGAACCGTGTCGACCGATCGTCGTGGTACCTGGCCGCCGCGGGCCTGGTCGATGATGTCGACGACGCCGGGACTCGCCGGTTTGTCACGCGGCTGGTCGAAGCGATCGATGATCGATTGAAACTCTACAGCGACATCCTGAACTACGATGAGTTCTTCGTTGCCGACGAGGAGTTGGTGTACGATCCCAAGGCGGTCCGCAAGCGACTGGGCAAGGAAGGCATCCCCGATCGGCTGGCCCGCTTCCGCGAGCGGCTGGCCGAGGTCGAGTCATTCGATGCCGAGATCCTCGAGAGACTGATGCAGGCGTTCGTCGAGGAAGAGGAGACCGGGCTGGGCGGGATCATTCACGCGGTGCGGGTGGCCGTGACCGGCAAGCCTGCCGGGATCGGCATGTTCGACTGCCTCGAACTGCTCGGTCGCGAACGGGTGCTCGCCCGGATCGATCGGGCGCTCGAGGAATTGTGACCCCGGAACGTCGCTGACGTCGATTGAATACAGGACAGGTCTCCTGCAGGAGCCGTGGCGGAGCCTCACGACTTCAACTACCGGAACGATGCCAGATTCGTCAGACTTCGGGCGATTCGAGCAGGGAAACCGAGGGCGAGCGTTCGATGACCGAACAGGACCCGACCCCCGTCGACTTCGTCCGCCAGGAAGTCGTCGCTGATACCGACAGCAGCCGATACGACGGCCGCGTGGTGACGAGGTTCCCGCCCGAACCGAACGGCTACCTGCATATCGGGCATGCAAAATCAATCTGCCTGAACTTCGGTGTTGCTGCCGAATACTCCGGAACCTGTAACCTTCGCTTCGATGACACCAATCCTGAAAAGGAAAGTGTTGACTACATGAAGGCAATTGAACGGGATGTGCAATGGCTGGGTTTCGAATGGACGAAACTGCGCCATGCTTCGGAATATTTCGAGAAACTTTATGGCTACGCAGTCGAACTGATTCGCGGCGGGAATGCCTACGTCGACAGCCTGTCTGCCGAGCAGATCCGCGAATACCGAGGGAATCTGACCGAGCCGGGACGCGAGAGCCCTGACAGATTACGGAGTATGGAGGAAAACCTGGAGCTTTTCCGGCGCATGAGAGACGGAGAATTCGAGGATGGAGCCTATGTATTGCGCGCCAGGATCGACATGGCTTCCGGCAATATCAACATGCGTGATCCAGTGCTCTACCGGATCCGTAACATCCATCACCAGCGCACGGGCAATCTGTGGAACCTGTACCCAATGTACGATTTTACTCATTGCATTTCGGACGCGCTGGAAGGGATTACGCATTCTCTCTGTACGCTGGAATTCGAGGACCACCGTCCGCTTTACGACTGGATCCTGAATCAACTGGATGTGCCCTGCCACCCGCAACAGATTGAATTTGCCAGGCTGTCTCTGGAATACACGGTCATGAGCAAAAGGAAGCTGAATCTGCTGGTCACCGAGGGCCATGTTTCAGGATGGGATGACCCGAGAGTTCCGACCATCGCCGGGTTGCGCAGAGCCGGCTTCACCCCCGCCTCCATTCGCGGATTTTGCGAGCGAATCGGTGTCACCAAGAAAGACGCATGGATCGAGATGGGCGTGCTGGAAAATGTTATTCGGGACGATCTAAACCAAAATGCTCCGCGTGCGATGGCGGTACTGCGTCCACTGAAGATCTTGATTGAAAACTATCCGGAGGAACAGGTCGAAGACCTAAAATTGCCGAATCATCCTCAGAAGCCAGAACTCGGCACGCGGAAGGTACCGTTCGGAAGAACACTCTTTATCGAGCAGGACGATTTTGCCGAGGTTCCACCGCCGAAATTCAAACGACTCATCCCTGGCGGCGAAGTCCGTCTGCGAGGTGCCTACGTCATCCGCTGTGAAGAGGTGATCCGGGATTCAAACGGTGAAATCAACCTGTTGCGGTGTACCTACGATGCCGACACACTGGGCAGGAAACCCGAAGGGCGCAAGGTTAAAGGAGTGGTTCACTGGGTATCCGAGCAACATGCGGTTGATGGCGAGATTCGTCTTTATGACCGGCTATTCTCGGTGCCCAATCCGGAATCAATGAACGATTTCCGCGAGGCGCTTAACCCCGATTCACTGAAGGTTCTGGATCAATGCAAACTTGAACCATCGCTCGCCAAGGCAGTTGGCGGCGAGCGTTATCAGTTCGAAAGAACCGGGTACTTCTGCGTCGATGCGATCGACAGCTCGGAACAGAAAAAGGTGTTCAACCGCACCGTGACTCTCAGAGACAGTTGGGGAAAAACTGCCAGAGGCCGCTAAGAGCCTCCTGCCCTGGTCTCAGGGCCCGAGCACATCATGGACCGGACACACCGTAACAAGAGGCTGAATCCCTGGTGGGGGCTTAACCTGACGTTGGCGCCTCTCGGAAGCTATCAGATGATCGGGATGAAAGCGGTCACCATCTTCTGAAGAATCTGCTTGATCGTCCGGTGCGTCCTGTCGGCAGCAATTTGCGCAATAATATCTTGCGCGTTGATCATTTTGCCGAACAGCCTCTCGAAACTCGGATTGACTGTGTTGCCCTCCGGATCGGTTGAACTCAGCAGAAACAGTTTACCCTCGCTGTTTCTCCTGGCCCTGAGCATCCACGATGCAACTTCGATGTTTCTCGCACTGTAATAGAGTTTCTGGGCATCGAGTTGATCAAACATGTAAAATTCCTGATCGCCTCCGTAGGCATCCAGTGTCATGGTTTCGAGCCCGATGATCAGGGCTTTGACCCGGTCCCCCCCGTAGGCATCATCGAAGGCCAGTTGAATGCAGGCAATACTGCGTTTTTCGTCAACCTCGGGAAAGGGTGATGCCACGATCCGGCTCACGGCCGATTCGACGGAATCGTATCCGGTTTTCCGCCATTCACGCGGATTGCGCTTGTACAGCTTTGTTGCCAATTCTTTCAGGCTCGAGAAGACGAAACCCTGGATGGTTTCGGTGATCAGATCAACGTCTGTTTTGGCCAGGGAACTGGGTTGGAAATCGCTACCTTTCAGCTTTGAGCCCTCTGGCATCGAAGCACAACCCGAGAGTAGAATCAGCAGCCCGATCATGATAGCAGGTCCGTAGCGGACGATCGCCGCAAGGTTGCTCATGGACGGTAGCGGCAGAAGCTCGGTGGCCGGGAGCACCCGATCCGCCCCGCATCTGTTGCGCACCCATGCAACCATATGATGCTCATAAGAAGGTCAATAAAAAGCGCATCAAATCAAATGAATCCATTTCTGTTTCGATGTTGGTCTGTCCGAGTTGGTCGTTGAAACAGCCGCGGATTGTCCAGCAAATCAATGTTCACAGGCCTTTACCAGTCTCTGACGATCTGAAATCGCAACCTCTTCCAGAATGCCACGGAACTGGGAGCAGATGACTCTCGGATCATAGCGGTGGAGGCCAAGCCTTGCATTCTTGGCTAGATCCTGCGCCAGCCCTGGATTGTCCAGCAGTAACTCTATGGCCTTAGCAATCGCCTTGTGATTCGGATCGACCAGCAATCCATTTTCTCGGTGTCGGATAATGTCTTCAGGACCCCCGCAGTGTGTTGAAATCACCGGACACCCGGCAGCCATGGCTTCGAGGATAACGTTGCCGAACCCTTCGTGCATGGATGTGAGCACCAGCATCCTTGCGTTCGACATGTAGACCCATGGATTGTCGACAAAACCAAGGAACAGGACCTGGTCTTTTACGCCGAGACGGTCGGCGATTCGGACAAGTGCCTGTTGCTCCTCCCCCTCTCCCAATATGACCAGACGCAACTCACTCAATTTACTGGCTTGTGCGAAAGAGCGGATCAGCAGATCGAACTGCTTGACTCTGACCAGGCGCCCTACCGCCACGATGAAACCGTCACCCACATCCATTATTGGCACTTTATTCACCGCGGTATTGACCTTGTCAAGGTCTACCGGATTGTGCAGGATGCTCAGCCTCGAATCGTCAACCCCGTAGGCGCGGATGACCGACTTTCTTACCGCCCTCGAAACACAGCTGATGTGGTCGGCCCGGCGATAAATGCGCCGCAAGCCATAGCGCACCAGCAGACTAGACCGGGGGAAAGCCCCGTCGAAGGTCGCCTTCGCGGTATTGCTATCTTCGGAGATAATCCATTTCACTTGTCGTCCCGGTTTCATATGAGAGACGAAATACATCGGGATCGTTGTTTCCAGTGTAAAGGTTACCAGCACATCCGGCCTCAATTTCAGCAGCAATTTACGGATCTGGTACATGCCGGTGAACACGGTGGACATGTCGGGATACCTTGAGATCGGCCGCACCATGTTTGTCAGCAGGCTGTGGCAGGGAATAAAGACCAGGGGACCGTGGGTGGCGTCCTGCAGGAACTCGCCTTCGTTTCGCAGAAGCCCCAACTGCACGTCAACGCCGTCTTCAACCAATGCTTTCAGAAGAGTACAAATCCGACGTTCCACCCCTGCCCCGGCTAGAGACGGGCAAAGCAACAGTACTTTCATCGACGGGTTACCTCGGAAATGCCTGGCTACAGAACAGGGTCCTGTGAGGTCCATGAGGCAGATCAGTATTGGTTTTTTCAGGCAACATTGGTTTCAGCTTCAACCATCGGCGGCGACAGTACGAGGATGAGAATGCCAGTCAGGATTGTCCAGATTGCCACGACCTTCTGCAAACTGAAATATTCATCAAAAATGAAATAACCGCACGAAATCGTTATACAGCTTTGCAGAACCGCAAACACAGGCACACTCACTGAAACGTTGCCGTGGGAATAGGTAATCTGCATGCACAACCAGCCGATCACGCCGAAACTCATCAGCACTGCGAACGGCCAAGCACTGACGAAGTAATATAGACTGTCCACTGAAAAGATGGAAAATTCACCGATTTCCGAGATGACGATGTTGGTATTGGCCTTGATGTACGTTTCAACATTGCCCAACGCGATTCCGGTGGAAATCGCGTAGTAGATTTCGTAATTCTTGACCTTCTGCCGATAGGCCGTAACAACCAGCCCGACAATCACCAGCAGCGACACTGCATTGAAAGCAAGCAGCCTGTCGAACCGTGTATCCGATCCGGTGATCGGCTGTTCTATGAAGATAATGAGAACGGTACCTATGATCACGGTGAAGATGCCAAGCGCTTGCCACCGGGACAGTTTTTCATCAAGGTAGGTCCATCCGAGCAGGATCACGAACACGTAGGAAAAGTTCAGGATTGGATAAACAACTGAAATATCAATCAACGATTGAATTTCAATGATCGCGAAATTGGTCACGAAGCTAAGACAGACTCCCAGGATCCAGATCCGATTCGTGAGCAGAAACACCAGCAATTTCGCAGGGGTCAACGATCGGATATCGATTTCGCTTTGCAGGCCGCGCTTACACAATACTGCGCTCAGCCCGTACAGAAAAGCGCAGAACAACACAATTAGACTATAGGAAGTCACACCCAAAGCGCTCCAGTTTCTATCCGCCGTTGGCGGCGGTTTTGCCGCAAACCCGTTTTCTTGTTGTCAGGGTTGTCCAAACATAATTTCCTTAAGCTGTGTTGATGACCGCATTTTCTTTTTTTACCGACGACAGGATGATCACAGAAAGACCAGCCAAGATCACCATGATCCCAATAATCTTCATGGCCGAAAAATGCTCGCCGTAGACATAGTAACCGCTTGAGGTTGAGATTGTCCTTGAAATAACGACCAGCAAAGCAACGCATATTGAAACCTTGCCCTGCGAAAAAGAAATGTGCATGCACAGGAATCCGGTGATCGAAAACACCAGCAGGGCCAGTGAGGGCCAGATATGGAGAAATTCCGAGAGACTTTGCAGGGAAAGGACGGAGAAGGATCCAACCTGATCTGTGATCATGTTGGTTGAAGCCTTGACGAAGACCTGGCAGTTGCCAAAGGCAATTCCGGCCGACAGCGCGTACACAATCTCATAGTTGATGGATTGGCAGTTGCGGGCGATGACCACCAGGATTGAAATCAGTACCAGGGAGACGCCGGAAAGCCACATCAGGTTATCCACATTGGTGGCTCCGCCGGTCACCGGTTGGTCGATCAAAATGATCGCAGTAGTCCCCAGAATTACGGTGGAAGTCCCCAGCCACTGGACACCACTCAGTTCCTCATTGAGAAATAGGTAACCCAGCAAAAGGGTAAAAATATAGGTGGTTGTAAGCAAGGAATGAACGATGGAAAGGTCGAGAGCCGCCTGGATTTGCAGAACCGCGGCGTTGGTGCACAGCGACAAGATCACGCCGAGAAACCAGGTCTTGTTTCGAACCAAAAACCAGGCCAGCTTCAGCACATTGGGGTGCCCCTGTCCCTCGAGGCTCTTCATGCCGTACTTGCACAATACCGCCCCGACGGCAAACAGAAAGCTACACAGCAAAGTCAACAGGATGTAGAGGTTCATGCCGGGTTTGGCTCCCTGATGCGCAAGGTCGAAACAACGAGCATCAGAATACCGAGGACGATCGTGATCACGCCGAGCAGCTTGACAACCCCGAAATGTTCACCGTAGACGTAGTAGCCGCTGAACATGGAGATCAGGCGTTGGGTGACCGCTACCAACGGTATGGTGATCGACACGTTGCCATGGGAATAGGTAACCTGGAGAAATATCCAGCCCGCCGCACCGTAAAAAAACATGACGAAAAATGGCCAGACCGAGAGAAAATCCACTATGTCCTGAACGGAAAATATCGAGAAACTGCCCGTTTCCGCAGCGACCATGTTTGTCGTCGCCTTGAGGTAGGTTTCCACGCAACCAAAGCAGATGCCGGTGCAGATCGCGTAGAACAACTCGTAATTCGGGTTCCTATACCGCCAGGGAATCACAATGAGTAATGCAACCAGGCTCATGGAGCCAGCCGTCAGGTCGAGGATATTGCCGATGTCTGTCGGCTGGCCGGTCGTCGCCTGGTCAACCGTCAGGATCAGTAGCGTTCCAACCACCACCACAGCAATGGCGGTCCATTGTTCGAGATTCAGCTTCTCGTGCAGGAAATAGTGTCCGAGCACCAGCACGAAGACATAAGAAAAATTAAGGATAGAATAAACAACCGATACATCTAGCCGGGACTGGATCTGGATCATGGCAACATTGGCAACCGTGGCTAAAAGTACACCGAGGAGCCAGATCCTGTTTCTTGCCAGGTAGGCGGCCAGCTCCTTCAAGTTTAGCGACCGCAGGTTAATTTTTTGCTGAAGTCCGTATTTGCAGAGTACGGAGCTAACGCTGTACAACAGACTGCATGAAAACGCTAGGACCGAGTAGATGATCATGATGCAAACACGCTTCGCTGTTTCAAGTGGTTAAAACCAAGGCCCGGCCTGTTTCCAGTCCGGACTGAAGGCATTCGGATGGTCTGCATCATCACCGCTGGGGGTTGCGCAAACGGGCAAGACGATACCATTTCTTCGGCGGATTCGCACTATCGACCGGTGGGATCGCACCCGGCCAGTTTATTAAGCCAGGTTTCTAATTTGTCGTTTGCCTCCAGGTATTGCAGCCAAGCTTTCCAGTGGAGCCTGTTCTGCCACTGCCGCCTTTCTGATGGCCTCTGCTAGCATCAGGTACCCATTGTCCAGTTTGAAAGCCAACAATGCCCCGTGCCTTTCGAGTCAGTCCAGCAGCGCAACGAATTCGCGGATCCTTGGTTCGCGATCCACGGCGATGTCCGCCAACCGCGAGTTCACGCATTTTCTCCAAGCGGATGGGGGAACTCATACAGAAGTTGCTGTCGGGCCAGTTCCAATCCGGTAGATACCGCTCGACGTTCAAGCTCGAAAACCTTGAACTGGACATCGTTTTACCCACCGATCTCGATCCGGTACGAAAGGGCAATCTCGAAATTCGCCCCGGCCGATTACGACCCCCTTTTCACCCATTCGGCTGCCAACTAGGGCTTGTAAAGTGGCTGCATGATCACGTCCACACGGCCCACGGCCAGTTCGTCTTGTACCCTTAGCCGCCAGAATCCGGGGCCGCTGTATGCTGTCGAGTATCCATGCCGCCCAGCGGTCTGTAACCGGGTCGGCCCCCGCATTCAGGGATACAGTGCAAGCGAAGAATCCCGTCAAGAGAAAAATGGTAAACTCCGAGAACCGATACTGGAAAGGATGTGAAGCCATACGATTTGCTGGGGCCATCAACACGACGCAGGGTTTGGCGATAATCGTGGAGGATACGCATTGATCGATGAACATCGCATCTGCGGTTTTCCTTTTGCCACCGGGTTTCGGCGACAACCAATCATGATCCTCGATTTTAGTCCGTTTCCATCTTTACTCAAAATCCCGGCCTGAGGACTTTATACTGGTTTCAACATACCCCAATCCTGCTGGCCTGAACCTGGTCAGTTCGAACCGGGTTGAATACCTGCTAGCCTCGCTGGCTCGGGAAATCACGGAACGCCCCTTGGCCTCGCCGTTTGCAGCTGAAACGGTGGTTGTCGCCAGTCCGGCCATGGCACGCTGGATCAATCTACAACTGGCGTGTAAGAATGGTCTGGCCGCAAATACAGACTACCCTCTTCCGGCTTCATGGGTGTGGCAGCTTGCCCATCGTCTGCTATGCGGCTTGCCAGAGCGTGATCCGCTGGGCCCAGCGGTCGCGGCCTGGAAGGTTTTCTTTGCTCTGCCCGGGTTGTTGGAACAGCGCGAGTTTAGCTCTCTTCGCCATTACCTGGCCGGTGATCATGACACGGTCAAACGATGGCAACTGTGTAGCAGAATCGCCTGCCTGTTTGACCGCTACCAGTTCTACCGTCCGGACCTGATCCGCAAATGGTCCAGAGGTCAGGGATCAGACTGGCAGGCCCGACTCTGGATAAAACTAATTCAAGGCAGGGAATCAACGCACAGGGTTCGGGTGATCGATCGAATGATCGAATTGCTGAGATCGAACCAGGCGGTCGACGATTTTCCGGAACGAACCATCCTATTTGCCGTTTCCAGCCTTCCTCCGCTGTTCGTGGAACTGATCCAAGCACTGGCGGGCAAAATTCATGTTTCCATGTATGTCCATAGCCCCAGTCGGCATTACTGGGCGGACCTGACAACTAGGAAAACGATTTCCCGAATGCGCGTGCACCAGCCGGAAAAGGCCGCCTACTATGAAAGCGGTAACGAACTCCTGGCTTCCTGGGGATGTCAGGGCCAGGTTCTCCAGGATCTGCTGCTTGGCGGCGAGGATCTGCGTTCGGTGTCGGACGAGTTTTACCAATCCCCCACCCCTGACAGCCTGCTCCACAAGATCCAGAACAGTATCCTCGATGTCGAATCGACCTTGGACAATGCATCCGCGGATCCATCGGTCCAAATTCATGTGTGTCATAGCCCGTTACGGGAATGTCAGGTACTCCATGACCGACTGCTGGCGTTCATGGATCAGGACAATTCGTTAAGGCCTGAACAGATCCTGGTCGTGGTGCCTCAGATCGACCATTACGCACCCTATATTCAGGCTGTTTTCGGCAGAAGGGAAAACGACACCAGACCCTTTATTCCGTGGAATCTCTCCGACGTCGCGGCTATGGAGCAGCATCCACTTGTAGAAGCCTTCTTTCAGTTACTGCGCTTGCCTGAAAGTCGCTTTACCTTTTCCGAAGTGCTCGCGTTCCTCGATTTGCCCGAGCTGGCAAGACGTTTCGACCTGGACGGCAGGAACCGGGAAACTGTTCTCGAATATGCACGGCTCGCCTGCGTACGCTGGGGAATCGATGGTCAACACAAGCAAAGCCTGAAACTACCGGTATTCGAACAGAACACCTGGCGGGAGGCCCGTCGACGGTTTTTCGCCGGCTATTCCGTTGGCGATGCTGACGACTGGAACGGGGTTACACCCCTGACAGGGATTGACGGTGATCGGTCCAAGGCCCTGGGCAAGTTCTGGCTATTCCTGCAGACTCTCATCGACTACCGCAGGTTACTTGTCAAGCCACGCGATGGTACAGCCTGGCAGGAGAACCTGGCTCAGATGCTTGACCGCTTTTTCTCGAAACCTGAGGACCAAAGCGCCAGAATCCAGGTTATCCGCGATACGCTTGACGAACTGAAGCAACACGCTGCCCGGCAAATTCTGACCAGGGATCTGGTATTGCACTGGCTGCGGGAAAAACTCGGCGAGAAAACCGGCTCCAACCGGTATTTTTCCGGAGGAGTCAGCTTTTGCGGAATGAGACCAATGCGTAGCCTACCGTTTCGGATAATCTGCGTACTGGGAATGAACGAAGCTGATTTTCCTCGCCGGCAGCAAAGTGTGGATTTCGATCTCATGCGACGCGAATGGAAACCGGGGGATCCTGTCAAAGGTGATCAAGATCGTTACCTGATGCTGGAAACCCTGTTGTGCGCCCGGGATGTTTTTTACCTCAGCTATACCGGTCGAGACATGCGCGATAACGGCGAATGCCAACCCTCTGTCCTGGTCCGCGACCTGGTTGATTTCATCGACCGTTCAGCTCTTGGAAAAAATCCTGACGATCAAAAGCTCAGTGAACAGCTGACCGTAGTACATCCAATGCAGCCTTTCAGCGCCGGGATTTTCAATCTTAGTCACCCTGGTTACGACCAATACTGGCACGGTGTCGCATTGGCCCTTGCACACTCGTCCCCCGAAAAACTCAGGGTTCAATGGCCCGTTGTCTCGATCACCGCAGCGAACCACGGTTCTCGAGTACTTGATCTCCCACGGTTTCACCAGTTTATCCGGCATCCCTTGCGTTTCTTTTTCAGCAGGGGCCTGAAAATCCGTTTTTCGGAACCCGTACAAAGCGAGGACAGCGAGGTATTTTCCCTGGACTCCCTCGATCAGTGGCGTCTTAAAATGGATCTGGCTGAACGGTTCATGGCTTCCGGTGAAGCCTCTTTCAGAAAAGGTGAAAAGGAGAACTTCTTTCCCCACGGAAGCATGGGCACCATGTCCAGGGAAGAGATAGTGGAAGCCAGCCGTATCTGGCTTTCCCGGCTCCGCGATTACGCGCGTATTCCCAAATCGGCGCGAACCATCGAAATCGTCTTCCCAGACACCCATGTACTCTCCGGCAAGCTTCGTAACTATTATCCTGGGAAGGGACTCTTACAGTTCACCCCTTCGAAATTCGGCGGTAGCCAGCTTCTGGCTCTGTGGATTGATCATCTTTGCCTCTCGACCCATGGCCACTACCGCAGTGGTGAATCCGCCCGCCTGGTCTGCATGGACCAAGGATGGCAGTATCCGCCATTACCTGAGCACCAGGCACACGACTTCCTGAACAAATACATCGAACAATACCTGTACAACATCCATGCTCCGCTCGCGGTCCTGCCAAGGTCAAGCTACGAGTGGGCACGTGAAACCATCAGAGGCAAACCCGAACGGGCCTTGTCCAGCGCCCGTAAACCGTGGCAAGGAGTATATGCCCTGCGAATCCCCGGCGAACAGGACGATCCGTATGTCCGGATGGCCGTGCGTGGATTCGAAGGCAATCCCCTGGAAGACCCCGAGTTTGCCAGATGTTCGATGGACTTCTATCAGGATGCTCTGACCCATGGCGGGCCGATATGAACGCTCCAACCAAATTCAGGCCGCTGGACCCTGAATCCGTACTGAATTTCCCCGGCGAAGGCATCAACCTGATCGAGGCCAGCGCGGGCACTGGCAAGACATACACAATCGCCAACCTGTTCATCCGTTACATACTGGATGGTACCGGGTGCAGTGAAATCCTGGTTGTCACCTTTACCAACGCAGCAACGGAAGAACTTAAAGGCAGAATCAGGTCAAGACTTGCCGATCTGCTGCAGTTCCTAAAATGCCCGGGGGAAAGTGAAGACACCTTCTTCACCTGCATTATTGAACAAAACCAGGAGGCATCAGGAAAAGAAAGAATCATTGACAGGGTCACACTGGCAATACGAACCATGGACGAAGCCGCCATCTACACGATCCATGGCTTTTGCCAGCGGGTACTGGCCGACTATGCCTTTTTCAGCGGTCAGCCCTATGACAACGAATTCATTGCTGACGATGAGGAATTCTGGTGCCAGGCGCTGCAGGACTGGTGGCGCATCAATACCTATGAACTGGATGCCGGCCAGGCCCGGCTGTTTGTGTCAGCGGTCGGTACAATCGAGGAACTGGGTCGGCGACTATTTTCACTGCGCGGAGTCCAACCCCGGCGACTGGAACCCCAAGCCCCCGAATCGCTCGAAGAACTTTATGCCCAGTGGGATCAACTGGGCCCAAGCCTCCTGCAAATAGCCGCCATCTGGAAAGAACGATCGGCCACTATTATCACGATTCTCTCCAAATCCAGGGCACTCAGCCAGGCAAAGGCGTCCCCATACGGTAAGCACCGGTTTAAAGACACTATCGGACGCATCGATCGATACCTGAACGGGCCTGGATTAGTTGCGAATTTAGAAATCCTGTTTTTGCTCTCCATTACATGTCTCGACAAATACAGTACCGAGAGCAAACGGGGGTCGGACCCCGCTCTGAGGGAGGCATTCTTCATGCAATGCCAGGAAATTTGGGTCCAGATAGACCGCGTTGTGGCCAAGGCCAGAGTCCGGATTCTGCAGGAAGCAAGCCAGTTTTCCCGAAAACACGCTGCCTCAGCTAGGGAAAAGCGCCGTCTCATGACCTACGACGACCAGCTACTTCAGGTGCACACGGCTCTCAAGGGGAGGTTGGGCAAGGAACTTGCCCAAAACCTAAGGCAGAGCTTTCCGGTCGCGATGATTGATGAATTCCAGGATACCGATCGAATCCAGTACGAAATTTTTCGCGAGATTTATGGGCAGACCAAGCGGTCGGTACTGACACTGATCGGAGACCCCAAGCAGTCAATCTACCGTTTCAGGGGAAGCGACCTGTTGACCTATATCCAGGCGCGGCGAGATGCCGGAGACCAAAGCTTTTCACTGGATACCAACTGGCGCTCAACGCCTGAACTGGTCCGAGCAGTCAACACTCTGTTCAGCCTGCGGCAGTCGCCATTTATCTACGACGAGGCCATTCGTTTCGCGCCGGTTAAAGCCGCCCAGACGCGAGACGCCGGACAGAAGAATGACACGGGACCATTCCATCCATCAATGACCATCTGGAAGATTCCGCCCAACCCTGCCGGCAAACCCCTGTCCAGAACTGCGGCGCGCGAGGCCGTGGCATCGGCCACAGCAGGGACCATTCTAGAACTTTTACAGGGAGGGGAAACCGAAGCCTGCGAGATCGCCGTACTGGTCCGAACCAATGATGAAGGCAGATTGATCCGGTACGCTCTGCAGGCTCTTGGAGTATTGGCAGTCGCAATTGCCCGAGACAATATCTATCAAACTCCCGAGGCCTTCGGCCTGGAAACGCTGCTTGAAGCCATTGCCAGTCCAGAAGACCGGCAGTTGGCCCGAAACGCATTGGCGAGCGAACTGCTTGGACTGGATTACCCCGAGATAGACTGCCGGATCAGCGACGAAAGCCGTTGGCAGAACTGGATAAACGGGATTCATGAGCTGCATGAAAGATGGAGACAATACGGTTTTATGGCGATGTTCCATGGCTTACTGCAACGCCAAGCCATTGCTGAACGGCTTGCCGCGGCCGACAATGCGGAACGGCGACTGACCAACCTGATCCATATCGCCGAATTACTGCAGCAGGCGTCGGTTCTTCACCCTGCCCCGGCTTCCTTGGTCCGGTGGCTGACCCGACAGAGGAATGATCCTGGCAGTCACGAGACCGAAGTTCGTCTGGAAAGCGATGATGCCCTGGTCCGCATCGTTACCATACACTCCAGTAAGGGGCTGGAATTCCCGGTGGTCTTCGTTCCTTTTGCATGGGCTTGCCGTCCGATCGAAGACCAGGCGGAAAACCTGATCGCCTTTTCAGACCGGAACGGTACTGCCTGCCTTGATGCAGGCCCGTCTTCGGAAGCCAGGAGCCGATCGCTGTGCCTCGCTGAAAAAGAAAGGCTGGCCGAGGATATACGACTGTTATACGTTGCACTGACCCGAGCCGAGCGAAAGCTTTACCTGTCCTGGGGACGAGTTGATTCCCGCCGACGAGACCTCTCGGGAAAAAGCGCACTGGCTTACTTGCTGCATTCAGCTCAAACACCCGGGACCTTAAACGAATGCCTGCCGAACGCATGGACCGATGAGACCGACCTGGATGCAGATCTACGGACTTTGTGTCAGGCTGCCGAGGGTTCCATTGCTATGGTTGACCTGCCAGAATCGGCGGCAAACTATTGGCAATCGATCCCAAACGAGCACAAACAGCCGATCCGCCTCGGACAATTCACCGGCAGAATTCGGGACAACTGGAAGGTCGCAAGTTTTTCCGGAATGACACGCAACGTTCACCAGGTACGAAACTACGGAAGTTCGCACAGCGGCCAGGATCGCATTCTTCAGTTTCCAGCGGGTACCAGAACCGGATCGTTCATGCACCTGGTACTCGAAAACCTCGATTTCCAGGGCGATATCGGGCCTCAGGCAGAGAAACTATGGCTGAGGTTTGCCCCCCGCTTCGGGCTCAATGCCCCGGACCATCTGGAAACCTTGGTTCAGTGGCTGAACAATATCATCCAGACAAGCCTCGACCAGAATGAACTTTCACTATCGCAGATAGCATGCAACCGTTGTCTGCATGAAATGGAATTCGATTTTTCACTGGAACATGGCGCTATCGAGGAGCTGAACCGGGTCCTCGCCAGGAATGCCGGAAAAACCCTGGAGCCGATCGAATACGACGATTTCGAGGGAATCGTTACTGGAATCATCGATCTTGTATTCGAACATGAAGGCCGATTCTACCTTGTCGACTACAAGACCAACTTCCTCGGTGCGACCCTGAACGACTATCGCCCAGATAAACTCGAGGATGAGATTCTTGACCGACGCTATGACCTTCAATACCTGCTTTACACCGTAGCCCTTCACCGCTACCTTGGACAGCGTTTGCCTTGCTACCGCTACGAAACCCACTTCGGCGGCGTTTATTACCTTTTTCTTCGTGCCATGAGGCCCGGTGATACGGATTCCCGCGGCATCTTTCACGTGTGCCCCAACCCGGAAATCATCCAGGTTCTCGACCAAACTGTCTTTGCTCCCCCACCAACCGCGGTCACGAATGCCTGAAACCATGCTTGAGAGGCTTGTACAGGAAGGAGTGATCAGCCCTCTGACATTCGGTTTCGCGGCCTTCCTGGCCGATGAATTTATACTCAAGGAAGGCAGTATTGCCCTGTTCACCGCGGCCTTGGTCAGCGAACGAAACCAGTCCGGCGATACCTGCATCGATCTATCCATGCTCGCCAACCACCCGCTATTCGATGTCGCTTTGGACTTTCCTGGACACTGTCCACTCGCTCCCGGTCTCGATGACTGGTTATCAATTCTCGGGGCCGAGGTCTGGATTGGCGCCCCAGGAGACACTGCGCCATTGATCCTGGAGCCTCCGCGCCTTTACCTGGGGAGGTTCTGGCATCTGGAAAATAGGGTTCGGGAGGGAATTTCGCGCTGCCTTTCCAAGCGCCCCTTGATTGACCAAAGGAAACTCCGGGAAGGGCTTGCCCGGCTATTTCCGGTAGCACAGAATACCTCGCGGCCAGATGGCCAAAAAGTCGCGACTGCCCTAGCAGTCATGCGAAATCTCGCAATCTTGTCGGGTGGCCCCGGCACCGGCAAAACCACCACTGTTGTCAAGGTACTGGCTCTCTTGCTTGAACAGGACTCCGAGATGCGAATCCAACTGGCCGCACCGACCGGCAAGGCAGCCGCCCGAATGGTCGATTCAATCGAAGCACGCAAGAGGTCACTTGCAGTGGAGACCGCCATTCTTGAAAAGATTCCAGAGCAGGCAAGCACTCTACACCGTCTCCTCGAATACGACGGCCATGGCTTCGGAGCCAACTCGAAAAACCCTCTGCTTCTTGATTGCCTGGTGATTGATGAGGCATCTATGATCGACCTGCCACTGATGGCGCACTTACTTGAGGCACTTCCGGCCAATGCTCGATTGATCCTGATCGGCGACCGCGATCAGTTGGCTTCGGTGGACGCCGGTAATGTTCTGGGCGACCTGACCGGACGTGGACAGATGATCCGCTATAGTCCCGTAACCGCCAACCGCCTGGCCGTGCTCACCTCCGTTCCAGTGCAACTTCTCCCAACCAGTACGGAGGCCGTAGGGCTCGCGGATTCCATCGCCTTGCTCGAAGAAAGTTACCGGTTCGGCACAAACAGCGATATCGGACGTTTGTCCAGGATGGTCAATCGCGGCCAGTCGGACGAAGCCCTGTCACTACTCGAATATTCCAGTTCCGCCGAGGTTGAATGGTCCGAAATGACAGGACTTTCGGTATGCACCGACCTGATCGAGCAGGCCGTGTCCAGTTACGCGCATTATTCACTGTCCGCTACCCCGGAAGCGGCTCTGGCAAGCTTTGACGGTTTCAGGGTTCTTTGCGCAACGCGAAAAGGCGCCACTGGGGTCGGGGAAATCAATCGGCTGATTGGGGAAGGGCTTCGTCGAGAATCACCTTCCCTCGATTCCACCGCATGTCACGGTCAACCCGTGATGATCACGGTCAACGACTACGAAAGCGGCCTGTTTAACGGCGATATCGGTCTGCTGTGGGCGGACGATTCGGGTTTTCTCCGGGCTTGGTTCAGGTTCCCGGGTGAAACGCGCAGTTTTCCGCTCCGGGATCTTCCAGAGCATGTGCCGGCCTGGGCAATGACGGTCCACAAATCACAGGGATCGGAATTTGACCGAGTGTTCCTCATCCTGCCGCCCGAAGACAACCACCCGCTTCTTTGTCGGGAACTGATTTACACTGGCATTACACGTTGCCGAGAACAGATTATTATTCATGCAAGCCGCAGGGCCCTGATCAGCGGTATCCGCAAAAAGCTCGACAGAAGTTCTGGGCTGGCGGAAAAGCTGGGCTGGCGCAAGTGTCCGTCGTGGGAAAGAAACGGCTCCGAACAACCGTAGCAAGATCTACCGACACCTGACATCCCCTCATCTGTAACCGATCCGAGAACTCCTTGGCAGACTGACATCCCGCCAGCGACAGTTTCAGCAGATTTCGCCTTAATTTGGCTTGGACAAAAGCAAGAAGATCCCGGAAATTATTGGCTTTTTTCATTTTATTATCGAATGCGAAGGGAGTTATGTTCAGAGTCAATCTTCTTGCCATCCTCCCTGGCTTGTTTCTTCTTCCCATCGCCAACTCGGCTTAGGCAACTGAGATGAAAGGAACCGTTATGAAATGCCCTAACTAGATCGCCTCAAGTGCAGAGATGACCTTCTCTGGAAGCAGTTCGGTCAAGCAGCGAAGATGTCCCAGGGGACATTCGCGTTTAAAGCACGGCGAACAATCCAGCCCCAGTTGGAGTATCCGCGCTTTGGGTGTCATCGGCGGGGTAAATCCCGGGTCGGATGAACCGTAGAGGGCCACGAGGTTTCGGTCAAGTGCCGCGGCAATGTGCATCAGTCCTGAATCGTTGCTCACCACGGCGTCGGCGACTGACATCAGGGTGATCGCCTCGCTGAGGCTTGTTTTCCCCGCGTAGTTTCGGCAATGACCGCCTGTTTCTTCGTTGATCAGCTGACAAACCTCCTGGTCGTTCGGAGACCCGAGCAGCCAGACCTTCCAGCCGTGCCGAACCCGGTCGTTGGCCAGGAACGCATAATGGCGCACAGGCCAACGTTTTGCAGGTCCGTATTCAGCACCCGGACACAGAACGAGCACCTTGCCCTGCACGTCGTCAATGGAAAAACCGTCCATGGTCCGGCGAATCTCATCGTTGGCTACGATCAGGCGCGGTACAGGACAGTCTGGAGGTGCCGAGTATTTCACCGGGCCGGCAAGCGCAACGAAACGCTGCACAGTCTGCCTCAGTATCCGCTTGTCCAACCTCCGGACATCGGTCAGCAATCCCCATCGCTGCTCGCCAAGGAATCCAGTCCGTCGGGGAATCCCTGCGAAAAACGGGATCAATACCGATTTCAGTGAATTCGGCAGAAGAATGACCTGATCGTACGCCTCGCCGGCGAGGCTCTTGCCCAGGCGGTAACGCGTTCCGATTCCCAACTCGCCGCGTTTCAGCGGGATTTCTATGCCCTTGCATACCTCTGGCATGTAGTCCAGCACCGGCAGGGTCCACGCCGGGGCAAGCACATCTATGCGGACCCCTGGGTTGTCTTGGAGCAGTACCATGAAAAGGCTTTGCGCCATGACCATGTCACCGACCCAGTTGGGGCCAACCACCAGGATCTTGTTCGGACTCGGGGAATTCACGGTCGTTCTATTCGTTACTGGGCAGACAGATCAAGCACTTCAATAACCGAAACTCAGGGACCAGGAGAAACCGGCGCGTTTCAGCAACCTTGTGGCGGACACTTATCGTGAGTGACGAGATGTTCAGAAGCTATCCGGCTGATTCTGGTTACCCCAGAAAGGATCGATGTCGGGATCCTGACTCTAGTTGTCGTTTTGAGCCATTGACGTAACTGTGCTGGGTAGCCTATCGGCGCATCCATGTTCCAACCACTCGGCAAACGGTATTCCAAAGG
>DBZZ01000042.1:0-5126 GCA_002311315.1 Methylococcaceae bacterium UBA1147 | reverse complement strand
GAGTCGCTCCGTTGGATTCGCAATCCCGGGGAGTAGATTCCAGAAAGAATTTGATTTATCAGGCGGCCGGTTTTTCCAACACTTGAAGATGACGTTCAAGGTGTCTGCGGTAAGCGGTATGATCGACTTCGGTAAAGTGCCTTTCAGAATCGATGTAGCGGATGCCGCCGCTCATGTCGGGTTGCGGTCCAGCCTTTGTCCTGTCGAACTGCATGGCTGCAATGCTTCCTGCTGAATTGGCCGCCTGAATATAGGCACTGATCAGGCGGGCCTGATCGTCCATGAGACTCCAGACGCCGCTTGCGGGCTGAATCATCCCGACCGTGAAAAGGTTGTCGTATATCGGATGAAACAGATGCAGGTAAAAATTGGGTTTGCCGCTAGGGCCATTCAGATGCGACTGATCAATATAGGGGTACGAAATACGGTACCCGGTCGCGTAGATGATGCTGTCAACAACTTCCTCCGACCCGTCGGCAAAAAGCACCTTTGTTCCGCGCAACTCCCGGACATCGGCTTTTGCCGTAACATTGCCCTTCCGAATTTCGTCCAGCACTTCGGCATTGATAATCGGATGCGATTCAAACATCCGGTGGTTCGGTTTCGGTAATCCCAGTTTCACCGGATTCCCCAATTGCAACCGCACGATCAACTGGTTAAGAAATTGACGAACGACAAGTGGCGTCCCCATCCTGGTCGAAAATTCCCCGAACTGGTCTGAAGGTATTCCAAAGACATACCTGGGAATGAAGTGATATCCTCGACGAACGCTGATGAAGGTTTGGCGGGTATGCCGCCCCAGTTCCGCGGCGATATCGAATCCCGAGTTTCCTCCCCCGATGACCAGAACCTTTTTATCCACGAACCGGTCCGGTTCCTTGTAGTTCACCGAATGCAGAGTATCCCCGTTGAACTCGCCCTTCAAATCCGGCACTTTGGGATCCCAGGTTACGCCGCTGGCCAGAACAAGCCCCCGATAACGGCGCATTTCACCCGACTGCAGACGGATGTCCCAGAAATTTCCAGACCGGGTCGCGCTTGTGATTTCGGTGTTGAATGCAATGGACTGACGGAGACTAAAAGCATCCGCATAAGCATTAAAGTAACGGAATACTGCCTCTTGTCCCGGATAATCAGGCAGGCTTTTATCCATCGGGAAATCACGGAATTCAGACATCGACCGGGACGAAATAAGCCGCGTGGACTTGTAGATTGCACTGTAGGACCGTCCGTAACCCCATAACCCTGCAACGCCCGCGTGCCTTTCGATTACATCAAAGGGGATCCCTTTCTCCCTGAAGTTTTTTGCCACCGCAAGGCCTGCTGCACCCGCGCCGACCACGCAATAGCGTGAACTGTATTCATCATCCTTCATTTACTTTTCCGGAATATCCTGCTCGGTATCATGTGGAAGTCGACCGACCCGTGCGAACTCGACCATCGGTTGGTTCAAGGTGATTCATTATTCCCAGGTCTGCGTTTTGAATAACACCTTCTCCCATAGCTGAAACAAAACCGGCGGTTGCCCACCCGCAATACTGATCGCAGTATGGCGTTATTGTTCGTGCATTTTGCTGCCCGTCTGGATGAAGGCTAGCGTCAGCACCCAAACAGAAAAGTGTTGCTTCCGTTACCAGCTCTCCTACAGGAGTGTTCATCAAGGATCATCATACCCCACGCGACAGCGTGTTTACTGACTCGTCCCCAGCTCTTTTCGAGTTGTTTTATATCTTTTCATTACCCAGTCTAACGTTGTTCAACCGCACAGATGACCCGCCGCCTGGACTATCGACAAACAAGGGTTCATCACCGGCGACAGAATGTTTCAGTCCAGAGACTGGTTGGATAGCGATGGATTGCTTCGCTGTTCCGCGGCCCGGACGGAAAAGTCACGAAGAGCATTGTTTCGGTGTTTTTGATTGAAACCCCAATAACGCGGTTACACGGCCTACCAACGCCGATCACCAGCTGGTCTTTAGCTACTTTTTACGACCCCTATTAGCGATCTTTTAAATGTTTGGTGAGGAATTGGTCGAGTTGATTTGCAAAATTTTTCCGATCACTTTGGCTTAGGGTTAAAGGTCCGCCCGTCTGTACGCCACTGGCTCGTAGCGTCGCTAGAAAGTCCCTCATATTTAACCGCTCTTTAATGTTATCAGTTGTATAAAGCTCTCCCCTAGGATTGAGGGCATAGCCTCCTTTGTCGATCACTTCCGATGCCAAAGGAATATCACTCGTAATGACCAAATCACCTCTGCCTAGCCGTTTGACTATCTCATTGTCTGCAGCGTCGAAACCTGAGCGTACTTGAATCATGTCAATGTGACGTGACGGCGGTATCGGCACGGCCTGATTAGCAACCAGCGTTAATTGAACCCTTGTACGCTCAGCCGCCCTAAACAGAATATCTTTAATGACCGCAGGACAAGCATCCGCATCGACCCATATTTTCATACTATCGTTTCTCCTCCCGAATGCAGAACGCCGAAACAAGAGCCAATAATCCGCCTCCGCTACACCAGAATCACACGCCGGTAACGTTAATCGCCGATTGCTTCTATCTTCGTATTGAAGAATATTTAATGATAAACCTTATTCGCAGTTTAACTCGACGTCTTTACCACAAACGCCTATAGTACGCTCCCTTTTAAGAACCCCATTTGTACTTACTCAGGAATTTTACGTTGATCTCTACTTCAAACATCACCATGCAGTTTGGCGTCAAGCCTTTATTTGAAAATATTTCAGTCAGATTTGATGGTGGCAATCGATATGGCCTTATTGGCGCCAATGGCTGTGGTAAATCCACATTCATGAAAATTCTGGATGGCAACCTAGAACCGACTTCCGGCAACGTTTCAATCACACCAAACGAACGTCTGGGTACATTACACCAGGACCAATTTGCCTTTGAAGAATACAGCGTGATCAATACCGTCATCATGGGCCACGCAGAATTATGGGCAGTCAAACAGGAGCGAGATCGTCTCTACGCGCTACCTGAGATGTCTGAAGACGACGGCATGAAAGTCGCTGACTTGGAGATCAAGTTTGGCGAAATGGATGGCTATAGCGCCGAAAGTCGTGCCGGTGAGTTACTCATGAGCGCAGGGATTGAAGTAGAAATGCATGATGGTCTCATGAGCGAGGTTGCTCCAGGATGGAAACTCAGGGTCCTGCTTGCCCAAGCCCTGTTCTCGAATCCGGATATTCTTCTACTGGACGAACCGACCAACAACCTGGATATCAATACCATTCGCTGGTTGGAGTCCGTACTCAACGAACGCAAAAGCACTATGGTCATCATCTCTCATGACCGCCACTTTCTAAATGCTGTCTGCACCCATATAGCAGATATTGACTATGGTGAATTGCGCGTCTACCCCGGTAACTACGATGATTTCATGACCGCGTCTACCCTAGCTCGCCAGCGCCTGCAATCAGAAAACGCCAAAAAGTCAGCACAGATCGCCGACTTACAGCAGTTCGTCAGCCGCTTCTCGGCCAATGCATCAAAAGCCAAACAGGCGACATCACGCGCCAAGCAAATTGAAAAAATAAAACTGGAAGAGATTAAGGCCTCCAGTCGAGTCAGCCCTTTCATTCGCTTTAATCAGGAAAAGAAGCTCCACCGATTAGCATTGACGCTGGAAGAGATAGGACATGGCTTCGATAATGAGGTCCTGTTCAGTAACGGTCACATGATCCTGGCGGCTGGCACTCGCCTTGCGGTGATCGGTGAGAACGGTGCCGGTAAAACCACCTTTCTTCGCTGCCTCTTGAATGAACTCAGGGCCAATAGCGGTACCGTGAAATGGGCTGAAAACGCAACGCAGGGGTACTGCCCTCAGGACAACACTGTTGAATTCAATTGTGACCTGAATTTATTTGACTGGATGAGTCAGTGGCGTAAACCCCGTCACAATGATCAGATCGTGCGTGCCACCCTGGGACGTCTATTGTTTTCTACGGAAGATTTTACTAAACCGGTCAAAGTCTGTTCTGGTGGAGAGAAGAACCGATTGCTGTTTGGCAAGTTGATGATGTTAGAAAACAACGTACTGATCATGGACGAACCAACCAATCACTTAGACATGGAAGCCATCGAAGCGTTGAACCTGGCACTCGAGCATTATCAAGGGACATTGATCTTTGTTAGCCACGACCGTGAATTCGTTTCATCACTGGCTACGCGCATTATCGAAATCAAAGATCAGCAACTGGTGGATTTCCATGGCACCTATGAGGAATATTTAACGAGTCAGATGGATACAGGGAAAAAAGTCGTTAACGCCAGATAATTTCACGTCAGAATACAAATGAAGATTTCCTCTGGAGAATTATTGATTCGTTAGGGATTCAAATCCTGGATAAGTGGATGAGGAGACGGCCAAGTTCTTGCTTATCGGCAGGGAGCCGATCACAACGATGATGAACAGGCCCAGATTGTTCACCTGAAATGAGGGAGTTGGACAATTGGTAGGACCGACTTAACCATAGATACAGTTGAAACCGATCAAGTTCAGGAGTAGTTTAAATCCACGCGGAATCTGCCGCCGGCCAACCTACCGCACCACTGAATCACCCAAGCCGGAAAGGTGCTTAGGAATGAGATCCATCGAGCTATTGGCAGAGAGGCAACGGCCAATCAACACTAATGACTCTTGTTAATGGTTGTAGGACATAATCGCATTATTAGTCAACAAACATTTAGGTTATTATATACACTTAGTAGAAATATTGACACGAAATATACATTATGTATGTTATCTTTCACAGCGTAAAAAAGGAGATTTCACTGGTGAACTTTCATTATAAATTGAAATTAGGCGTACTTATGGCATTACTCATTGGGTTGATCGGGTGCGGCGACCCTGCTTCTTACGATGCTAGTATGTTTGATAGAGATCGACAGATGGAAAAAAGTAAGGGGGCAAAAAAATAAATAGAAGAAGAACCGATTAATAATTTGGTAAAACGCCGACTGGAAAGGGAAACGGAGAAACACGTGGGAGCCCACAAGGCCGGCGGCGGCCAAGGGACAATGTACGTCATGTGCGCAGGGGGGAGATGCGTTCCTTACTTTTACTTTGCACGAAAAAAGCCCCGCATTCCCCTAACGCCTT
>DBZZ01000005.1:26617-26811 GCA_002311315.1 Methylococcaceae bacterium UBA1147 | reverse complement strand
GCATGTTGCGGATTATAAAAAGTAACGAATGAAACACTCGACATTTCTTGCTGGATGACCTATGGGAAGATCAAGCAGATGAAATCTCAGAAGGTAGTGTTCCCCAATTTCCAGTAACAGCGTTCTGAATCACCACATCGTTCGTCCGCAATACATTGTTTAGTGTTCAGGAGGGACCCGCTGAGAATTTAGGG
>DBZZ01000005.1:0-26546 GCA_002311315.1 Methylococcaceae bacterium UBA1147 | reverse complement strand
GGTGTGATCGGGCGATCTGGGAAAGGTGTTAAGGGGTGGTGTACCTGAAGGGATTCGTGTATGAAGCGACCGGTCGCCATGTTCGGACCGGCGGACGCGACGTTTATTAAGCGCCAGCAGTTATGCCAGGATAGTGGTGATCCGGGTTATTAATCGTCCGTTTGGGTTGGTCGGGGGAGGGACAACTTCCGACTGAGCTTGTGGGCTAGCCATGTTTCATGGTGGATCTGTTTTTTGCGTTCGGCGGATATAACCGCTCGGGCGTTTGATGTGGCTATCTGGGGAATATTGCTCATTCTGCTGTAGTTTGGCTTAGTTTCTTACTGGGTGGTCCGGGTTGATCGCAGGTGCTTCCTGACAGATGCTAGTAGCACCGATGAAGATGTGCGACCGTCAGTGCGACCGTAGATGAGTGACGCAAAAATCCTTGGCCGCCAGATCTATCTAACCTATTGATTAAATTGGTCGGGGTGAGAGGATTTGAACCTCCGGCCCCTGCCTCCCGAAGGCAGTGCTCTACCAAGCTGAGCTACACCCCGAATCAAAAGTTTCTCTGGACTGAAAATTCTGCAAGGCTGATCAGTACATCCTTGCTGGTAGATGTCGGTATCACTGCCAATGCGTCGATTGCGCGTTGGGCCTCTTCTTCAGCGCGGCGCTCAGTGTAAGCGATGGCGTTGCAGGATTCAACGATCTTGTAGATTTCGGCGAAGGAATTCCTGTCTCCTTCCCTGATCGCGTTGCGGATGATGTCTGCCTGGCTTTTTTCACTGTGCAGGATCGCGTGAATCAGTGGCAGCGTGGGTTTCCCTTCTGACAGATCGTCACCGATATTTTTTCCTGTTTGCTCCGGGTCGGCTTTGTAGTCTAGAACATCATCAATCAGTTGGAACGCAATACCCAGGTGGAGTCCATAGTTCTTGAGCGCCAGTTCGGTTTCCTCCGAGCTTTCAGTCAGGACAGCGGCCAGTTGCGCCGCGGTGCTGAAGAGGATCGCCGTTTTTCTTGAAATGACCTCAAGGTATCTTTCTTCGGTGGTTGCCGGGTTATGGATATTCAGCAGTTGCAGTACTTCGCCTTCGGCAATCGCCGTTGTGGTATGAGAAACCAGATCCATGACGCGCATGTTGCCAGTGCAGACCATCATTTCAAAGGTCTTTGACAGTAGGTAATCGCCGACCAGAACGCTGGCGGCGTTGCCCCAGACTGCATTCACCGTATTTCTCCCGCGTCGCAGGTCCGAGTCGTCGACCACGTCGTCGTGAAGCAGGGTGGCGGTGTGGATGAATTCGACTACGGCTGCGAGCATCAGGTGGTGATTCCCCTCGTAGCCCAGCGCCTTTGCCGCCAGAAGGAGCAGCACGGGCCGGAGTCTCTTGCCGCCACTGTTTACAATATACTGTCCGATTTGGTTGATCAGAACGACATCCGACGTCAGTTCTTTGAGGATAATCTGATCAACTGCCGCAATATCTTGCCGGGTAAGTTCCTGAACGGATTGGAAATCAATTTGACCGTTATTTTCCACGGGGTTTTTTTCTGCAGAGGTCATTGAAGATGCCATTGAATTCAGGGGGTATGGACACGTAGAATGGCATCAGTGTTGATGCCCGCACTATTTGGGTAGAACATTAGTTGTTGAGATGGTCGCGAGGGTCTCACGCGAAAAAAAAGAATTGTAGCATAGCGAGGATAATTGTATTTGGTTTGACTTTGGGGCAAAGGGAATTTAGAATTTCTGGTTTACTTTCGATAAATCGGCGGGTTAACAGATGTACGCGGTAATTCAAACAGGTGGGAAACAATATCGGGTCGAAGAAGGACAAACTCTGAAATTCGAAAAACTCGAGGTTGATGAAGGTGCTGAAATCGAATTTGACCGGGTGTTGCTGGTCAGAACCGACGACGAGGTGAAGGTTGGAAAGCCTTTTATCGATGGTGGTCTGGTGACTGCAACGGTTCAGTCGCAGGGGCGGCACAAGAAAGTCAGCATTCTTAAATTCAAGCGGCGCAAACAACATATGAAACGTATGGGGCACCGTCAGTATTACACGGAAGTTCAGATCACTGGAATTTCCGCAGGATAAATACACAGCTGGAGTATATATAATGGCTCATAAGAAAGCAGGCGGTAGTTCTCGAAACGGTCGTGATTCGGAGTCTAAGCGACTCGGCGTCAAGCGTTTCGGCGGCCAAATCGTATCAGCGGGCAGTATCATTGTGCGTCAGCGGGGCACACGTTTCCATCCGGGGCAGAATGTCGGGTGCGGCAAGGACCACACTCTGTTTGCCAAGGTTGATGGACGGGTGGTTTTCAACGTCAAAGGGCCGTTGCAGCGCAAGTACGTAAACGTGGTTGAAGCCTAAGCCTGAGACCGTTTTCCGGCCGATGACCAATCGGCAGAGGATAAACGAGAACCGAAAGCCCTGTTTTTTGACAGGGCTTTTTTATTTTTCAGGACTGACCTTTCTTCAGGAGTCGATGGCCTTCAGTTTTCGGAGTGGTTGGGATGAAATTCGTTGATGAAGTTGAAATTAGCGTTGAAGGAGGCGATGGCGGAAACGGCTGCGTAGGATTCAGACGGGAAAAATACATTCCGCTGGGGGGGCCGGACGGCGGTGACGGCGGCGATGGCGGGAGCGTTTACCTGGTCGCCTCCGAAAACATGAACACCCTGGTGGACTTTCGTTTCCATGTGACTCATCGGGCCGAGCGGGGACAGAAGGGTTCGGGTGGAAACCGGACCGGAAAGAGCGGCAAGGATCTGCTGGTTAAGGTTCCCAGAGGCACCCATGTTTCGGATGTGGAAACCGGTGAGCTCATCGGCGAACTTCTGGTTAAAAACCAGCGCCTTCTGGTTGCCAGGGGTGGGTTTCACGGCTTAGGGAATACCCGCTTCAAGAGTAGTATCAACCGGGCTCCGAGAAAGGCAACCAAGGGTTCACTCGGCGAAAGGCGGAGCTTGCAGCTTGAATTGAAGCTGATCGCGGATGTTGGCCTACTGGGGATGCCAAATGCCGGGAAATCCAGCCTGATTCGCCAGGTTTCTTCTGCCCGCCCGAAGGTTGCGGATTACCCCTTCACCACTCTGCATCCGAACCTCGGCGTGGTTCGGGTCGACGAGCTGCGTAGTTTCGTTATGGCGGACATTCCTGGTGTAATCGAGGGGGCGGCGGAAGGAATGGGCCTCGGCCTTAAGTTTCTGAAACATTTGTCCAGGACCGGTTTGTTGCTCCATATGATTGATGTTTGCCCGGTGGATGAGGCTTCTGAACCGGTAACTGCCGCCCGCAAGATCGTTTCCGAACTAGAAAGCTGGAGTGCTGAGTTGGCCGGGAAACCGCGTTGGCTTGTTCTGAACAAGGTGGATCTGGTCGATGAAGAGGAACTGGAAAAGATTTCCGGCTTACTGGTCGACAGCCTGGGATGGAATGGCCCGGTGTTCAGGATTTCGGCAATGACCGGGGAAGGGATACGACCGCTTGTCTTTGCCATCATGGCTCATCTGCAAGAGCGGGAAGCAGAAAATGAAGCGCCGAACTGACTTTTGCAGAAGCAAGCGGATTGTCGTCAAGATTGGAAGCTCGCTCCTGACTGATCCGGGGCGAGGGCTTAATCAGCAGGCCATTGCCGAGTGGGTGCGCCAGATTGCTGCCTTGCGCGAGCAGGGAGTCGAGGTCCTACTGGTGTCTTCAGGTTCTGTCGCGGAAGGGATGCGCCGACTGGGATGGAGTAACCGTCCACAAGCCTTGTACGAACTTCAGGCTGCGGCATCGGTTGGTCAGATGGGACTGATACAGGCCTACGAAACCCGTTTCCAACACCACGGATTGCATACAGCCCAGGTGCTACTGACCCACGAAGACCTATCGGACAGACGGCGTTACCTGAATGCCCGTAGTACTCTGCTGACCCTTTTGGGCTATGGAGTCATACCGGTCATCAACGAAAATGACGTGGTTGCGACCGAGGAGATCCAGTTCGGAGACAACGATACGCTGGCTTCTCTGGTAGCTAACCTGGTTGAAGCCGATCTCGTTATCATTTTGACCGATCAGTCTGGCCTTTATAATCGGGATCCGACGGTGAACGCGGATGCTACTTTGATCGATCAGATCGAGATTAGCGACTCCCGGCTTAAGAGGATGGCTGGTGTGAGTCGCAGTGGTCTTGGCCGTGGAGGCATGATGACCAAGGTCGCGGCGGCAGCGGTCGCGGCCAGGTCGGGTGCGGCAACGGTCATTGCCTCGGGGCGTGATCAGGATGTGCTGACTCGTGTGATTGCAGGTGAGTCGGTCGGCAGTTTCCTGATCCCCGATTCGGAGCCTCTGGTTGCCCGCAAGCGCTGGCTCGCCGGGCAACTACAGGTAAAAGGTCGGATCGTGATTGATTCAGGTGCCGTGGATGTGCTTCGAAAATCGGGCAGAAGCCTTTTGCCGGTTGGCGTGCTTTCCGTTGCCGGCCGGTTTTCCCGTGGTGATCTGGTTGCCTGCCTGAGTGAAAGCGGGGAAGAAGTCGTCCGCGGATTGGCGAATTACGGGGCCGATGAAACCGATAAGATCAAGGGTCGGCCAAGCGGCGAAATCGAACGCTTGCTGGGATACGTCGATGAATCCGAGCTGATACATCGGGACAACATGGTCCTGCTGTAGCAGTCAGTTCCAATTTGAGCGTGGAAGTGGCTGGTTTTCCTACCTTGAGAGACCCGGCGAAGGCATCGTCAGGCTTTTTTGCCAGCGATCGGACCCCGGGCCCGGTGATCCGCATCCCGATGATTGGGATGGGATTGTCGTTTTTATCAGGCTTTCAGCCCGCGTACCTGATTGTTCAGGCGACTTTTGTTGCGTGCAGCCTTGTTCTTGTGGATCAGCCCCTTGTTAACCGCGGAGTCAATCACCGGAACGGCGTTTGTGTAAGCTGTCTGGGCCTGCTCGAGGTTTCCCTGTGCGACGGCTGCAATGACTTTCTTGATCGCGGTGCGAAGATTGCTGCGTTGCCCAGCCTTACGGGATCTTGTCTGGTCCGCCTGACGGGCGCGCTTGGCGGCTGATGGTGAATTTGCCATATGGATCCTTTACTGGATTAAGAAATGAAATAGCCGTGCATTATCTGGCTTCGGACTGATCGTGTCAACCAGTTACGGACGATTTTCAGCTGGCTGGTGGTGTGCATGGCCTGGTGGGCTGTTTGGTAAGGTTATGCCTGATCTGTATCAACGGTTTTCGGCCTGTTTGTCGGCTTTGCGGCCCTTGTCACGCATAGCTGGTTCTGTTTAAGTAGGCCCGTTCGCGGTACTTGGACACGAGGAGGAAGGAAACTGAGCGGCCAACTGATCCGGTCAACCATCGTCGTTGGCAGCATGACCATGATATCCCGGGTTCTTGGCTTTGTCAGGGACATGGTCTTCGCGCGATTCTTCGGCGCCGATGCCGGTACCGATGCTTTTTTTGTTGCTTTCAAGATTCCAAACTTCCTGCGTCGCCTGTTTGCCGAGGGGGCTTTTTGCCAGGCTTTTGTCCCGGTTCTTTCCGACTACAAGGAAAAGGAGACCAGGGAAGGACTACAGGACTTCGTCGACCGTACGGCAGGAACTTTGGCCCTGGCTCTGATCCTGGTTACCGTAATCGGTGTGCTGGCTGCTCCGTTTCTGGTCCTGGTGTTTGCTCCCGGTTTTTCATGGAACGGAGGACGCTATGAACTGACGGTGGAAATGCTTCGGATCACGTTTCCCTATTTGTTCTTCATTTCGTCGACGGCTTTCGCAGGATCCCTGCTGAATACTTTCGGTCGTTTTGCGGTTCCGGCCTTTACCCCTGTCTTGCTGAATGTCTGTCTGATCATGGCAGCCGTATGGCTGGCACCGCTAATGGATGAACCGGTTCTGGCCTTGGCCTGGGGTGTCTTTGTGGCGGGTGCCGTTCAGTTGTTGTTCCAGTTTCCGGCCTTGAAGCGAATGGGCATTGTTCCAAGGCTCAGGCTGGGCTTCCATGATCCCGGCGTCATGAAGATACTGCGACTGATGGGACCGGCTATACTGGGGGTGTCGGTGACGCAGATCAATCTGCTGTTTGATACCCTGATCGCATCGTTTCTGGTCTCGGGCAGTGTCTCCTGGCTTTACTATTCGGATCGTCTGGTCGAATTTCCGCTGGGCCTTTTCGGAATTGCACTGGCCACGGTGATCTTGCCGGCCCTGTCTAAAAGTCATGCGGCGGAGGAGATGAAGACGTTCTCTGCATCCATGGACTGGGGGCTGCGCTGGGTGTTGATCATCGGTCTGCCGGCCGCAGTCGGCCTCTTCCTGCTCGCTGAACCGATGCTGAGCACTTTGTTCCAGTACGAACAATTTTCCAAAGACGATGTACTGATGGCTGCATGGAGTCTTAAGGCATATAGCCTGGGGCTTCTTGCCTTCATGCTGGTTAAGGTGCTGGTACCTGGGTTTACCTCCCGACAGGATATGAAAACCCCGGTGCGTTTCGGAATCTACGCAATGGTCACCAATATGATCCTGAACGTCATCCTAGTTTTTCAGCTTGCCCATGCCGGACTTGCTCTGGCAACGTCGCTGGCGGCTGTTCTCAACAGCATGCTGTTGCTACGGAAACTGCTGGCGGACGGGGTTTTTGTTCCTCGGCCGGGCTGGCTTGCCTTTGCCGGCAGGGTCGTGGTGGCCAACCTGATCATGGGGGCCTTGCTTTACCTATATGTTAACCCGGTAGCCTGGTTTGCCTGGAGTGTGACTGACAGGACCTTGAACCTTTTGTTGTGGATTTCACTCGGGGTGTTGGCCTATGTTGCGGTGTTGCTGCTTTCGGGTTTGCGCCCATCACACTTGTCGATTGACAAGGGATGAAACCTGTAGGCCTGCAGGTATGTAGACAGCCCGGTTTCTCCTTGGGTGTCTGCGGGCATCACGGTCAGCGGGGCGGGGCGACGGAAACTGGGCAGTCCGCCATGCCAGTCATACTAGTCCCGATTTCAAAGGGAGTGGAAGTCAAACACCGTGGCTACGGCGAATGCGGCAGCCTTCTTGCGGACGCGTTTTCTGGGTTAAAATTGGCTGGTTTGTTGTAGAAGCGGGAATTTTCGAGGTTTAATCCATGCGTGTCATCCGAGGTTTGATCAACCAGCCAAGAATGCTTCGCGGATGTGTGGCCACGATTGGCAATTTCGACGGCGTTCACCTCGGACACCAGGCGGTTGTTAGCAAGCTGGCTCGCAAGGGCAGGGGGATGAACTTGCCCGTGGTGGTGATCTTGTTAGAGCCTCAGCCGCTTGAGTATTTCGGCTCCGAAAAGGTGCCGGCAAGGCTTAGCCGCTTGCGGGAGAAAGTGGCCCTGCTTGGCAGGTTGCCCGTGGATGAGGTCCTGATACTTCGTTTTGATCAGGGATTGTCCAATCTGTCGCCTGCGGAATTTGTTTCCAGGATCCTGGTCAGGGGCCTGGCAACCAAGTACTTGGTGGTTGGCGATGATTTCCGGTTTGGCTTCAATCGCGAAGGCGATTACGCGTTGCTCCAGGATCTTGCGAGTGAAGCTGGCTTCGTGGTGGAAGATACCGGTTCTTACAGTGTCGAAAGCCAGCGCGTTAGCAGTACATTGATCCGTGACGCCCTCGAGGTCGGGGACTTGGATAGAGCCGAAGGTTTTCTTGGCAGGCCTTTTTCCATGGTTGGCCGGGTCGTGCATGGCACAAAGCAGGGGCGTTCAATCGGGTTTCCAACCGCCAACATCCCGTTATTTCGTAAAATTTCTCCTGTAAGAGGCGTTTTTGCCGTTACAATGATCGGTTCGATGAACCGCGAATGGCGAGGCGTTGCCAATGTTGGAATCCGGCCTACTTTTGGAGGCACCCCGCACTTTCTGCTGGAGGTTCATCTTTTCGATTGCGAAGCGGACCTTTATGGTCGAAACGTGGAAGTGAGGTTCCATGAAAAGATTCGGGACGAACACCGATTCGAGTCGGTTGATGAACTGAAATTGCAGATTGGGTTGGATGTCATTGCTGCCCGGGAGATTCTTGATCGTCGTCTAGGGGCGGTGAACGATTGATTTCGTGCTTGCCGGCAGCGCTGTACCGACAGATTGCAGTGTAGCGGGCAAAAGTTAACGAGACCGGGCTGGTCAAAGAAGCTGGAATGAGTTTCTGCAGTCCCGTGTAGCAGCCACAACTTCATCTAGAACAATACTTTTTGATGTTTGAAATTCAGAATGGACTATAAGAAAACTCTAAACCTGCCGAAGACAGGGTTCCCGATGAAAGCCAACCTGGCGAACAGGGAACCTGGTCGATTGAAACAATGGAACGAGGCCGGACTGTACAGGCAGATTCGGGAACAATTCGCCGGCAAGCCGAAATTCATCCTGCATGACGGACCGCCGTACGCAAACGGGGCGATTCATATCGGCCACGCGGTGAATAAGATCCTCAAGGACATCATCATCAAGAGCAAGACCATGAGCGGTTTCGACGCGCCTTATGTTCCGGGCTGGGATTGTCACGGTTTGCCGATCGAGTTGATGGTGGAAAAAAAGAAGGGAAAAGCCGGACGCCAGATCGAGCCCGCAGCATTCCGTACGGCCTGCCGCGAATACGCGTCGAAACAGATCGATTTGCAGCGTGAAGAATTCATCCGTCTGGGCGTTTTCGGTGACTGGCAGAACCCCTACCTGACCATGGATTTCGCCTTCGAAGCGAACATTATTCGGGCGCTCGGAAAAATTGGCGCAAGGGGTTTTATCCACAAGGGTGCAAAGCCGGTTCACTGGTGTACCGACTGCGGTTCTGCCCTGGCAGAGGCAGAAGTCGAGTACGAGGACAAGCAGTCCCTTGCCATCGATGTTCGCTTCAGAGCTCTGGACTCCGAAGACCTGATGAGTCGTTGCAGTCCTGTTTCCGGCAACACCGGCGAAGGTCCGTGTTCGGTCGTTATCTGGACCACCACTCCGTGGACTCTGCCGGCCAACCAGGCGGTTGCACTGCATCCGAAACTGGAATACGCAGTGGTGCAGTGTCGCGTTGGTGGTAAGTCGGAGAGATTGATTATCGCCAATGATCTGTTGAAAGGAGCCATGGAGCGATACGGTGCCGACCAGTACAAGGTGGTTGCCTATTGCATGGGCGATGCGCTGGAACATGTGCGACTTGCGCATCCGTTTTACGATCGCAACGTTCCGGTCATCCTGGGCGATCATGTCACCACCGAGGCGGGTACCGGTGCCGTACATACCGCGCCGGGACATGGCCAGGATGACTACGTTGTCGGTCAGAAATACGGTTTGCCAGTGGATAACCCGGTGGCGGACAACGGCACGTTCAAAAGCAGTACGGAACTGTTTGCCGGTGAACACGTGTTCAAGGCCAATCACCACGTGCTGGAAGTTCTGGCCGAGCGTCACAACCTGGTTTACCAGGAAACCATAGAGCACAGTTATCCTCATTGCTGGCGGCACAAGACCCCGATCATTTTCCGTGCGACTCCGCAGTGGTTTATCTCGATGGAAAAGGGCGAGTTGCGGGCCAGGGCGCTTTCCGGCATCAAGGATGTTCAGTGGATTCCTTCCTGGGGGCAGGCGAGGATCGAAGGCATGGTCGATGGAAGGCCGGACTGGTGTATTTCGAGGCAGAGGAACTGGGGTGTGCCGATGGCGTTCTTCGTCCACAGGGAAAGCGGGGAGTTGCACCCGCGTACATCGGAGATTATCGAGGAAGTTGCGCAACGGGTGGAGAAAGAAGGGATTGAGGCGTGGTTTTCGCTGAAGCCGGAAGAACTGCTCGGTGAAGAAGCGCCCAGCTATCAGAAGATCGTTGATACCCTCGACGTGTGGTTTGATTCGGGGGTTACGCACGCCTGCGTACTTGAGCGCAGAGAGCAGCTTGGTTTTCCCGCCGACCTGTATCTTGAAGGATCCGATCAGCACAGAGGCTGGTTCCAGTCTTCGCTGCTTGCATCCGTGGCGATGAACGATGTGGCGCCTTACCGGGCAGTGCTGACCCATGGATTTACCGTCGATGCCAAGGGCCACAAGATGTCAAAATCCAAGGGAAACGTTGTGGCGCCGCAGAAGGTTATGAACAACCTTGGCGCGGATGTCCTTCGCCTGTGGGTCGCGGGGACGGATTACCGCGGGGAAATGAGTGTTTCGGACGAAATCCTGAAAAGGGCCTCCGATGTTTACCGGCGCCTGAGAAATACGGCGCGCTACCTGCTGGCCAACCTAAGCGGCTTTGATCCGGAGTTGAACCAGGTGGCTCCGGACCAGATGATGGCGCTGGACCGGTGGGCCGTGGATCGTGCCTGGTGCCTGCAGAAAGACGTGATCAGCTCCTACGATTCCTACCATTTCCTGGATGTGTACCAGAAGGTTCACAACTTCTGCGCGGTCGATCTGGGTAGCTTTTATCTGGACATCATCAAGGACCGGCAATATACGACGGCTGGAAACAGCCTGGCGAGACGGTCGGCGCAGACGGCTATGTTTCATATAGCAGAGGCCCTGGTGCGATGGCTTGCACCGATCCTGAGCTTTACTGCCGACGAAATCTGGGAGTATCTGCCGGGCAAACGTTCTACTTCGGTGTTCCTGGAAACCTGGTACGAAGGGCTTTTCGAGCTGGACGACAAACAAGCCATGAACCGCGATTATTGGAACCGGGTCATCCGGGTGCGCGAGTGCATTGGAAAGGAACTGGAACAACTCAGGGAGCAGGGAAAGATCGGCTCCTCGCTGGATGCCGAGGTCGAACTCTATTGCGATTCGGATCACCTGTCCGTTCTCGGCCAGCTGGAAGAAGAATTCCGTTTCGTGCTGATTACTTCCGCGGTTCGCGTGTATTCGGATGAAAACTGTCCCCAGGATGCCCGTGAAACCGAGCTCAAAGGCTTACGGATACGCGTCAGTCCGTCGGGTCATGAAAAGTGTGTCCGTTGCTGGCATTACCGGCCCGACGTGGGCGAAAATCAGGAGCACCCCGAACTCTGTGGCCGTTGCGTGACCAACGTAGCCGGTTCGGGAGAAACCCGGCGTTTCGCCTAGGAGGCAGCATGTCCCGGTGGTTCCTGTTGTCCCTTTTGGTGCTAATCGTTGACCAGGTTAGCAAGATGACCGTTTCCAGCAGTATGCACCTCTACGAATCGATCGCCTTGGTTCCGTCTTTCCAGCTGACCTACGTTCACAACTCCGGTGCCGCTTTCAGTTTCCTCAGCGATGCTGGCGGCTGGCAACGCTGGTTCTTTATCGCTCTGTCTTCGGTCGTCAGTGTCCTGATTAGCATATGGCTGGTGCGGTTACCAACGGGCCTGCGTTGGCAGGCTGCCGGCCTGGCGCTGGTGCTGGGCGGAGCGGTCGGAAACCTGGTCGACCGGGTGCTTTATGGCTATGTCATCGATTTTCTGGATATTTACTACCGGTCCTGGCACTGGCCGGCCTTCAACGTTGCGGATGCCGCGATCACCATTGGCGCAGTGATTCTGCTGGTTGACTCGTTCAGGAACCCAGACAGTCCACTTCAGGAGCTGAAGTAACCGCATGGTTGACACCATTGTCGGAGTTCATGCCACTGTGCGGTGCTGGTCTGTCGTAACGGACAGCATCGTTTGGCTACACCGCCTTATCCGGCGATCAGTTCGAACAGCCTGTCCCAGTCAAACTGGATGCCAGGGTCGGTTTTCCGTCCTGGTGCAATGTCGCTGTGCCCGGCGACCCGATCAAGGGACAGGGTCGGGTATTGATCGATCAGGCTGAGGATCATCTGCGCGAGCTGCTGATATTGCACGTCCGCGAAGGGTGAATCGTCGGTTCCTTCGAGTTCGATGCCGATGGAGAAATCGTTGCACCTAGGTTGTCCGTCGTAGCTCGATTCTCCCGCGTGCCAGGCCCGCATTGCGAAGGGTACGTACTGGGTAATTCCGCCCGTCCGGCGAACCAGGGCATGGGCCGACACTCTGAGCCTGGAGATCAATCCATAGTCGGGGTGTGCCTGTGGATCCAGTTGGTTCTGGAACAGCCGATCGATGTCTTTGCCTCCAAAGGTTCCGGGTGGCAGACTGATGCAATGGACAACGATCAGAGTTAGCTTACTGCCGGCCGGTCTTTCGTCGTGATTCTCGGACGGAACCCTGCGTGCGTTTTCAAGCCAGTGATTCCTGATGATGAAGTCGTTCATCGGGATGGTGGGTGCCTAGCAGGTTGAGTCCTGGGGGAACAGCGAAGTTACTCCGGTCTCGATGCCGTTCATTCGAGCGCCACGCATGCTGTTTTGCCTGTATGAATCTCGGGTGTTCCAAATACAGAACCCAAAGGTTACCCGTTTGTCGTTTCCGGGTCGACAGGACAGGGAGGATGTACTTGCGTATACCTCCGAGGCCGAGAACTTTTGACTCTTGGCCTTTTCAGCTTCCGGATGTTCAGATCCCGTCGTTTATGGGAAAATGCGCGTTTTCCCGAATGACTTGGATGAACGTTTATGCAGAGTGAGAACATTGATCCTGAACGGGTTCGGCCGTTTCTCATGGAGGACCTGGGTAGTGGCGACCTGACCAGCGACATCGTCCCGGTGTCGATGAAGGCCAATGCAACGGTCTGTACCCGCGAATCCATGATCCTGTGCGGGCGGGAGTGGTTTGCCGGTGTGTTCCGGTTGCTGGACGAATCCTGCGAGATTTCCTGGGATTTCGACGACGGGGACCCGGTTTTGCCGGATTCCCGGATTTGTACCGTATTCGGCATGGCTAGGGCCTTGCTGACGGGGGAGCGCACGGCCTTGAACCTGTTGCAGACGCTTTGTTCCACGGCGACCGTTTCACGTTCCTTTGCCGATGCAGTCGCGGGAACAGGGACTCGGGTGCTGGATACGCGCAAGACCATCCCGGGCCTTAGAATCGCCCAGAAATACGCCGTCCGGCTAGGCGGATGCACCAATCATCGAGTTGGTCTGTTTGATGCGATCCTGATTAAGGAGAATCATATTTTTGCAGCCGGGTCGATTCAACAGGCGATCGATTCGGCCAGATCAATTCATCCGGGTGTTCCGATTGAAGTCGAAGTCGAGTCCATTGCGGAACTCGAACAGGTACTGCACACGGGAGCGGAACGAATCCTTCTGGACAATTTCAGCCTGCAACAGTTGCGCAGTGCGGTCGAAATCACCAATCGGCGTTCCCAACTGGAAGCTTCCGGGAACGTCAGGCTGGAGAATGTGCGTAAAATTGCGGAAACGGGCGTCGATTTCATTTCCGTGGGTTCCCTGACCAAGGATGTAAAAGCGGTCGATTTGTCGATGAACATTGATCTGGTCCGCTGATCCCCTCCGACGAGGCCGAAAGCTCGGGAACCCGTCCTGCAGGCTTTTCGGCCGTTCAGAGGGTCGCGGGCTCCGGAAACATCTTGCCTGGGTTCAGTATGCCACGGGGATCGAACTGCTTCTTGATCGCCCGCATCAGGTCCATCGCATCGGGTTCGATTTCCCTGCCGATGTAGTCCCTTTTGACCAGGCCGACTCCGTGTTCTCCTGACAGGGTGCCTTGCAGTTCGATAACCAGGTCAAAGACCGCCTCAAGGCATTCTTCGGCCCTTCGGTTTTCAGCCTCGTTTTGAGGGTCGTACAAAATATTCGTGTGTATGTTGCCGTTGCCGGCGTGGCCGAAATTGACAATGGTCAACTGGAACCGGATGGACAGCTGTTCCAGACCTTCGATCAGTTCCGGAAGGCGGGTCACCGGAACGACGACATCCTCGTTGATTTTACCTGGGGCGATTTCTCTCAGCGCGGGAGCGAGAGCTTTGCGTATTTTCCACAGTTCGGCGCTCTCATCGCCCGAACGTGCGACGCGAATTTCGAGCAGTTGTTCGGTCGCCGCGGCTGCTTCGATCTGCTTTGTGGCCTGTTTGATGTTCTCGCGATTTCCATCGACTTCGATCAGGAGCAGTGCTGCGGCATTCGCGGGCAGTTCTACGGACGAGTGCTTGCGGATGATTTCGAGGGCGTTAGCGTCCATGAATTCCAGCGCACAAGGGATGGTTGGTTGCGCCATGATCTGCGAAACGGCCCTGGATGCAGCAGAGATTCCGGAATATACAGCCCTCAGGGTTCTCTTCGATTCGGGAAGCGGTGTGAGCTTGAGAATTGCCTCGGTAATGATGCCAAGGGTGCCCTCCGATCCGATTAATAATCGCGTCAGATCGTAGCCAACCACGCCCTTGGTTGTGAACACACCGGTACGGATCGTTTTTCCGCTACCGGTGACCGCCTGCAGTCCAAGGGTGTTTTCCCTCGGGGTCCCGTACTTGACCGCCCGCGGGCCGGCAGAGTTGTAGGCGAGGTTGCCGCCCACGGTACAGAATGCGGCACTGCTGGGGTCAGGGGGCCAGAAGAATCCTTCCTGGCCGGCAATGTCTTGGATCTGCTTGTTGATGACGCCGGGTTGAACCACCATGTAGCGGTTTCCAGCGGACACCTCTATTATGGAATTCATTCTCTCCAGCGATAGCACGATACCGTTCCTTAGCGGAACGGTTCCTCCGGTCGTGCCAGTTCCCCGGCCACGGGCCGTGATTGGTATTTCTTCTTGGTTGCAGACATTGACCAGTTGAGAAACCTGTTCATGCGATTGTGCAAAAACGACCGCATCTGGGACCGCATGCAATCGGCTATTGTCGTAGCCGTAGCTCCAACAGTCGGCCGGATCAGTGAGGATACTGCCGGCCGGAAATATGGCACTGAGTTCCCTGGATACAGAAGCGGGTATGGATGATCGCAATGGGGCTTTCCCTGGGAGGTCAGTGGCCAAAAAGCTTGTGGTCGATCAGGTCGCAAAGGCAGTGCGTGACCAGCAAGTGGACTTCCTGGATGCGCGCTGTCGATTTTGATGGGACCCTGATCTCGATGTCCGAGTCGTCCAGCAGTTCGGCCACCTTGCCGCCGCCTTTTCCGGTTATGCCGATGACCGCCATGCCGCGATCGTGAGCGGCTTCAATTGCCTGAAGTACGTTGGCTGAATTGCCACTGGTCGTGTAGCAGATTAGTACGTCGCCGCCCTGGCCAAGGGCTCTGACCTGCTTGGAGAATATTTCGTCGAAATGGTAGTCGTTGGCGATCGATGTCAGTGTCGATGTGTCGGTGCTTAGAGCCATCGCCGGCAAGGGGGGGCGGTCTTGGTCGAAGCGGTTCAGCATTTCTGATGAAAAGTGCTGCGCATCCCCGGCTGACCCGCCGTTGCCGCAGGTGAGGATCTTGTGGTCCTCCAGCAGGCAGCTGACCAGCCGTTCGCCGGCTGTTTCGATGGTCGGTGCCAGTTCGTCCATGGCGTTCTGCTTGACCTCGATGCTGGCGTTGAAATGGTTTCGTATCCTGTCTTGTATCGTCATTTTATTAGTCCTGGAAGGCGTAGCGGGTCCAGTTGATGTTCAGTTGTCCGTTGATTGGAGAGATGCAACCACGTCGAAGCGCATCGCCTGGCCGAGCTCTCTGCTGGCCCGGTATTGCGTGGCACAGCGGGTCATCCGGGCTTTTTTTCGTTGGTCAACTCTTTCCAACGCACTGCCAAAAGTCTCTGCTGTTCGAAACCGGACCTCCACGAAGACCAGGCTGCCAGGCTCCTCCATTATAAGGTCAATCTCGCCCGTGTGGCAGCGGAAGTTTCTCTCGATCAGACGCATCCTGTGCTGTTCGAGAAACTGCAGCGCGACCGATTTGGCTTTCCTTCCCTTTCCTGACCCGCTTGAGGTCTTGCCGAGCAGATCCTAGAAAAGACCCATTTCGATACAGAGAGCCGGTTTCTGGATCAGCGGAGTGCTGGCGAGAGGCGCTGGAGAACCGGGTGTCCATTCTTGAACTCGGCGCAGACCAGTTGCCTGCGGACATGCCTGTTTGCGGTCAGTGAAAGTCCTCCCGTTACTCCGGAGTAGGATTCATTCCTGTCTGACTGCAGCCTGGGCAGGTGCGGGAGGAGGTTATAGGCATCGAAACCGAGTGCGGTTAGGCGGATGAAATGCGTAGACGGTCCCTGCCAGTTTTCGAGAACGGTGCCGAGTGACGGGGCATCCAAGGTTTCGCTTTCGAATAGCCAGGGGATGTCGCAGAAGACCAGGCCGGACAGGTCTCTGTCTTCGATCGGGTTCTCGTGGCCGCTGTAAACTTTTGACGTGCTGTACACCATCAGTTTGCCTGCGTTGAAGTAATTCAGCATCGATTTGATTAACCTGGCCTGCGGCGGTGTTGCAACCAGAAATATAAAATCAGTTCGGATTCGTCCCTCTTCGAGTTCAGGATAAGGGGTTTCAGAGTCCTGTGCCTCCGGGTCTTCCTTGATGCCTAGAAGCCGCTTGACCGGAGGCCCGTATTCGGTCACCTTCGGGCTGTAGGTTTGAGAGTGAATGATATCTCCGCCCAGTTGGGACCATCGTTTAGAAAAGACACTGGCCAGTCTTTGTCCCTGTTCATTGTCCGGAGCCAGAACCAGGGCCCGATGATAACCCCTGAACCAGGCTCTATTAACGACTTGTTCTACTTCGTCTTCAGGGTTGAGGCCAAACTGGTAGAGGTTTTTCGCGCTAAAGTCGGGAATCTGGTTCAGTGCTAAAACCGGAATGGTTAGGCGGTTATCGGTCACCAGTTCTGCCAGCGTTTTCTTGTTCAGCGGGCCGATCATCATGCTGGCACCTTCATCGACGACATGGCGATAAAGTTTGGAGGAGTCGGTGAGGTCGCTGTTGTAGAAGCGCACGGGTACCGAATCCTGATTGTATCGGCGGGCAATCAGGATTCCCTGGCGGATTGCTTCCCCGGCTTTCTGGTAGGGCCCTGATAATGGCAGAATCACTCCGATCGCAACATTCCGGTCCAGACTTCCCGGATCAGACTTAGAATTGGATCCGAGTCGCTGTACATTCGCCGGATGTCTGGGGTATTTCAATGCCCATACCTGCAATTGTTGGTCACGCTCGAGCTGATCGAGATGGCTTTCCTTCAGGATCAGGGTCAATGCCATCCAGCCACTCAATGTATCGGCCGAGTCGGTTTGCATCCGCAGCAGTTTGGTCCTCGGCAGCTTGCTCAGTTGGTCGACAATTGAAGACTGGATCTGGTTGGTTTTCGAGGGTTCGGGCAACAGGGTTTCGGCCAGGATATAGTTGCGGGCGCTTGCCACCTGATTTCCGAGCAGCGCAGAAATTTTTGCCTGACGCATGTATTCTGCTAATTCGAAGGATGGGTCCAGTGACCGCGTTTCGGCGTCCGCCGACTGTCCCTGGTCTTTTTTCCGAATGGCATTGCCGAGTCGGGTAACGGTCTCAGAAGCGTTTGCTGGATGATTCGGGAAGGTCAGTTTCCAATCCAGGATCTGCTTGTTGAAGTTGGCTTGTCCCGATGGCCGTCTGAGAATCAGGGTCAATGCCACCCATCCACGCAGGGCCTTGAGTTTGAAATTCGTACTCTGCTGCAGACTGTCGACTGAGGCAGCGGAGAGTTCTTCAATGATTTTATCATGACCCTGAACGATCTGATTCGCATCTCGCGTCAATCCCTCGGCCAGTATGTACTGCCGTGCGCTTTCGATGTGGTTAGCGGTCATGGAAAGGGCTTTTGCTTGCTGTCGATGGTAGTCGAGACGAAGGTCACCCGCCATGTCGCTAAGCCATAGGCTTCGTAGCCGGCCGAGCGTTTTTTCGGGTTGACGCTGGGCCAGGAAGATGTTCCCGTAAAGTAGCGTCAACAACGAGCGAGCGGTCGGCGAAAGCTTCCTGGGTTTAACAGCGTCTGCGTGTTTTCGTGCGGCCCCGATTCGGCCTGCGCGGTAAAATGATTCCGCAGCGAGATAGCGGAAATGACTACGGATTGGTTCAGCTGTCCGAGCGACCAGTTGCGCATAAAGCCGCGCAGCAGATTCATGTCGACCTGCGGCGATCAGATCACGGGCCTCGCTGGCTTCGAGTTGGTAAGTGTTCGGCTGGATTGGTTGTCGGGACGGGACGCATCCGACCAGCAGGCTGATCAGCACTAAACTGGGAAGAAACGCTTCTGAGCGGTTTTTCATTTCCAAGGTCAATCAATCAAGGGGTTTTTCTACTGACTGGCGCGAGAGGAAAGAAGGGAACTGGTGACACTTAAGAAAGGCAAACTATACATAGTCGCGACACCGATTGGAAATCTTGACGATCTGACCTACCGTGCCGTGCAAGTGCTCAAAAGCGCGGATCTGGTGGCAGCCGAAGATACCCGTCATACGCGAGGTCTGCTGGCCAGATATGGGATTCAGGCAAGGCTTGTCTCGGTTCACGAACACAATGAACACCGGGTACGGAACCGGCTCGTACGGATCCTGAACGAAGGCGAATCGGTGGCGCTTGTGTCCGATGCTGGGACACCGCTGATCAGTGACCCGGGTTTCGGGCTGGTTAACGCCGCGTCGGATAACGGAATAGAGGTCATCCCTGTTCCTGGACCCAGTGCCGTGATCTGCGCTCTTTCTATCTCGGGTTTGGCGACTGACCGTTTCGGTTTCTACGGTTTCCTGCCGCGCAATCGATCCTCCAGGCAAACATTTCTGGGAACCCTGCTCGGTGAACACGGTACTCTTGTCTTTTATGAATCCTGTCACCGGATTGTAGAGGCCCTGGAGGATTTTGCCGGGATTTTTCCGGCAGGGCGCAAGCTGGTCATCGCCCGGGAGATGACCAAACGGCACGAGACCATTGTCCGAACAGTGGTTGGTGAGGCGCTGGAACGAGTGCTTGAAGATCCCAATATGCGCAAGGGTGAATTTGTCTTGCTGGTCGAGGGAGAAGGCGGAAAAAGGCGGCCAGACCAACTCTCGACGGAGCATGTCGAGATCCTGGAATTGCTGCTTGAGGAATGTTCTGTCAAGAAGTCTTCCGAAGTCGTATCCAGGATCACGGGAGTGCGACGCAAGCTGGTTTATTCCGCTGCACTCGAAATCAGCCGTCGGAAATCCTGATCTCGGTTGGCCAAGCAGTAAATCGGCCCATTACGCCGGCGGCGGCTGACTGGTTTCAGCGGGTCAATTTCGGTAACATAAGGCCGGAAGTCGGCTGGACAGTCGCTGCCTCTGCCCGAATCGGGCAGGGCGGAGGAAAGTCCGGGCTCCGAAGGGCAGGGTGCCAGGTAACGCCTGGGAGGTGTGAACCTACGGAAAGTGCCACAGAAAATATACCGCCTCGGGTACGGTTTCGGCCCAACCCGCGGTAAGGGTGAAATGGTGCGGTAAGAGCGCACCGCGCTCCTGGTAACAGGAGTGGCACGGTAAACCCCACCCGGAGCAAGATCAAATAGGGGGATAGGGTTCTTGAGACCGGCGTGTTGCCCGCACGATCCCCGGGTAGATTGCTAGAGGCGCACGGTGACGTGCGTCCCAGATGAATGACTGTCCATGACAGAACCCGGCTTATAGGCCGACTTTTCTTTTTAACGTTGTTGAATGCGCCGCTGCGGTGCCCCTGGCCTTCCAAGTTCATCCGGGTCAAGTGGATGAACGAGACCTTCAGTCTCCTCTTTGACGATTGGGCAGTTAACGGTTTGTGACACATGGCGTTGCTTGACGGGTTGTCTTCGGTGCGGGGATGACCTTAGCCCGGTGGTAGCAGGTCCCGATAGATCGCTTCCGGTTTCTTGGTGCCTGGCGTTTTTCCAGAGAGCCAGGGCGTGATGCAAAATTAGAGTCGGAGTGTATTATTGCATCGACTCCCATCATCAATGCTGAGCAATCATGGAGAACAACACCCATCCTGCGGTCCTGGGCGACAGTGACATGCATGTGACCGAAGCCGACGAGGAATACCAGGGGATTCGGATCTATGTCCAGGGGGTGGCTGCGAAGGAATGTCCTACAGCATGACCTTTGCAGAAAATGTTGGGCAAGTCGACAGCATGCTGGATTGTGGTGCATTCAAACTGTTGATTGACCCGGTTGCCCTGGGGTTTCTCTAAGGTGCGGAGATTGATTATGTTACCGAAGGACTAAATTCCGGCTTTGTTTTCCGCAATGCTTTCCAAAGTGTCGGCGGAAGCGGTAAGTGTACCGGTTGCGGGGGTGGAGGATACTAGCCGGCAGTGCGCTTCGCCCGCAGCGGAATGTTGACTGGTTTCTCTAAATCCTTGTAATGGCAGAGAATGCCGGGTATCTACTGGCGTAATCGGTTTTTTAGTCCTTGCGGCCGAATCCGCCGCCGCCCGGGGTTTCGACGATGATCCGGTCTCCCGGGTAAACCTCGGTTCGGAAACAGGCTTCCATCTGCTCCACTGACCCGTCAGCCCGTTCTAGCCGGTTGGTCCCTTGTTTTCCGGGCTTTCCGCCGTCCATTCCGGCGGGCTGTCGAGAGCGGAACCCGGAAAGAATGGCGGCAGTCATTTGCTGCTCGAAACGCATCTCGCGGATGACCCCGTTTCCTCCCCTGTGTTTTCCTTCGCCTCCGCTGCCCGGGTTGATTTCAAATCGTTCAAGGTGGACTGGATACCGGGATTCGAGAACTTCCGGGTCGGTAATTCTTGAATTGGTCATGTGGGTTTGAACGGCATCGGTACCGTCGAAGTCCGGTCCAGCTCCAGAACCGCCGCAGATCGTTTCGTAGTACTGGTAGTCGCGGTTGCCGAAGGTCAGATTGTTCATGGTTCCTTGTGATCCTGCCAGGACGCCCAGTGCTCCGTACAGGGCGTCGACAATGCATTGGGATGTTTCTACATTTCCTGCGACAACGGCAGCCGGTGGCTGCGGGTTGAGCATCGAAGCTTCCGGAATGATGATTTTCAGGGGCCGCAGGCAGCCGGCATTCAACGGGATGTCATCGTCAACCAGGGTTCGAAAGACGTAGAGGACCGCAGCCTTGACCACAGCGCTTGGTGCATTGAAGTTGTTTGACTGTTGTTGCGAGGTGCCCGTAAAGTCGATTCGGGCGTTGCCTTCCTGCCTGTCGACCGATATTTTGACAGCAATACTGGCTCCGTTGTCCATCTTCAGGAGATAGTTGCCGCTTTTCGATTTGCGGATGACTCGGCGCACCGCTTCCTCGGCATTTGCCTGGATGTATCCCATGTAGGCGTGCACAATTTTGGCACCATACTGGCTGACCAGCTCAAGCAGTTCTTTCGAACCTTTTTCGTTGGCTGCGATCTGTGCCTTGAGATCGGCCATGTTCTGATCGGGTTTGCGGGCCGGCAGGGGGCCTTTCGACAGCCAGTCGGATAATTGTTTTTCCATGAATGTACCGTTTTCGACCAGCTTCAATCCGGCAGTCCAGATGCCTTCCTGGTCAATGGTTCGGCTGTCGGGGGGCATGGAACCCGGGCTACTGCCACCGATATCGGCGTGGTGGCCACGGGAAGCTACGAAAAACAGCAATGTTGATCCAGATGGATCGAAAACCGGGGTGACCACTGTGATGTCGGGTAGATGGGTTCCACCGTGGAAAGGCGAATTCAGCATGTAGACGTCCCCGGCCGAGAATTTGTTCGCGAGCCCCGAGATCAGCGTTCGGACAGATTCTCCCATGGAACCCAGATGGACTGGAATATGCGGGGCATTGGCGATGAGGTTCGCATCGGTATCGAAAATCGCGCATGAAAAATCCAACCGTTCTTTGATGTTGACGGACAAAGCGGTATTTTGCAGTGTGTGCCCCATCTGTTCGGCAATCGCCATGAGGCGCTTGTTGAAAACCTCCAGCATGATCGGATCTGCCTCGGTACCCATGGCCGGTTTTCGGACCCGCGGGCTTTGCCGGCTCAGCACCAACTGGTTGTCAGGGTCGACCCGGCTGGTCCATTCGGGCTCGATGACAGTGGTGGCGTTGGGTTCAATGACAATGGCGGGTCCGTCAACCGTGTTTCCGGGGTGTATGCTTTCACGCAGGTAGACAGGCGCATTATGGAATGATCCGCCTGAAAAGAAACGAAGGGTCTCAAGTGGTTCCGCGGGTTTTTCTTCGATCTCAGCGGGACTGGTTTCGTTGTTTAGAGGTTGGCCGGCGACCGTTTCGACTGAAACGGATTCGATCACCAGGCTTCCGGAAGGGCTGCGAAAACCGAAGCGTTTTTGATGGGCCTGGTGAAATGCTTTGACAACCTTGTCGAGTGGGCCGTGATCCAGCGTCAGTGCCGTATCGGTGCCGCTGAAACGCAGGTGCAGCCTTCGCAGGACAGTTAGCCGGTCTTCGGCGCTGATTTGCCGGAGCATTTCCTGCATGCATTCTCGTTCCAGACGATGAAACAGGCGATCGAGCCCGGAAAGATGCTCCTCGCTCAGAGAGGTTTCCACTGCTTGTTCACGCAGTACCCGGATATCGGCGAGCCCCATGCCGTAGGCTGAAAGTACACCGGCATGACGGTGAATCAGGATTTTCCGGATACCCAATGCGTCCGCAACCTGGCAGGCATGCTGTCCTCCGGCGGCGCCGAAACAGCAGAGAATGTAACCAGATACATCGTATCCTCGTTCTACCGAAATGCGCTTGATTGCATTGGCCATGTTTCCCACCGCAACAGCCAGGAAGCCTTCGGCGATCTGTTCAGGTGTCTTCCGTCTGCCGGTAGTCCGGTACAGTTGATGGGACCGTTTTTCGAAGGCAGCCTGGACGGCGTCGAGGTCCGGCGGCAGGTTTCCCTCCGGCCCGAAGACCCTAGGAAAGTGCTCGATGGGCAGTTTTCCCACCATGAGGTTTGCATCGGTGACACAAAGCGGTCCGCCGTTACGGTAACAGCAGGGCCCCGGGTTTGCCCCCGCCGAATCAGGGCCGACCTGGAATCGCAGGCCATCGAAGGCAAGGATCGATCCTCCTCCGGCTGCAACCGTGTGAATGTTCATCATCGGGGTTTTAATTCGTATCCCGGCGACTTCCGTATCGAAACTGCGCTCCAGTTCACCGGCATAATGAGCGACATCGGTGGATGTCCCCCCCATGTCAAAGGTGATGATGCGGTCGAATCCTGCCTGCCTTGAAACGGCGACCGCGCCGACGACTCCCCCGGCCGGGCCCGACAGGATGCAGTCCTTGCCCTGGAACTGAGCGGCACTGGTGAGGCCCCCGTTCGATTGCATGAACATAAGCCGGGGCGCTATTTGGGTTGTTTCGGACTTGACTGACAGCCCCGCACCGAACTGGTCCACGTAATGACGCAGAACCGGCGAAAGGTAGGCGTCTGCGACTGTCGTATCACCGCGGCTGACGATTTTTATCAGTGGAGAAACTCGATGGGACAGGGAAATCTGGGTAAAACCAATGGTTTTTGCCAGTTTTCCGATCCGCAGTTCGTGTTGCGGACTGATCCAGGCGTGCATCAGGACCACGGCAACGGAGTGAATGCCGCTGTTGTAGACCCGTTCCAATGCAGCACTGAAGCCTTGAGTGTCGAGCGATTCCAGCTCTTCTCCGGTCGCCGAGTGTCGACCGCCGACTTCAATGACTTTGCTGTACAGCATTTCCGGCCGTTCGATTCGGAGAGCAAAGATGTCAGGCCGGTTCTGGTACCCGATCCGCAGGCAATCGCGAAAGCCACGAGTGATTACCAGAACTGTTGGTTCTCCATTTCGCTGCAGTAAGGCATTGGTCCCGACTGTGGTTCCCATCTTGATGACGTCGATGCTTCCTGCTGGGATTGCCCGGCCTTTGCTGATTCCGAGAATCCGACGGATTCCCTCGACGCCCGCATCACGGTAAAGTCCGGGCTTGTCGGAGAGTAGTTTACGGGCCAGTGTGGTGCCGTCTGGGCGCCTGGCAACGATGTCGGTAAACGTCCCTCCGCGGTCGATCCAGAACTCCCAACCTTTCACCTTTTTCTTCTTTGATTTCATATAGATAGAGTTACAAAATCTATTGATATTCTATTCACACGAGCGTTTTCTTGGAAAATCGTCAAAAATGACTAATCCGTAAGTTGCTGTTTTTATTGGAATCACGATTTTCACTGATTTTCGGTATTCACATCCTATTCACAGAAGGTATTCACACGAGTATTCACACATGTGAATACACTACACCAGATTGATGATTTTCCCCCCTCATTTAGCACAAGAATAATGGGCAATCCTTCCTATGGAAATGTTCCTTTCTGAATGCTCCTCATGATCAATCGTGCCTTCTGCACATCACGGGAAACGCACCGAAGCATTTCATCTGTAATCACAACACTCCCCCCATACCTATCCACCAATACCTGCTTCCTTGATTTGCCCTGAATCTCCCTTTTGACATAGGTGGTTCGGTAGTTTTTCAGGGCATTCATTTTGATGTGCTTTGCAGGTCTGGATGGTTGAAACCTCGCATGACTTTCAATCTTTGGATTGGGATTGTTGATGTTCTGCTTCACGAATGTTCTAAACATCTTTGACACCTTTGCGGGTTCAGCATTCGTATCAATCCGCAAATACTTGAACCCCTTTCGTTTACTGATTTCATCAACCACCAGTAAAGGTTCTTCTTCCTCTGGTTCGCAGAACAACTCAAATCCATAGTCAGGGTGCTTCCACCCGCACCAGAAACCTTGATGAAGCAATCAGACGCATGATGACGTAAAAGACTTCTTAGAAAACAAAGTTGGACTAGAAGTAAAGAGTTTAGAAAAAGTCTAGATGCAATAAATGCGCTATCTCGCTAATAGATATATTAGGGAAATACAGAAGTGTGTTTGATGCATTTCACACCGGACATAAGAACCCAATTAGACATTTGTCTGGTTGGGTTTTTTTATGCGTGAGTTATTAAGTTAAAAAGGTATTTGGGTGTAGGGTAGAGGTTTGTTGTTTCAGATAAGGTTGCTGCCAACTCCTTATTAGGTGAATAATGTTATTACTTCTTTTTATTGTTGGACTAATTACAATAATGCTTTTTTCCCAGGTGGTCGAAAAATTATTTTTAGTCTGGTTGCTTTAGCGGTTGGTTTTGGTTTGGTGGTGGCATTAGGGGCACTTGTCTTGTTTATTGCTTATTCAATTCTGTTGTTGTAAAGCGGAGACTCACTTTTCTTGTTATACTATTTTAATAGAGCAGTTCTGAAAAAATAAAATATTACATATATCATGAATATAAGTATGAATATGATCAACTGGATTAAGGCAGTTCTCTCTGGAGGTGTTAAAGGGCATTTTGGACAATATGCAGAAGACGTTCTTATAAGGAAACTTTTCCCCAGAAATCAAAGAAACGGAGTTTACTTAGATCTCGGTGCATATCACCCATTCATTTATTCAAATACCGCATATTTCTGGTTAAAAGGTTGGACTGGTTTCAATGTGGATGCAAACTCTCACTCTATTAAAATATTCCGAAAAATAAGACCTTTGGACGTAAATATTTTATCAGCAATAATCCCTGAATCTGAGTATAAAAAAGGAATAAGATCTGTCAACTTGATGTTGCCTGAATCCACAGATTACAGAAATGGTATTTCTGCAACTGGGACGATTAGCAAGGATATAACTGAGGAACGCAAGTTTTTTAAGTCACAAACCGTACCTGCAATAAGTATTTCTAATTTAATTGATGTTAATAATATTTCTAGCGTTGATTATTTAAATATTGATATTGAAGGTTATGATGAATTGATACTTAAAGAGATAAATTTTACAAAAATAAATCCTAAAGTTGTTTCTATTGAAGACTATTCAAATAAACTTTCAGAATTAGTTAAATCAAAAATTACAGTGACCTTGGAAAACTATGATTATATATTAATCGGAAGATCCGGACCGACCTCAATCTTTCTTAAAAATTAAAACGGTAAAAGGGTTCGACCGACCACCCTTCAGAATCGGTACAATGCACTCGTTCTAAAGATTCAGGGTGAACTGAGTAATCGATAAATCATGGAACATCCATCCCAATACATTCGTCCCACGAATGAGAGGACTAAGGACGGTTATTCCCCATATCAATATTCAAGAACAATCTTTGATCTCATTTCGGGGAGTGAGACTTCATTCGGGGGGAAACAGATCCTGTTGGGTGTGTGTGATGGATATTTCGTAAGACATCCCAAGAAGACATATCTGTGAAATACGGAGGTCCATCAACCCTGATCATGCACACTGAGTATGAAACAATGATTTCATACCCAGTAACGGTAAGATACTGAGTTTATTATTGTTTTTTCTCATCCTTTGCCATAGACCCTAATAACTCATTATGATACGATCAGAATATATCCTTTCATAACATATTTGGTGACTAATATGGGTCTCGGAAAACAATCAAAGGTTCTGACCAAGAAACAGATCGAAACGATGTTGTTGTATCTTGGTTCAACAAGACATCCCCTTAGAAATAGAGTGATCTTCCTCCTTTCAGTCAAAAGTGGGTTCAGGTCAAAAGAAATCTCGGGGGTTCGTTGGTCGATGATGGTTTCACCGACTGGTGAACTTGGGGAGTCAATCCACCTGACCAATGATGCATCGAAAGGGAAATCTGGTGGTCGAATCATTCCAATCCATAAGGGATTGAAAAAGTTATTGGTCGGACTCTATGAAGTCGAACAGTCCCGATACGGTTTTGATGTCCAAACATCGCATGTAATCAGAACTGAACGGTCACCGAATACTTCG